>CAZGRO010000001.1:0-10200 GCA_964528315.1 uncultured Candidatus Bathyarchaeia archaeon
GTTGAGCCACTCTATATCACTCTCACCCCCAATGGAGACATCTCAACTAACCTTGCCTACCCGGCACTTCACTTCCTGCTTTTCGTTCCGTTTCTTGCGATAGGGTTATCCGATATGCGGTGGGTTCTTTTTCTCTTCGAGATAGCGACACTGCTGACCCTGTACGTTAAATCACCTCGAGAACTGAAACCAATAATCTTGCTGCCAATCTTCATAAGCGCAGACCTAGCTATAGACTTCAACGCAGGTGCGGTCTCGGATTTCTTATGGGTGCTTCCCATGGTTTGGACGGCGTTTTACATAGAGGATCCGTTTAGATGTGGCATTCTATATGGAATGGCATGTGCGATAAAACAGGAGCCATGGATCGCTGGCCCACTTCTTCTGATATGGATGTATAATCTGACTCGAGGAAGCTTTGTGGTAAAGATGTGTGGCGTGTTGAAGTTCATTGGCGCTGCACTACTCAGCTTCGCGGTGCCGAATCTAGTGTTCGTTCTTAAGGATCCAACTGCATGGATCTCAGGAGTTCTCACTCCTGCCTCAGGGGGACTCGTGCTGCTGAGCCAAGGAATGTCAATGCTGACTCAAGCGGGCATCGCAAAACTTCCTCCGTTATTCTACTTAGTGATCACCATTACGATTTTCCTGACCATTGTGGCAAACTACTTCGTGTACTTTGACAAGCTGAAACACTTGTTGTGGCTGCTTCCTGCGTTGACAATGTGGTTTTCTCCGAGGGCTCTCCAAAACTACTTCATGTATTGGATACCTGTGATGATCGCTGGTCTTCTGGTCCACCGTTCTGAATTGAGGAACCATGTATGACGAGCAGATTGAGAAGGGTTTTTGCTCCAGCATCAATGCTTGTCTGCTTGTTCCTTGTGCTTTTTTTCTTCACACAGATGTATGGTGCGAGTTCGGAAGCGCCTGCCATAGTTAATCCAAGATTCAAGTACTGGACACCTGATCAGGTCTGGAAATTCAAGAAACCGTACATGTGGGAGGTGTCTCTTCTGATGGGGCCAAACGATGACGCCTTCGTAAGACTGGACGAGGTTGGTGGCAAGACTTGTCTAGGAATGCATGTATCGCAAGATGGGGAAATTGATCAGTACCTGTGGGCGACTGTTCATGTGAGACAGAATCTCGGAGGCAGAGCGACCAAGCAGTTGTACGATGGCACTCTCGGAGTGTGGGTTTATCCTACATTCCTACATGAACGCTATCAGGATTCGGGTCATCCAAAGAACGTTTTCGGAATAGAGATCAATGATGGTACAAACATACTGTGGGTTGTGTTCTCACAGCAGCCCAACGTGACTTACAGCCTTAGGCGTCATCAGATCGTCGTGATCAGTACACCGCTAAATGCGTGGTCATACCGAGAAATCGACATAGGGAGATACTACTCTGAAGCAGGATGGAAACGCCCCTCTGAAGTCGCATTGATTCTTCTGGAGGGCGCTACAAGGGATCTCCCGGGCAAGTACGCAGGTTTCATTCAAGGCCTGACCGTTGCGCGGAAGTGATACCCGGGGCTGGGGATGAGGCGAGTCTGCCAAACATTAATATGATGCTGCGGGAAGTTCGAAGAGGTATATGTCGTTGAGAGAGTCAAGTCGTGAACATACGGACCGGTTTGGAGTCGCGGCCAACGGATTTGCGCATACGCTGCGAGCATTGATCGCTCAACTAGACCCAATGACGGTGCTTTCGTGGCTTTCAGGTGTTGGCGCAGTAGCAGTGTTGCTAGGGAATACATTAAGGAGCAGTCCGCCCTATGTGGTCGGCGACGCGTTGGTTTCAGCAGAGGTCTACGTCCTTCCATGGATATACATGAAGCCAATGACTCTCTTCACATTTCTGTTCTTTTTGTCATATGCCTTTGGCCTGAGTTCCACCTCCACAAGGGAACGATTCATGAGGATGCCGTCAGGAGTGAGGAACACAATGGGTGTGTTAGCATGGCTCTTTGCAATGGGAAGCGGATTCGAAATCGTATATCATGTTGTTCTCTGGTCAGCTGCTTTGGCAGTCCAAGGGCTGCAGAACCCCGATATAATAGTGAATCCTTGGCCGAACAACCCATACCCGATCAACATAGTGTTCTCCAGCAAGCTCGTGGCCTTGATATTCGCTGCGTCGTGTTTCACGATAAGCTACATTGCACGAATAGAGAGAGAACATGACGCGCAGAAGGCAAAGAAAGAAAAGTTCGATTAACTAGCACATATTGTCTCAGAAGACACATCGCTGGTCGAAAGAACCGCCTTAGGACGACTGTAGAGAGCAAGACGGTGTAAGCATGGAAATTCGTGAGCATAGTCATTGGAGTACCATTTCTCTTAGAGCACGCTCTAAACAGCTAGGGGGTTTCGAGTTTCTCCTGATGAGCTTGATTCCCGTTGTTGTCCTGTTGGCGATCGATCAGATGAGTTTCATCTCTGGTTGGAACGAGGGCAGGAGCGGTCTGCTGTTTGCTGCGTTCTTCATAGTTGTTGAGTGGTACGACGCAAGGAAAGAGGTTCAATTCAGATGTAACAAGGGCACAGCAATATCATGGGTGCTCGCAGCAACCCTTCTCACACTGTACTACTATGGGGTCTTCGTTCTGAACCTGAATCACGCAATTGCGCAGGCGGGAATGCGATTGGGGCTTCCTGAGATGCCAAGAATGTTCAGCTGGGTGGCAATGTGGGAACACGTAGCCTTTGCGTCGTACCTGGTGGCGTTGTTCGCTTCAGCCTACGGACCGGGGAGCCTTCTGAAGATGATAACCCCTGTTGCATATCTTCTGGGTATGAGCCTTATGTTCCTGCTCGACGCTTCATTCCCATACGCGTCACTAGGGCCTATGCAGGCAATTGTATATGCAATAGTTCCCATTGTGGTGGCTCTATTGGGCTTTTCTGAAATAAAGGCCATTTGGCAGGCTGAGTCATCAAGGCTGTTCATATTTGTGAAGAGAGAGGGAGTAGAGTGGTTCAAAGGAGCTGTCGATTTCTTCTGGCCTTGCGTAGGAGTTCACAGCATGATAATCTTTTTCATGATTATAGCAGTCATGATCGCCAAAATTGATGCCCCACGAGCCAGAAAAGCCCTCTATTCTGTGACCGGGGCTTTCGGAACCTTCATGGTCAACGTCTTCAGAATTTACATCATCTGCTACTTGATAGCAACAGAAGGGGTTAGCAAGGCAAAAGCCTTTCATGAATCGGCTGGAGAGATACTGTTCATGGCCTGGGCCGTGTTGTACCTGTTGACGGTGGTGAAGATTGAGGATATTATGTATCTAAAGACTAAAGCAGGGATAGCTGCGGCACAAAGGACGGGACCAGGATCATCTTTGAGGCAAGCCTGATGGCGCGAGTGGCTTGGTGTCGAGCAAGATGGATGCCCTTATGTTCACTAGTCCTGGTGCTTGCCCTTTTGTTAGGCCCAGTGCGTCAAGCCTTCTCGCAGCCTGTGGACTCATCCGGAACAGTATTCTACCTCCACACAGCCTACGGCGGACCCTCAATTCCAAGAAGAATCATGAGTACCGACCCTCCGTACGGGATTCAGAGATGGAGCTCCGCATCTGAGATCATTCCGTTCTCTCTCTATCCTCCGCTTGGACGAACGGTCAAGATCGGGGGAACGGTGTCTTTTCAGCTCTGGCTTAGAGCTTCCGCTCCAACCATTGGTATAGTGAACGCGACACTGGTAGAGACAACTGGCGAAGGAAAGACAATGCACGTGTGTGGCATTGAAGCACCTGTGCTGATAGAATCTGTGCTAAAGGAACAAGCTCACTCCTTCTCTGTGGGACCGATTGTGCGAACGGTCAGCGCCGAATCCACATTGATGCTATATGTGGTTGTGAAGGATGTTAGGGCATCTGTTTTTCTTCATTGGGACGACAATCGGGCTCCAAGCAGGATGACGATCCCATTTGTGGAAAGATACTACCACGTGATCAGTATGACAGTGAGAGACTTCTCTGATAGAGAGATGAAAGGTGCGAATATCACAATCAGTCAGAGCAATTCGAAGGTGTGGACAGGACTCGCAGATGGGCGTGGCTTGGCTGAGGCAATACTTCCTTCTACAGAGGACATGGCTCAGTATGATATATCGGTCCACTGGAAGAATGTCGTTGTGAGCGATACGAGAAATGTGAGTCTGACCACAGATACGGAATTGATTCTAAGATGTCAGGTGTATGATCTTGCAATCACTGTGCAGGACTTCTTTGGCATGCCCCTGTCAGAAGCCAAAGTCGAGCTAGCTATGGAGGGAAGGCTGATAGCATCCGACAGGACTGGGTCAGGCGGGATACTGTTTTTCGACCAGACTCCCGGCGGCAACTATGTTCTTGTCTTCACCTACGGGAGTTTTGAGCAGATTCGTAAGAACATAGCGGTGTCAGGATCGACAAGGTATCTTGCTAGGTTAGAGATATTGCCCTTGTGGTTCTACTACGGAGCCACTACTCTCTTCGCGATCGCAATAGGATCTGGAGTCCTGCTTTCAAGACGCCAACGTAAGCTTCAACGGATTTCTTTTGATTTCCTGAATGATATGCTTCTTGGGAAGGGGTCCATGGCTGGAGCAGTCATGGTGATAGGTGCTCCGGGCTCGGGGAAGAGTGTTCTCATGCAGAAGGTCATGCATGATCAACTAGCTAGAGGGGGGAAGTGCGTATTTGTGACCAACAATGACTTTCCGAGGAAGATAGTGGAAGATATGAAAGAACTTGGCCTGGATGTCGCCAGATTCGAAAGAGAGTCTCTTGCGTTCATCGATTGCTATTCTGGGGCAGCGGGTAGACCATCCACCGAAAGGTATAGCATTCAGGTGCTAACAGATCTGACAAATCTTGGGACACAGATCTCTAGCGCAGCAAACGCCCTAGGAGAGGGAACAACATTCTTCTTGGATTCTCTGGCCCCCCTTTTCGCTTCACTTAAGCCTGATCCAATCTTAACCTTCATACACACCGTTGGGGCCAGAATAAAAGGGCAGGGAGGAAGTCTATACTTCTCCGTGGGTACTGGTTTGGACAAAGATGTCTTGTCCAGGCTTGAGGGGTTATCTGATTGTATTATTGAGCTGGATACATATGAAAGGAAAGGCACTCCTGTAAAGAGACTTCGAATAAAGAAGATACGCGGCAGGAGACATCCCGAGAAGTGGATGGAATTTTCAATCGAGGCCCCCTATGGAATTGTCTTCTACGGGCCTCGAAAGCAGCTGAAGTGACTAGTTTATTGAAAGACACGATCTCTCGGAAATACTTCAATTCCCTCAGATGTGATCTGATAGGGCCTCAATTGTATGTCATGAGGGATTCCCCTCATCTTCTCTATTTGAATTGCTCTGACGATATTTCCCTCGCGATGAATTGTATGAAGCAAGATCACGCCCTGGGACAGGAATTCTTCAAGTTGAAATGATCTGTCAAGCATGGATGCCCGCAATTCTGTCACGACCAGCGAAGAGCAGCCGGCTTCTTCCAGTGCATCAAAAAGCATGAGCATTGCCTTTCTTCTGTTTGCCGGCCTATCGTATTTCACTGCGATTGATGTAACAGGGTCCACTGCGATTCTCTGAATCTTCTCTTCGTCGACAACTCCTCGTATTGTTTGAATAAGTTCCTTCAGCGTCAACTCCGGCAGAATTGCCGCGCCACCTGTGAGCGCTATGTGTTCACCATATGGGCTGCCCTTGGTCTTGACGCGGCGAATCGGTGTCGCGTCTATGAAGAACAACTTTCCTTCTCGCTCAAGTCCATCAAGATCCCATCGAAAGCTTGAAAAGTTCTCCTTGATTTGCGCAGGGGCCTCACCCATAGTGACATATAGGCCTCGCTCATCGTTCACAGCTCCTTCTCTTAGAAATTGCATGGCTAACGTTGTCTTGCCAGAGCCAGGACCGCCAACAACCAGTATACATTTCTGTTTAGGGATCCCTCCGCCCAAGAGTTCGTCGAGGCCAGCCACACCCGTAGAGACGCGGTCCATCATATCACCACTTGCTGGAAATAGATCAGCAGGGCTATTAAAAAAAGCATTTCCAGACAGTCAATAGGGGTCTCGTCTGCCCTCTTACCTATTGACTGACGTAAGGGTATCAGCGGCACTCTGGATCTGGTTGCGCTCCTCACGGCGGGCAACTTGGACACGTCATCGATTTGAGAATACAAACCTTGTCTGCCTTCGACATATATGTCAATGCCACAGAATCATCTTCGGTGTACTGACTGCCTCCTTTGTCTCACTACATTCGGAGCATGCAAATCAAACAAGAGAAAAAGAGAAATGGGTGCGTTCTGTGAAGCTAGGCCAGTTTCTCCACTTTGATCTCTATTGTTGACACATTTCTAACATCGTCGCCTTCGCCAACGACCTCAGTTCCTATCGATATGTTCTTGATGTTCAGTTTTCCTCCGAAGAATCTACGCGACACAACTTCGACCACATCCACGGCTCGGCTAATCGCTCGTCCTCTGGCTTTCACAGTTAGTTCCTTGGCGCCTGTCTGGAAGTGCATCATAACTGCAGTTGCGTAGGCCATGAGAGGTTTCTTCCCGACAAGGATGGTGTCAGGAGGAATTGGTTCTCGTGGTGCCGTCGGTCTAGCGGATTCTGAAGGCATCGTTTTTTCGCTCATTCGCAGTTCACCTCCACGTGTTCCGAAGCATGTCAGTATCTGGCAGCAGTTTCCCATTCTAATACGA
Source organism: uncultured Candidatus Bathyarchaeia archaeon (assembly GCA_964528315.1). Lineage (GTDB taxonomy): Archaea > Thermoproteota > Bathyarchaeia > 40CM-2-53-6 > JALHTG01 > JALHTG01. Next base: position 6,725 of record CAZGRO010000001.1, read on the forward strand.
ACCTCTTGTCTTAAGTCTTACCATAGGCCGAACCTGAATTGAGCAAGCTGGAGAGCAACATGTGAAAATGCCAAGTGTGGCTGAGCAGCAGACGAGAAAGCTTGATTGAAGGTATTTAAGCCATGATTGATTCTTGCAAGGAATTTCTCTGAACACTTCTAAGCGTAGCATGTATGCCGAGGAATTAGCACGTCATCTGTCCGAACGGAATGTGAGAAACTAGATTTCGGCGAATTCTCCTTTTTGACACGTTTCTTATACTAACTTTGAAAGGGTTCGCGAAGGGCATGGTTATTTCACAACTGCACTTGTGCTCAGCACAGGGCTGAAACGGAAGAGTTGGAATTTCATGATCAAGAATTGGGATAGAACTGAAAAAGAACCGTTTTTGTCACGGATCGAGGGCAGGATCCGTCCGTCTGACAAGTCGGTGAAGGAAAGAATCAGTGCCGCTGTATTCAGACTGAAGGCCCAACAGAATAAGCTTGAGCTTGCTAATCTAAAGATGCAGCAAAGAGATAGGGAATTGTTCAAGAAGTGCATAGATGCCCAGCTCTCGAAAGACACGGCGAGAGCATCCATGTATGCTGAAGAATGCGCTGAGATAAGGAAAATCGCGAAGGTCACACTTCAGTGCCAGCTCGCGATTGAGAGGGCCAGTTTCCGACTTGAAGCCGTGCAAGAATTCGGAGACATAGCTGCGAGCATGTTGCCTGTAACTGGAGTGATCCGATCGCTCAGGACGCAGATCTCAGGAGTGATGCCCGAGGTTTCCTACGAACTTGGCCTGGTCAACGAAACACTAAATGACATAGTTGTGGAAGCAGGCGAAGCTACCGGCATGACGTCAAAACCTGAAGCTACTAGCCAGGAAGCACAGAAGATCCTGTCAGAGGCAGGCGCAATAGCTGAACAGAGAATGAAAGAGAAATTCCCAGACCTTCCAAGCCCGGCACCTGTCACAACTGATCAAGAACGTTCACCTCAATCCTTCCTTTGAGGGAGATCACAGCTCAACGACGAGGAGCACTTAAATGAACCTCCGCATGGATGCTGTCAAGCACCTTCTCGGTCAAACAATTTCCGATGAGTACGGCGCAACCATTGGCAAAGTTGTTGGAATCCAGACTGACGTGAAGAGTTGCGTAACATCGATTGAGATAGAGCTAGGGAACGGCCAATTCATCAATTGCTCTCCATCTCAAGTTGTGGTGAGCGAGAAAGGGATCACACTTCTTGATGATTGGAAGCTTGAGGCAGACAATCTGCGAACAGAAATTGACCTTGCACTCAGGCGCATGAACGCCCTATCCGAGTTGCACAGGCAAGGCGACATTCAACCAAGTATCTACGAGGATTTCCGGAGAAATCACGACAGCAACTTGAAAGAACTGGAAACGAGAAAGGGAAATCTCACAAAGAAACTTGCTTCGGTCGGTACCCAGCTCGATCAACAAATAAGAGAACTTGAGATGTTTCTGGCAACGAACAAAATGCAACTAGCCTCAGGTGAAATCGATCCACAAGCATACAAAGTGGCTGTAGATTCAATAGAACACGGCCTTCACCGCGCTTTTTCAGCAAAACGGGAAATAGAGAAAATCACAATCGACATGACCTCGCTGGAGAAATTCGACATTAACAAACGTGACGTACAGAGTTCGTCAAATAGGATTGTCCTGGAAGAACGAATGCTGATCACAAGCAAGCAGGCACAACCTATGCAACTGGCAGGCACTTCAAACCTCTGAAGAGGTCGTGTGCCATCTCATCTATTTTTGAACGAATCTGGGGAAGAAAGAAGCCTCTCAGCGAGAGGATCGTATTTGCGCTGCACCGGTTGAACGTTCAGTACCACAAACTGCAAGAAACTGTTCTCAGGCTCCAGAAGAAAGACCGGGATATGTTTCAGAGGTGTATTGCAGCCCAGCTCTCCAAAGACTTCGCTCGAGCACAACTCTACGCGGCAGAGTGCTCTGAGATCAGAAAAATGGCAAAGATAGTCATTGGAAGTGAGATCGCCCTCGAAAGGGCCATTATTCGCCTGCAAACTGTGGAACAGCTTGGCGAGATCCTAGTCCAACTAATGCCGGTCGTGAGCGTCATAGAAGAGACCAAGGATAAGATTGAAGGGGTCATTCCAGAAGTTGCCAGCGAACTGGGAATGGTGCACTCGATGCTGGATGACACAGTTAGGGAAACTGGAACCCTCCAGCTCAAAGACAGCGACATCGTCCTCCAGGATGCAGAGGCACAGAAGATCTTCGAAGAATCAAGTGCCTACGCCGAGCAAAAGATCAGAGAACAGTTTCCAGAGCTTCCCTCGACAGGGCAAAACAAAGAGGCCGTTCTGGAATCGGAAGGAACTGACATAGTTGTGGATCCACCCAATGCGACCACTCATCCTCTCCAAGAAACACTGGAAAAAACACAGGATCTAGCGAAAACCTTGACCGATTCAATACAGCTTCTTTCCTCCCGCGTCTACGAGTATATTGTCGATCACGCAAGGGACGACGGCAAATTGAACGTGAATGACTGCGCAAGATTCCTGGGCGTTGAAAGAGACGACGTGATGAAGGCTGTTGAAGCGCTTCGTGAGGAGAAGAGGATAGTGATTCGGTGACCTGCCAGGGACAACAGTTTATCGGGTGAGGATTGTGGCATACGAGGATTTGGAGAGGATTGCTGCACGAAATGTCACAGAAGCCATTACTCTGGACAAGCAAGGCTCACGGGGAATGGCAATCGCGAAGTATCAACGCGCCGTCGAGGTCCTTCTGAAATTGTGTGAGCTCTATCCCGACACACCACAGAACAGAGTCTACGCCGAGAAGGTACAACTCTACAGCGGAAGAATCGTAGACCTGCAACGCGGCAACGATCCCTCCCCACTGAGTCATGACAAATCAATCGATCAGGCACTCGAGAGGGCTCCTACTGTTGAAAAACCTGATGTCAAGTGGGATGACATTGCCGACCTTGTTGACGCAAAAGAAGCGATAGAGGAATCGATTATCTACCCATCGAGAAGACCTGACCTATTCCCGCTCGGATGGCCGCGCGGAATCCTGTTTTACGGTCCGCCGGGATGTGGGAAGACGCTCCTTGCGGCTGCAATGGCAACCGAGATTGATGCCACATTCTACTGCATTGATTCACCTTCAATCGTTTCAAAGTGGCTTGGCGAGTCAGAAAGGAATGTGGCGAAATTGTTTCAGGAAGCGCGGAATACCGCGAAGGAGGGAAAGCCAGTCATCATGTTCATTGATGAGGTTGATTCCATGATGGGAATTAGAAGCCATGAAGTAGGTGGCGAGGTCAGGGCGAGAAACCAGTTCTTGAAAGAGATGGACGGCATCTCTGACAAGAAGAAGCAATCATCCGTCTATGTGATTGGCGCAACAAACAAACCGTGGGATTTGGATGAGGCCTTTATAAGGCGATTCCAGAAGAGAATCTATGTTCCTCCACCA
>CAZGRO010000001.1:10300-19354 GCA_964528315.1 uncultured Candidatus Bathyarchaeia archaeon
TCTTCTCACGGACGGACTGTATCTGAGCATAACCTCACGAGGTTTCGAGACTGGACACAGAACTATCTTGCAGGGTAAGGGATGCATATGCCAGGTCTAGATGAATCAGATCTGAGAATACTTGCAGAACTCAGTACGGATGCAAGAGCGTCCTTTGTCGATATTGGAAAGAAACTCAATCTCCATCCAAACGTCGTAGCGTACCGCGTAAACAAACTGAGACAAGTAGGCATTATCAAGGGATACACGCTGGATTTGGATTTTGAGAAACTTGGCTTATCAGAACAAGTCTACATAGCAGGCAGCATTGAGAATCATTTGGAACGGGACAAGGTGCTTAGGCAAATAGCAACGATTCCACAGGCCGTTAGAGTCACAAGTTTTCTCGGAACACCTGAGACATTGGTCTATTTTGTTGGAAAGAACAAGTCCGATGTGGAAATGATTCTGTCGAGAATGAAGGAACTTGACATGAGGATCGAGTACACAGCTTCCGTGATCAAGAACTATGAAAATGGACAGATTTCGGAGTTTCTGAAGATCCTGGCCCGCGAATCTGAGGAGAGAAAGAACGGCACGCCTTGGAGATGAGTAGGATATGAATCTGAATAGATACCTCTTCACTTCAACCAACAGGTCTGAGGTTCTAGCCGCCCTTGAGATCACTCTGTCTACAGCTGCGGCACTGATTCTGGGATCCAGCTCCTTTGTGGGTTGGCTCTCACTGGCTCTATCTATCGGCGGATTGCTCTTTGGCATCTTCCTAGTCACAATGTTTGCGATATCCGTTCAAGTCTCTTCCAAGGAAAAGGAGGTCGCTATTATGAGAGCTCTAGGGGCCAAGGGATCAACGATTCTGAGCGGATTCTTGTCTCGGGTAGCGCTTGTGACGGCAGTTGGTTGCCTTCTTGGAGTGTTGGCAGGCTACTTCCTAGCATCATTCAACGTGGAGTGTTCTCTTCTGTCCATTGAGGTCGTAGGACTGATCGCCCTATTCTCCTTGATTTCCTCCTTTAGTGGGGGGTCCGTTGCAGCAAAAAGGGTATTGCATCTTAGAATCGGGGAGGTGCTCAGATAGATGTCTGACGAGTCGGTCCTCAGGGTCGAAAACCTGACCAAGACGTTCGAAATGGACTATGGAAGAGTCTACCTGTTCGGTGGACTCTGTGCTGAGATAGAGAAAGGAGATTTCGCTGCGATAACCGGACCAACTGGAGTAGGAAAGACGACCCTGATCAATATAATAGCAGGACTTGAGCCCCCAAGTCAAGGAACGGTAACCGTACTTGGGAAAGACATTGCGTCAATGGATGACACTGCCACGACCGAGTTCAGAGGAAAGAACATTGGAATTGTCTTTCAAGAACCTCGGCTGTTGGCAGATGTGAATGTGTTTGAAAATGTCGAGCTGCCGCTGGTAATTCAAAACATGCAGGAACCCGAAAGAAGAGCCAAGACCAAGGAAATACTGGATTTCTTCGGTCTGACCAGAAAGGCCTCAGTCTACCCTGCGGCACTGAGTGCAGGAGAGAACAGAAAGGCAGCAATCGCCAGAGCGCTGGTAACAGAACCACACATTCTCCTGATGGATGAGCCTACAGGAGGCCTTGATGCATCAACGATCAATATACTGACGCCACTTCTCAGAGGAATCCACTACCTACACAAAGGCACGATTCTCATGGCCACGAATAATCTGAATCTAGCACGAATTGCGAGCCGAGAAATACCCATTATGCGCCCAAGAATCATGATGACTTGTCAATGATAGGATGTATCGATATGTTTAGAGAAAGAAAATCACTGAGAGATAGAGTGAAGGAGGCTGTATCTCCAAAACCTATCAGGCAGAGACTTACGGAAACCATGCACAAACTTCAGTTACAACTACGCAGACTAGAAAGAGCAGCTGCAGAACTTGAGACTAGGGACAGGACTCTATACGACAAATGTATCTCAGCGGTAAGACAAAACGATGTGTCCCGGGCAAAAATGTACGCCGAGGAATGCGCTCAAATTCGCAAAATAGCAAAGGTGTCGCTCAACAGCCAATTCGCATTAGAAAAAGTTGTGCTCAGGCTCGAAGATGTGAGGGACTTTGGAGACATTGCACACACAATGACTCCGTTGAGGAACGTTGTCGGAACTATTAGAGCAGAACTTGCCAACGTCATGCCAGACGTGTCACTTAAGCTCGCTGAGGTCGATGAATCACTCTCCTCCATGGTTCTGGATATCGGAGAAGCTACAGGTGTTGCATCGACCACGGACCAGCCCACTGAGGAAGGAAGCAAAATCCTAGCAGAGGCTGCAGCACTTGCTGAACACCACGTCAAAGAGAGGTTCCCAGACCTTCCGACAGCATCCCGGGAGGATACTGTCTTCAAACCTTTGTAGCATCTAACAAATGAGCAGGAGGTGGAAAACATTTGTCATATATCTCAGAAGAGGAATTGAAGAGCTTCCTAGGCAAGGATCTTAGGGACACATACGGAAGAAAAATAGGCAAGATCATAGGTTTGGGCATCGACGATTTTGGTGAACTGAAGGCACTTCACATCGAGCATGGGAGCGGCAATCTAGGCCAATATCCTTGCGATCACATAATCATAAACAAAGACGAAGTCGTCCTAATCCCGGAGTGGAAGGTCTCATCAGAGCTGATACAGAAAGAGCTCGATCGAGTTGCTAGAAGAATTCAGGCGCTCGGTGACCTATTGAAGGATCAACAAATACCTGGAAACATCTACGAGGAACTTAGAAGAAAACAGGCAGCCACACTCGCAGAGTTGAAGCGTAGAAGGGAGGATCTTGCTGAAGGTTTGAGACGCAGATCTGGACAAATCGACAGGCAGGTCGACGAGCTGATTCGATTTCTCGTAGGCGTCAAAATGGAATACAAAGCAGGCATTGTTGACGACAAGGCACTGGCTGTCGCATGTGACGCTATAGAGCCCAATCTGAGACCACTGATAGAAGAAAAGAAAGACCTGTCACGAGTCATGGAGAGGATCGAAAGATCATCAGAACCCACAAGTGAAAAACCTGTGCCACCAGTAGCCACCACGACGGCGGCAAAACCTGATGAACCTATTGCTCTTCAGTTAGAAGGATAATCTCCAAACAGACGGGCTATCCCAGCAAACCACACACATTCCAACCAGTAGACTACAGCTTGGGTTAAATGAAGTTCTCAAGCCGAGATTTCGATCCAGTCCGATCGAAAGGTTTTGGGCTCAGATCAATTTGCCCATAGGTGCCGTCGTAGCCCGGCTTCACAGATAGCATATTGCTGCGAACTTTCATAACGAGATCAGCGATCGCGGGATCGGTAGCATTCAGCAAATCCTCCCTTGATGCATCAAGCATCACCCTGAATTCTGTCCCGAGCTTGCCAATCAATGCATCATATTTCTCCCAAACGGATTTCGTCGATGGCTCAACCGATCCAGTTGCGGTCGCAATGACCTCATGAAGGGGAAGCAATCGCACGAAGTTTGTACACCCCGAGTTAGGTGTAAACCCTTCCAATCGGTCTGCAAGTTCTTCAACACGCAGATCCACACCCTTTGTCATCCTGCGTCCGCATTTCGGACAGATATTCTTCAATTTGAGAGCATCCTGGGCAGATGCTGAGAAACCGCATTTTCTATGCCCACTCCAGTGATATTTCCCATATGCAGGGTCTACTTCGATTGTGAGTTCAATTTGGGCCAATGATCTTGTGGATATGGCCGAGATCAGTTCTGAGTACGATAAATGATTCAGGTTTACGCAGGTGGCTTCCCGGCCTATCCTCCATGGCCACGGGCTGTGTGCGTCACTGTTAGATATGATGGCCACACCATCGAGATTGCTGAGTCGCCAATTCATTGGTGGGTCCGATGACAAGCCTGTCTCAGCAGCAAGAATCTTACTGGACTGATCCTCATAGCATTCCTCGACTGAATCAAATCCGCCTATCGATCCGAACAAACTGTACCACGGAGTCCAAATGTGAGCCGGAAACACAAACGTCTCGCGTGATACCGAAGTCACTTCCTCAACTAGTTCGGCTGCGGTCATCATCAATGTCGGCCTACCGTCCACTTCAACGTCTCCAAACCTGGCGAGTCGGTCTCTGATCTGATCAGCAGTCTCGAAGTCTGGCACCATCATGACGTGATGGATCTTCCTAGACTTGTTGCCTGATTCGAAGACAGTGCAAACCTCGCCACTGATAATGTAGTAGATTGCGGAGCTGTGATCTTTGAGCCGAAGAATCCCTGTACTCTCCACTTCTTCAAGTTCTTGTCTTAGCTCCTTGCACCACCGGGGGTGCGTGAAGTCTCCGGTTCCAACAAGCCCTAACCCTTTCACCTGAGCATACTTGGAGATTTCAGAAATCACCATGTTCATACTTGTGGCTCGACTATACCTGGAATGAATGTGAAGGTCCACAATGATTCGCACGCCGGACAATGCCTCTCGCGGTGGCATAGATCACTTTTCCCTGTTTGACATTCCCCGCATAGCGTACCCTAAGGCCTCTTTCCTACTTATTGTCATTTCTGCATGCACACAATCTGGGAAGAACCACCTCGACGTACAGAAGGCATTTTAGGCATCTCCTGCGAGCTCCACCGGTCTTTCGGTGAGCTCGGTGAGACTGAGGCCTACCATTGCAGGATTGGTTCTCCTGATCGCAGGCATATTGGGCGTGCAGTATGGGCCGCAGAACTATCTGAGAGAAGTCCCCAAGCCGTTCGCAGACACATTCCAGGTCGGAATGGAAGTGAGGGAACTCTCATTCTGGTCATACAGCTACAGATTTGAAGCGTCAACATCGGTAAACGGTAATGGGACGATTTCAGGCGGATCCTACGGGCAGGTAACCGATATGAATTTCTTTGTTCTGGATGGGCCGAATTTCGAGGCCTGGAAGCAGCGGCAACCTGATGTCCAGTATCTTGTGAAAGTCACTCAAGCACCGTCGAGATTCGAATTCAGCTTTGCTACGCCAAAGAATGGGACTTACTTCTTTGTCTTTGAGAACTATTACTCGACTATGAAGAGAGGAGTCTCTTTGTCTGCTCGCTATCAGTATGTGAAAGTCATAAAAGAGCAGTATGCCGATTACACATTTGCATATATCGGCGTAGGCATTGCACTGGTGGGCGCGATCGTCCTCACATACGGTCTTCTGAAGAAACCTGAGATACGTTGGACATAAGCAACGGTTCAGGTCCACCACGCTTGGCAAGGAGTCAAACCTTGCGCATAGCATAGAGGTTAAAAAGCGAACGTTTTAGGATGGAAGTAACAAAGCCTTAGCATGTCCACAGGCGATGGACTAGGCTAGATTGAGTGGGTCAAGATGGACCTGAGAAGAGTGATAGACGAACTAGAGGCTCACGGCGACCTAAGAAGAATAACTGATCGGGTCAGGACAGCATTCGGCATTGCTAGGCTAATGAGACAACTCGATAAGGGCCCGGCCCTTTTGTTTGAGCAAGTTGAAGGCATTGAGAATACAGTAGTGTCGGGTATATGCTCCAGCAAGAAACGAATTTCGGAAACTCTCCATATCGCTGAGGCCAACCTCTATGAGAAACTCATTCACTCCATTGCGTATCCCAAGCCTCCAAACGTTAGGAACGATGGCCCTGTAGCAGAGGTCAGAACAGAGCCAAAACTGAGCGCGCTTCCGATTTTGAAGCATTATGAGAATGACCCCGCCCCTTATATCACTTCAGCGATCGTGTCAGCCAAAGCCCACGACTCGACAGAAAATGTCTCCATACATAGAATGATGGTACTCGATGACAAGCACGTAGCTATAAGAATAGTTCCTCGACACCTCTACCGTCTGTGTGAACTTGCACGACGTGATGGTAGAAAAACCCTAGATGTGGCCATCTCACTGGGGTTACATCCTGCGCTCATGGTCGCGGCTTCGTCACCTGTCCCGTTCGGAGTGAGCGAGTATGATGTGGCCAACGCACTTCTGGACGGTGGACTGCCTTTGATGCAATGTTGCAATGTGGCAGCTCGGGCCCCTGCTGATGCGGAAATAGTCCTTGAAGGTAGAATACTTCTAGACAAGGAGGTAAACGAGGGGCCGTTTGTTGACCTCACAGGAACCTATGACATAGTGCGAAGACAGCCGGTAGTAGAGCTCGTAGGCATGATGCACAGACGGAAATTCATTTTCCAAGGTCTTCTGCCTGCAGGAGCCGAACACAAACTGCTGATGGGTCTTCCTTATGAAGCTCGAATATGGAATACGGTGAGGGCAACCATGCCAGGAGTAAAACGAGTCACTCTGACTCCGGGCGGGTGTGGGTATTTTCATGCCGCGATATCAATAGAGAAACAGAGCGATGGGGATGGAAAGGCTGTGCTTCTTGCGGCTCTTGGTGCGCATCCCTCACTGAAACACGTTGTCGTTGTGGACGGGGACATCAATGTGGATGATCCGGCTGAAGTGGAATGGGCCATTGCGACTAGATTTCAAGCAGACAAAGGGCTGGTTGTGGTTGATAATGTCCGATCGTCATCGCTTGATCCCTCATCCGACCAGGAAACTCAAATAGGGGCGAAAATGGGGCTCGACGCAACTATTCCTCTCTCGAGGCGCCGTGAGAAGTTCGAGAGGGCAACCATACCTGAGTAGGAACGACTCTCTTGTATTTGACAAAAGCTGAACAAAGAATCCTCGACGGCGAAGAAGGAAAGGCGCGACAACTCGCAATGAGACTTCTTGTGGCGATCGGAGACGCATATGATGCATCCAGAATGATCAAGATCAAGAGCTCCCAAGTATCAGGTGTCTCCTATAAGACAATTGGAGATCCAGGATTAGAGTTCCTCAAAGAGATCAGCTCAGAGGGAGCCGTTGCCAAAGTCAGGAGCATGCTTAACCCAGCAGGAATGGATCTTTCCAGATGGAGAGAACTGGGCATCTCAGAGGGATTCGCTAGAAAGCAACTTGAGATAATGCAGTGCTTCGAAAGGATGCGGATCGAACCGACATGCACGTGCATCCCATACCACGAAAGCAATGCGCCTCTAAGAGGAGAACATGTTGCATGGGCAGAGTCCTCAGCAGTAGTATTCGCCAATTCAGTGTTAGGAGCACATACAAACAGGGAAGGCGGGCCCACAGCATTAGCTAGCTCAATACTGGGAATATCCCCGCTCTACGGAATGCACCTTAAGGAGAACAGATTGCCAACGCATCTGGTCAGAGTGAAGTGCAAATTGAACAGCGAACTGCACTACAGCCTCATCGGGTATTGGCTGGGACAGAACCTGGAGTCATCAATCCCAAGGATCGATGGCACTCCGAAGAATCCATCGCATGATAAGCTGAAAGCTCTCTGCGCAAGTATGGCCGCCTCGGGTAACATATCGATGTTTTCTATCGGAGCGGCTAGGCAACATGAAGTTGAGACGGTTGACGTTCACGAAGAGGAACTCAAGGATACCATCGACCTTCTCTCCTCAGATGGCGGCTACGAACAGGTTGCATTAGGATGCCCGCATCTGAGTCTGCAAGAGATGAAAGCAGTTGCAACGATGGTTTCAGGAAAGAAAATGGGAAAGAGACTGTGGTGCTTCACCTCTCGCCACATTCGCAATCAGGCTCAACGACATGGCTATGTCAGCTCGATAGAACGAGCTGGCGGAAACGTGATTTGTGACACATGCATCGTGGTCTCACCAATGACTGAGCTTGGAATTAACGGAATCGTCACAAACTCGTGTAAGGCAGCACATTACCTCCGTTCTCTAAGCCGAGTGGAAACGCGACTGATGGACCTTGAGGAGTGTGTCAAATACGCCCTCCAATGAGATACTCATGAAAGGTAGAAAAATCGTTTCTGGGCAAGCGTCGGCAGAGGCTATCGTTAGCAAGCACGCCCTCTCCTTCTTCGGAGGAGTGGACCCAAAGACCGGCGTAGTGATAGACCACGACCATGAACTCCGAGGTCAAAGCATCAAAGGAAAAGTCCTCATATTTCCCAGGGGAAAGGGCAGCACAGTTGGATCATATGTGATCTACGCACTGCGGAAATACGATGTAGCACCGGCAGCAATCCTCAACATTGAAACCGAACCAATCATAATCGTAGGTTGCGTCCTAGCGTCGATACCCCTAGTAGACAGGCTCGACAGGGACCCGACGGACGTTGCCCAGACGGGTGACTGGGTTACGGTCAATGCTGATACTGGTGTAGTCGTGGTTACGAAGCACCCCAAGACGGGAACACATATCAGGTAGAATCGCGCCGCTCGTTTCTGCAAGAAGCGCCCGGCTCAGGGCCTGCCCTGGGTCAATTCTCGGGTAGTCTTAAATACTCACAGGAACGTTAACCGAACCCGGAGAAAGCATAGGGAGCCCAAGAGCATAAGCATGGCAGAAGTTTGTGCAGTTTGCGGCCTGCCGAAGGATCTTTGTGTGTGTAGCACCATCAGCATGGAGCAACAACGTGTCAAGGTACGGCTGGAGACACGAAAGTGGGGCAAAAGCCTGACAGTCGTTGAGGGTGTTGATGCGCGCAGCGTTGACTTGGGACAGCTCGCCTCCAAGTTGAAGGCGCTCTGTGCCTGTGGCGGGACAGTGAAGGACAGTGTTGTTTTGCTTCAAGGAGATCATAGGGACAAGGTCAGAAAACTACTTGTAGACTATGGTTTTCCAGCCTCCAGCATTGAGGTCCATTGATCAGGACTGCGTATCCCAAGGAAGAAAAAGCCATGGGTGGCCTGTTAGAGACGCTTCAGAACATGAGGCGAAACCGCCGTAGCCTACAGATCTGCCCCCGATGCGGAAGTAACAGTATTCAAGGATTCACCTTCTTAGATGGAATCATCTTTCCGAAAAAGCATCTTTGCAGAAAATGCGGATATTCAGGATACCTCGTCATTGAGACAGACGACTCGAGACAGGAAGACAGCTCACAGCGAACGTAATCCTTGTGAGATCTCTACCGTCCGAGAAGCCAGCACCTGCGTTGCGTCAATCAAAGGCACGGACAGGTCTCCAGTCTTGAGGACGAGAGGAATCTCCGT
>CAZGRO010000001.1:19454-64539 GCA_964528315.1 uncultured Candidatus Bathyarchaeia archaeon
ACGGGGATCCTTACAGCCCTTCTTATGTCCTCGATCCAGTAATGCGCAGTGTTGCATGGCATCACGATGAAATCCGCGCCTGCGCTCTCAAGATTTCTCGCAGTTTCAACAAGCAATTTGACTGGTGAAACACCGTTCTCAAGTATGGCTTTTTGACGATCAGGAATTGCAGGGTTGTTGTCGATTATTATGCGAAGGTGATCTTGGTCCTTTGATGCTTTTGTTGAACGGACTATTTTCGTGAAAAGATCGATGGTTGCTTCTGGGCCCATCCCGCCGAGAATTCCAGGTATCCTACGTTGAGTCAAGGTTGAGAGTCATGCCGTGCGGCAGGCTATTCTAGGGTTATGGCCGCGTCGTGTTTCGAGTACGTCACACGTTCAAGCGAAGTGCGTCTTTGAGACCTTTGTATCGGTTTCTCACCGTTACCTCGGTGACATTTGCAACTTCTGCGATCTCTTTCTGAGTTTTCTTCTCTCCCTCGAGAACACATGCCACATACAAGGCTGCAGCTGCGAGTCCCATTGGGTCTTTGCCTGCGACGATTCCTAGGGACTTGGCTTCCTCAAGTATTCTGATTGCCCTTCTTTCTGTCTGCGTAGCCACGCCCACTTTGTTGCCAATCTTCGAAATGCATCGAATGGGATCTTCCACTGGCATCTTGATCTCCAGCTCACGTAGCAGCAACCTGTAGCATCTTGCAACATCCTTCTTTCGGATTCTTGAAGCAGCTGAGACCTCTTTCAGTGTGCGAGGAGTTTCTGAGGACCGGCACGCAGCATACAATGAAGCAGCGGCAATTGCCGCGATTGATCTACCTCTAACAAGACCGCTATCCAGTGCCTTCCTGTATACGACGGCCGCTCTCTCTTTGATGGAGGCAGGAATGTGAAGTCTATCCGTTAATCGGTCAAGTTCAGCCATGGCCTGCGCTAGGTTCCTGTCGGCTGAGGAGTGGACACGCGTCCTAATCTGCCATTTGCGAAGTTTCAGCATTTGGAGTCTGGTGGATAGCGGAAGTTGCCTACCATACGCATCGCGATTGACACGATCTATGACCGTTGACAGGCCTTTGTCATGAATCGAATATGATATTGGTATACCTACCCTGCCGCGTTGGTCTCTCTCTTCTTTTGTGAAGGCTCTCCACTCAGGCCCTCGATCCATTGCATGCTCACTCAGAACCAGACCGCATGCTTGGCAGATGACTTCGCCCTGATCATAATCCTCAACCAAGTGGTCACTTCCACATTCTGGACAGTGGCCAACAAAACCAGCACGGCTTCTCTCAAGGCCGAATTTGCTACCCACATTGCCAACTTTGCTTTTTGTTCCACCCATTTTCTCAATCTCTTAGTCGATGCTGAGAGCTGTAGCCATCATATTCATTCGCTTCATCCCAGTATCAGCGGGAACCGTGATACCGATTGAAGTGAGAATCGGCGTCTCTGGCCCGGAGCGTACACAAAGCTCATTTATGTTGTATTTAAGCCTTGCGGTCGCCTCGGCATCTAGAACCTTCTGATAACCAAGGAGACAATCAGATCTCGCACCCCACGTGCTGATCGATCAGCCACGCGCGAACCAGCCCTCAGCAGAGCCGCCTTGCAGAGCCTGCTCGCCCGTAAAGGAACACTAGTCTCTCCCAGAAAGACTTAAAGCGCGTCCGGAGGTGTCTCCTAACTGGCCCGGAATGAAGCCCGGTCGAGGCTAGCTCAGGCAGTTAGCCGCCGAATCTAGCGGTCAAAGTGGATAGGCTACGACCAAGGATTGCGGGCTCTGGATCCGTTTCAGGAGGCGAAACCCGTCGACGGGAGTTCGAATCTCCCCCGGGCTACCATTATGATAATCGACCCCCCTGCCCAAAGCAATCACAGCCTTAGACGCTCATAGCGCATTTTCAAGCCACCAGCACTCCAGTTAAAATGCGGCACATTACGCCTTAGTCTTCTGAACCTTTCACCTAGCGCATGAGCGACTAGAGGAAGAGCCAGCGTTACGTCAGCATAGCAGGTTGCTGTGCGGGCATTTCTCCCAATCTTACCCCAGCTCTGAGCCTCCTCAAATGTGCAGCCACTCAACCCTCCCCAAACCGGCATGTCCATTGTTATTTGAGCTGCGTAGCTATGACTCTTGTCGTGTCTTGTCTGGTAGCTTGCTATGACGGCTGTCTGTTGAATGAAGTTCTTGGGCACTCCGCCTCCCAGATAGATAACCCCGGTCATTTCCGCCTTCTCTGTTACCCTTGAGCTCTCCTCAACATCCTTCAATCCGTCTAAGATGATTCTGCGGCCTCTTCTCCTGTTGGCGAAGGCTATCGCGAACCCTAGAGCACTGTCTCCCAAGGCAGGGCAGAAGATGGGAACGTGAGACCGGTACGCTTCAATGAGAATTGACTCTTTCTCTTTCGCTTCCTTCTCCAACATCCTCCCTAGGAGGTGAAGGATCTCCCTGGAGGAGTAGGGCCTATTGTCCATGAGCCGAGAGCAGAACTCTTTCTCAATCCAAATGTCTGTCTTATAGAACTTCTTCTCGTCAGCGAAAACATCATAGATTCGATCTATGCGTTGCTTCCTGAGCTGTAAATCGTTAGCAATAGACGACCCGATGTAGTGTCTTTCACCTCTCGCCTCGAAGCAGTCATGGTAGAGGTTTGCACCCGTGCTTACCAACACGTCGATCATTCTCCTTCTTATGAGATAGGAAATGATCTTCCGCATCCCTGCAGGAACCAACGCGCCTGCGAGGCCTAGCCATATTACGCAGTTCTTCCTCTTGAGCATCCTTGTCCATACGTCGGTTACTTCCGCAAGTTTTCTGCCTTGGAAAGCGGTCAGGCGCATTTGCTCAAGGAATTCTCCTATAGACTCCTTCCCGGACACTTCGAGGGGCTCCGTTGGAGACCGGAGAAGACGAGTTCTTTTCATTCGGATTCGCTATATTGTAGCAAATGATGAATAAAAAAGCGTATGCAGTTGGACGCTAATGAACTCTAGTCGGGGTAGTCTTGCTACGAGTGCTCTTGATGTAGGAGAAGATCGGAGAGGACTTGGCGGAACGAGCATGCGACCTTGACTTTTCGGATTTCATGGACTGAATTCTTGGAAAGTTAAAACTTAAAAGCAGACGGAACAGATACCCCACTCAAATAGCCAATCGGACAAAGTTACCTAGCCTGAGGAGGAACAAAGGAAGGGAATGCAGGAAACGGCCACTTTGCGCGGAGCTTTTCTTCCGAAGAGATTCTTCATAGCTTCAGGGTCTGCAACTAGCGTCGTATCACAGTTGAATGCTTTCGATGCAGCACTGACCAAGGCAGGCATCGGGCAGTGTAACCTTGTGAATGTTTCTTCCATTCTTCCGCCAGATGCCGAGGAGACCAAGAACTCAACGATCACCCCGGGCACAATCACGTTTGCTGTGATGGCACGAATGGATGGAGATCCTGGCGAGACAATTGGCGCAGGAATCGGCTGGATAAGCGGGTTGTCAAGCAAGAAGGAGAGATACGGACTGGTTGCGGAAGCTCATGGATACAAGGACAAAGAGGCAATCGAAAAGGAACTCAAGTCTAAACTGAACGAGATGGCAAAGATCCGAGATCTTACGATTGAGAAGATGGATACAAGGGCAGAGTTCATAGAAGTTCCGAAGGGAAAGTATGGTACCGTGATCGTGGCCCTCGTGTATGCTCCATGGACACAGGAGGAATCGAGGCGCCCGCTTCCGAACAATTCCTGAACGACGCCGGACACAGTCGAAATAACTGTCCAAAACCTCAGGCTTATGGCAAACCCTGCGCTATGGAGCAACGACTGGTGCCAGGACAAGCCAAATCCGATTCGAGCAAGATCCTAGAAGTAGTGGGAGTAGGCGGAACGTTTGATATACTCCACTCTGGACACGAGACGCTGCTAAGAGCGGCGCTTCATTCTGCGCGGAAAGTGCAAATAGGACTTTCCAGTGACAGGTTTGTAGAGCGCATGAAGAAGACTCACAAGGTTAATCCCTATGATGTTAGAGCTCAGGAAATTCGACGATTTCTGAAGAGAGAGCATGCCCTTGACAGAACTGAGATAGTCCCAATTGATGATGAATACGGCCCTGCAACCTGGAGTCCTGATCTAGAGGGGCTTGTGGTTAGCCGCCAAACTCTTCCAAATGGCGAGAAAATCAACAAGATTAGACAGAAAGCAGGGCTTCCACGCCTCAAATTGCTCGTTGTTGAACTAGTTCTCGCTGAGGATGGGAAACCAATCTCCACCCGAAGAATCAGAGGCGGAGAGATTACCGCCACAGGCAAGACGATTACACGCTCGTGATGTGAACGGGCTGCGCTTTTTGGCCCCCATCCAAAAAATTGGAACATTTGTCAACCCTCCAGAAAATTGGATCGCAGCGAATCCCTCACGACCAATACTAGGAAAGCTGGCTCTCTTTGTGCGCTGTGCTGAGCCCGGTGGAGCAATGAGGGCAGGTCGTTTCGCTCCATTTCGCCAAACCGAGAGAAACCTATGCCTGGCTCACTGGAGAAACTGAGCTCCCGGGCCTTCGTGCAGAGGCTAGTTTCTTGGCAACCAAGTAGTTCTCCCAGTATTGTGCCAAGTCTCGAAGTCGGCTTGCGAACTGTCTGCTGACGAACGTTGGATCATTCCTGTATTTCTTCTCAAGCAATCCGCTCCGCACCATGGCCTTGTATGTGTCACTGAGCGTCTGGCTGCTCACATGAATCTTCTTCAGAACTCTATGCTGGATCTCCCTGAGAAACATCGGTCGCTTCTCATCCGAGAAGGCTTCCACAATAGCCTTTGCAACCCCCTGCTTCTTCACACTATGCGGGAAGAGCATCTGACAGAACACATCTAGATCCACCATCTTCTCCAAGGTCACATGTCGGTCAATTCGCGGGAAGACCCACACCCATCTTCTTTGTCGCACATCATAGTATTCCTCTCGGGGGATCGTGCCGATTTTTCGACGAGGCATAGGTAATTGCTCAATTCTGATACGTTTCAAGTTTGTGTTGTTGTTGACCCTACCGTTCCTTACTCTGATACCTATCAGATTTCGATCTTCCCGGCGTCAAACAAGCCTGATTGGCTGCGAAACGATCTCCTACAGTGCCGAATTCTGATACCTTTTAGAGTAGAAGGAGAAAAAGGAATTCATCGTCAATAGCCAACAGGCCGACAGTATCTTCCGACAAGCCTTGAAGCGACCCTCCGCCGGAAGAAATCTTGATCTTTCAAATCCTGCACATCCGGATCAGGAGTGCAGAGCAAGCCCACATTGAACACGCAGGCTTGCTCCAAAACGAGAATTGGATCCCGTTTATGAGGAAACGAGACACTAAGGAACTTAGCAAGGCCGTGAGTAGGGCAATAGAGGCAAACAGGTCGCTCCGTGCAAGCGAGATGAGTGAGCAGACGAAACTGTTGAGTCTTGGTTGAACAGATGGCAAATGAACGCGTTCAGATCTGAAGGATCATCTCGAAGGCCTAGGTTGGAGTTCTGTTTTTCAAGAACAGAGAGCCAACTTCCATGATTACACCTGATCTTACAGCACACGATCCGTGCTTTTTGGCACCAACACCTAGCCTTCTATGGCGAGAAATGGTAGTCTAGACCCTTCAGCTTCGTCTGGCGTAACACCGCGTTGTGGGGGTGACGAATTTCTCAGGATGTGGACCCGACCATGAGCCGCCCGAACCCCACTGGGCTCGGGCGAACCGTGTTTTCGGAAATTTGGAGTGTGGCTGATTCCTCCAATAAATCGGAGGGGCCAGCAAGCTCGATCTCACAGAATTCACGCAGTGTACCTTGTGGGCGAGGGTTTCTGCGCGTCTTGCCCTGGGGGAGGCAGTGGAGGTAGTGGAGGAGGAACGCCAAGGGTCTTAGAGATCAGTATCGCCTCGGCTATAGCCGCAGATGAGATCGCCTGGATCACAGGGATTGGAGGTTTCTGCTGCTTGTGTTCCTCGACCATCTGCGTGATTTCCTTGGGCTCCCCGGCAACGTGAGCCTTTCCTCTTATGTTGATCTGAGCGATGGAGGGCACATAGCTGACGGTGAACAAGAAGAGAGCCTCGATGCTTTGCTCGGACTTTTGGTCGAAGCTGACTAGGTTTATGTTCACCCCGATCTGGACTTGAGAAGGGAGCGGTCGGTCAATCTCCCACAGTCTTTCTGCAGATATGGTCGTCACGAAGACGTTGATACCTACCATGGAGGGTTATCTCACGCAGCTACCTGACCCGCCTTCTCCTTAAATAGACTACTGCAGTTACGCCGGTGCCCGCAGTAGCCACCAATATGGCAATGAGGGCCTGAACCATTTGGAGAGATATGCCTTTGACCTTTATAGAGAGATTTATGCGCGTGGGCTGGAACCCAGGTTTCTCTGCAGTTATGGCAAGATTCACATACCTTCCCTTCAGTTCAGCAAGCATTTCCTTGGGCAAGGTCATGCCGTACCTGCCGAGAGGCTCAGGAACATACGGAAAGCCATACGTGGGAAGAGGCTGATTGTTGATCGCTGCCTGCACGGTTGCTGGGGTCCGAATGCCAAGTCGATCTGCGACTACTAGCTGAATAGTGGCCTCCTTGTCGGGGCTGAGTTCTTGGGGCGTCTCAGCCAGTTTGATACTGAGATCGTTAGGTTCATCGATCCCCGGGGCAGACATCTCACTTCTAAGTATGATCGAATACCACACTCTGGCAACCGCCACAATCGCGCAGTTTGTGCGATTCTCGACGATACGTGTCAGCTCATTACTCCAGGTTTTTTCTTCGTCGATCAGGGTTCGGTTTATCCTCTCAAGAAATGAGTAGCTTTGTCTTGCTACCTGAAAACAGAAAAGTGTGATGTTGTGAATGGGCTCGATATTAGCCAAATCTCCCCTCTCTACGACCCTGAACTCACTGAAATGTACCTGAAGTGACTCATCTAGAACTGGGTGCAATGGTGTGCCTCCCTTCGCCCTTGGATTGTAGTCCTTCGTGGCGTGGTACGGCTGGTGCAGATCAGCAAGGTAATGTGACACCCTGCCGAACAGGTAGAGAGCTTTGTTCCAGTCAGACGCTCTGAGCGCTTGGACCGCATCCTCAGCGAACTTCCCCGTCTCGTGCGGCAATGTCCCAGTCTCAGGCCTTCCTGGGTCCCAAATCTCAAGGTCGATAAAGTGTCGGTAGTCCTCTTGAGCGTCAAGGTGCTTGTATATACGATCCGGGTAGATTGATGTTTCATTGAGAATTGCTTCATAATAGCTGAGGAAGGATCTCCACCGATCCGGCATAAGACGGATTGCGTTTGATGTTATAATCGTGTGTCCCAGATCCCACCATGCATAGACTGGTCTCACGAAGGAGGGTTGAAACAATGTCAACATGAGCACTGATATCTGAAGCACAAGTGCGCATCGAAGTCGTCTCCGAGACACCTCAATCACGCCCTTCCCTAGCATTGATAACGGACACTGTCCCGCCCTGCAAAAATCCTTTATACGCCTTTCGACTCGCACAATCCAATGTGGTTCTCATGAGAAGGGCATTGTGCTGCATCTTCATTCTTGGGCTGTCAACATTCTTGCTGACTGCACCTGTGCCTCTGTGCCAGAAGCCAACTCCCTATTATGCAAGCTACAATGTGATTTCAAGCAGCAGGGTGCTAATGCCACGCCTCGGAGCACCTGCCATACTCAGGGCAGGAGAACGGCTTGAAGTCTACTTCAGTCCAGAGCATCAACCACGTGACGACTGGAGGGTAAGACTAGTGTCACCATTCAGCATGCTTGAGGCTAACGTTGTCAACACTGCTTCTGAGTCTCGGTCAGTTTGGAGACTTACAGTGGATATTCCAAGGGAAACTGCCCGCGACCTATATGACCTAGTTCTATATCACGATGCTGCGCCAACTCAACTCCTCGTAGAACCGAACAGTGTCTTTGTTGTGGGAGAAACATTCCCGAAGAGTCTGAGGCTGGCAGTGATATCTGATCTCCACTACGGAGTCGGACCTTACTATGCCCAGACGACAAAGGTTCTACGACGGACTTTGTCATCCCTGAGCTCAATAGGCCTCGACTTGATTGTTTGTTGCGGAGACGTTGTGGATGCAACAGGTGAAGAGGCCTCTTTCTTGAATGTTGCACGCGAGTTCACTAGTCTCAGGATTCCCATACTCTTGGCTGGAGGGAACAATGATCATTACGCTGTTGAGAGAGGTTTTCACCACTGGGAGAAGCATCTTGCCCCGTCGTACTTCTCACTGGCAGCAGGGAAACACTTTTTCCTTGCATTGAACTCGAGGGGAGGATCAATAGATGATGAACAGCTGGCATGGGCAGAGAGACAGCTCTCAGCCCAGCCAAAGGACTACGTGAAAGTCATCGTCCTCCACCATCCATACTATTCCGAACCCCACCAGTCTCTGTCCAAGAGAATCCCAGACATGATCAAGGCGCATGAAATCTCTCTTGTCCTAAGTGGACATACCCACAGAGATAGCGTTCAACTAGCCCCAACACTCACAATCACCACCACATCACTCTCCGACTCAGGTCCGGGATACAGGCTCCTTAACCTCACAGAAAGCCGCATCGAATACACAACATCTAGCAGACCCCACGACACAGTCGCTGTCGATTACCTACAACGGAATGACCACACTTCAACCGGCTTTGCAGCTACCACAAGAAACAATCTCGAAGAAACCCAACACCTCACTCTAACGTTCCTTCTCAAGAGCCCAATAGCAGGGACCACCCCCAAAGTGGAAGGCGGCGAACTCACAAGGTTCAGAGCAGCCGTCCAGCCAGATCAGAACGTGTCAACCCAAGTGGAGCTAAAGCTACCTCCGAGATCGGAGAGGATCGTCAAAACATTCTTCCAAGAAGATTTGACACCTCCTTCGATCACCGCATCGCTCAGAGTGGAAGGCAGGACCGTAGTTGTCCTAGCATCTGCATCGGACATAGGGTTTGGAGTAGTCAGGCTGACAGTGTACTTCTCGGAAGACAATTCAAGCTGGATAGCTGTTCCTCCAAAGATTGCCGAAAGAGTGGAGCAGTACACATTTTCCGCTACAAAACCCAAAATGTATGTAAAGGTGGAGGCAATAGACGCTGCGACTCTCAAAGCCGTGAAGGTCGAAGCAGTCTCCATAGCTGACCTAGCCCCCAGAAAGTCAGAGCCAACGAGCCCCCAGACAGACATCATCTATGTCACAGGCCTTATTTCCGCCATAGTAGCGACATTCATCTTCCTACTCAAGCGAAGAAGTCGAAAAGCAAGCGAAGGATGAGGGAAATCGATTGGAAAGGAAGCTCCTAGAAGGCCGAACTGGTCCAACTGCACCTGCGAGCAGACGAATCAGCCTCAGATCCACCTTGCTAAGCACGTTGCTATTCATCCTGCTCCTGCAGCACTCCATCTTCCTTGAAATAGCCTTAGGCAGCCCTCAACAAGAAACGCCTGGACCGCAGATCCTTAGCCCCAGAATCGGGTTCCCTGCCTTCTTGGAACAGAATAGCTCGTTCTCAGTAGAGTTGAGTCGCGCAAAAGAAGACACCTCGGCCTCTTTTTCACTGTTCAACGAACTGGGAAGTCACAGCCTCACGACATCATCTGTCAAAACGGACAAAAATGGAAAGACATCCTTCCTACTAAAGGTCGACAGAATTCCCGCAGGACTATACAGCCTGAGGATAGTGGGCTCGTTGTCAGGCTCGGATCCGTGGACAAGGACAGAACCGAACAGCGTCTACATTATGTCAGCGTGGAGATTCCCACTGAGGGTATTCTGGATATCAGACGTTCACATAAACACCAGTCCCGTGAGAATGCAGAATTTCAGAGGGATCGTCAGACTGGCCAATTTCCTGAGGCCTGATCTAATGGTTGTGACAGGCGATGTTGTCGATAACCCTAGAGAGGAGTACTATGAATTGGCTCGCCAGCTAATCTCCACTCTTGAGATGCCAGTCATCTTGGTTGGAGGAAACCATGATCATGCAACGGAGGGCAACTACTTCGAGAGACACCTCGCACCCTGGAACGGCAGTGTAGATATTGGACCGATTCACATCACAACTCTGGATACAGGATCAGGAAGCATAGATGGTACCCTCGATGAGAAGCAACTCGCTTGGTTGGACAGAGATCTGAATGAGCATCCAGGTGCGAAGTACAAGGTGATCATGTTCCATCACCCCATGTTCAATGCTAACAATCCAAGGAATGAGACTGTGCACAAGATCTACGAAATATGCTCGCGGCGTGGTGTGAACCTCATCCTGAATGGACACATGCATCGAGACATTGTCTTCCGCGGACCGGTCCTAACGCTTGTGAATCCGAATGGGTATGAGGGAGGAAGACCCTACACAGGCATCAGAATCCTGAACTTCACCGATCACGGCATTGAGTGGAAATATGCCGGAGGAGAAAAACCACTTCCGCTATACGATTTCAAGATATGGGCCTCTCAGCCGAACGATGGCTCAACCTTGGGAATAGTCGTTCGCCTTGCAAATGGCTGGATAACCCCTGTTCATGGCGTTCTGAAGCTCAGAATTGGTCATGGGCAAGAGTTGACTGCGCAGGGAGCGACGGTGAGCGAAACAATCCGCCTTGAGAAATATCTTGTCGCCCTCTTCAAGATCAGACTAGAACCTAATGAACACAAGGAGATATCGGTCTTTTCCGCTGCTGACAAGACCCCTCCTGTGGTGAGACTGCGAGGCTCGCCGCTTGTGAGGAGGGGTGCGATGGTGACGATCGTGGACGTGATCTGGGAGATCCGGGATGAGATACTGGGCGTAGACAAAGCAGAAGCGTACTATTCCTTGGACAACAAAACGTGGCAGAGCATTCCTCTTGAAGAGAACCGACCACAACTGTTCCTGGGGTCGATACAGGTCGATAAGGCAGTCGACAGAATTTTCTTCTACGCATCCGCATGGGATGTCAAGGGCTTGAAAGCCTCAGCGAAGATTGAGTCACTTCTGCTGGGAGAGGAGAAAGTTCCCGAGCGGGTTAGTCCTTTTCCGGCCACGGCGTTGGCAGCAATGTTCCTTTGTTTGCTTCTTATCGTGATTGTGATCGCACTGAGACGGCGTTCATCCAAGCTGAGTCCTAATAGCCAGAGTCTTCTCAGTTTCTGACCAGAATGTTACCTTCTCGCCGCCGTGGAACTCAATTTCCGGAGGAGTTTCCGCGATGATCATGGTCCCATTCATTCTAGCAACGACACGCTGGCTTCTTCCCAAGAAGGCTACGTGAACAACTTCACAGTTGAATTCATTCTTTCCTTGCTTTTGCGTGTTGAAGTTCTCTGGTCGAATGGCAACTAGAACCTCATCTCCTTGCTGCGGCGGATTTGCAGGATCGGATGGAACAGCCTCCACAAAACCTCCAATGTCAAGCTGTACGCTGATGATCTTGTCTACAATAACTGCCTTTCCCTTCAGAAAGGTGGCTTGGCCAATGAAATCAGCGACAAAAGAGTTCTGTGGCCGAAAATAAATGTCCATCGGTGAGCCTATCTGCATTACTCTCCCTCTATGCATCACGGCGATTCTGTCAGAAATACTCATAGCTTCTTCCTGGTCATGCGTAACATAGAGCGCTGTAATCTTCAGATCCTGCTGTATTCTCTTTATCTCGGCCCTCATTTCAAGTCTCAGCTTCGCATCAAGGTTGCTTAATGGTTCATCAAAGAGCAGTACTCTAGGATTGATGACCAGAGCCCTTGCCACTGCGACTCTTTGCTGCTGTCCTCCGCTCAGTTGATGTGGAGTCCTTTCTTCCAATCCTTCTAGACGAACCATCCTCAATACCTCTTCAACGCGCTTCTTGATCTCGGATTGTTTTGTCTTCTTGATTCTGAGTCCAAACGCTATGTTCTCAAATACAGACATGTGAGGCCACAGTGCATAGTTTTGAAAAACCATTCCCGTGTTTCTCTTGTAAGCTGGCAGGTTGGTGACATCAGCTCCATCAAACATGATCTTTCCCGAGTCCGGGAGATCAAACCCGGCGATCGCGCGTAGGAACGTGGTCTTCCCACATCCGCTAGGGCCAAGAAGCGTGTATAGCTCCGCATGGTCCATCGTCAACGAGACATCGTCCAGCGCCACGACCTTCCCGAATCGCTTGTCAAGCTCGAAGGTTTCGATGCGCATCCTGATCTCACGACTCATATGCCAATAAGTGGCGTCGCTCTCTTTCGCAACAACACATTTGCTCCCACTATCATAAGGAGCTGCACAATCATAAGCACGACGCCCATGGCGGCAGCTGGGAACATTCCTCCTCCAAGAGCGTAGTATTTCTCATACATCTTGAAGGTCATTGGAGCTGTTGGAGGGTTGGCGGCTCCGATGACTATGCTTGTGCTTACCTCTGACATCGAGTAGATGAATGACAGCATCGATCCGGCCAAGACGTTCATGAGAACTAGGGGAATTGTGATCCTGGCAAAGGCCATGGTCCTACTTGCGCCGACACTTACAGCTGCCTCGTCCATCGCCTTGTCAGTTTGCTCTAGCCCTGAGAATACGGATCTCACAGTGAATGGAAACTTTCTGATAGTATAGGACATAATGAGAAGAGGAGCAGCTGTCGCTATCGGCGATATTGGCGTAGGCAGGAATATCAGGAATAGACCAGTGGCAACGACGATCCCAGGTATTGCAATCGGCATTGTCACCAAGGTGTCGAGCATAGACATGCCGAATATCCTCTTTCTTGAGACCAGGTATGCAGCGCTGACACCCAGCAACACTATTATCAATGTCGCCGCCGCTGAGTACAGGACGCTGTTCATCATAGATTGAAAAGTGTACCTGTCAGCGAAGATCTGCACAAAGTTCGCAAATGTGAAATAGTCGGGAAGGACTCCCTTTCCCCACTGACCGGCAAAAGCCAGCAGTGTTACGCCTACATGAGGAAGCAATGCCGCGAAGACGACCAAAAAACACAAGAGGTATACGAGAACAGCCGCTACAGAGCCCAATCTTCTGGTTCTAGGCCGCCATATCCCTCCCTTTGTAAGCATAGCATATCTCCTTAGGCTCACATATTTCCTGATAGCTACAAAAGTGAGAACTGAAAGCGCAAGAAGAAGAAGAGAAAGAGCCGTTGCCTCTTCAGATATGTAGCCCGCCGGGGTGAACATTCTCTGGAAAGTCTGAAAGGTAAGCACTTTCTGTGCAAGAGTTCCAACAAACACTATCGGCGTTCCGAGATCCTCCAAACTGAGGATAAACACCAAAAGAGCCCCAGCCTCCAGGCCGGGGGTTGCGAGGGGCAGCGTCACATTTCTAAAGAGCGTGAAGCCTGACGCCCCAAGATTTTCAGCCTGCTCCTCCATCGTCGGATCAATGTTGACAATTGCGGTGTAGACGTTCAGAAACACTATTGGATAAAAAAGAAGAATCTGAACGAATATCATGGCCGCGAAGTCAGTCAGCTCCACTCTGAAAGGGATCAGATGCAACTGATCGTACAGTATCGCGTTCAGCAGTCCGTCAGCCATGATCATCCTCTTCAATCCAATGGCGCCTACAAACGGAGTTGAAAGCAAAGGCGCCAACAACGCGATTCTCAAAGGTTCTCTCAGAGGAAAGCTGTAGCGAGCGAATATAAATGCCAAGCAAAAGCCCACGAGTGAGGACATAACTGTGGTCGCAACAGCAACTGCGATAGAATTAGGAATTACCCCAAAATCATATCCTCTGACTAGTGCAAGATCCGCACCTACGAACGTTACAAGTGTGCCTCGAACTCCTCCAAAGGAGATGAATGGAAAATCGCTGCTGTACGACAATTGTAGGCCGAAGTAGAACGGGTCAGTGAAAATGAAATGAAACCACTTCAAACCAGCTTCCAAAGCTCGGAAAGTAATCGCCACTAGAGGCGCGATCAGAAAGGCCAGGAATACCGCAACAACAAGAAAAAGCTGAATCCAGGAAAAGGCATCCATCTGCCACAATATGTCTCGGATGCCGCGTCGCAGATTCAAATCTCTCAGGCGACGAGCCCATGATGAAAGGAAACCGATGTGATATTTGAATGTCATCTAGGCCCCATGATCTACGACGGAATCTGTGACAATATGGAGCGATATCTTTCTGATGCCACGATACGCCAGACCTTTGCGAACTCAGATGCTGTTGCTGGAGTCTTGATCCGGTCGTTTATGGAGAATGCGTACTCTTGAGTAAACGTAACGGTTTTCCCATCCTCCTTCCATGAGAGAGGCTTTCCCAACTCAAAGGCCAATTCATCGAATCTTGCTTTTGATATCCTGCCCTTGAGGTAAGCATCACTAAGTTTCTGCCATGCAACAACGAGATCGTAGTGGGAATCAACGAATGCCGCATCAAAATACTCCCGGAGAGCGAATTCATAACGCAGAACCAGTGCATCATCAAATGGGATCCCGATATTGTTTAGTGTCATGTTGAAGTTGCGGTACAGATCCTTTCTGGCCTGGCCGTCAGGCGTCCTGAATAGGTCCTCCCTGATCGGCAGACGGTTAATGTCTCGATGTAGCCAAATCTTCTGTCCCTCTACTGATAGCACCCATTCAATGAATGCTTGAGCCATGTCTGATTCCTTTGTGGTTGAAAGGAGAGCTATCGGATCGCCATTCACAATCGATTGATTGAAGGGAAGGACATATCGTGTTCTCGGGAATTGTATTTCCGATTGATATCCATAGAAATCGATGGCGACTCCAACTGCCACCTCACCGTTCTGAACTGCCGTCAATGCTTCGACCGATCCTGGGTAACTTCGCCCATTGGCGGCAATCCTCGCTAGAATACTCCATCCCGTATCCCATCCGAACTTCTGCAGAATGATCTCATATATTCTGGTGTGAGATGTGGAAAGTTTCGGGCTTGCATATGAGACCGCTGGCCTTGGCAGGACCTTCGCGAAATCAACTCCTGCAAGGTCTTCCCACACTTTGGGTTCCGGAAGCTTGTATCTTTCAGCGATATCATAGTTGATAATGAATCCGAAGGAGGATATTGCTGCGGCGACCCACAGTATCCTTCCACTACTATCGGTTCTCTTGAGAGGCGCTCCTCCGATCGCGTTTCTTATTTGGGCCACTGTTCGCAAAGTCTCTGTCCGTGTTAAAGGCGCAACTAGGCCTGACGAGACTATCTCATCGAACAATGTCGGTCCGCCCCCCCATGCAACATCAAAGGGCTCACCACGCTGTTGGTAGCTTCGTATAGTGTCTCTCCAAAGTGGCGCAGCCACGTTCACGAAAAGTGCTTCGGCTATGTTGTATTTCTTGGCTGTGTCTGACGCAAGAAATTTGTCATAGGCAAGACCTGTGATTGTCGTGTCGTGTCTGGTGATGACACGTAGAGTCTTCTTACCGACGAGACTCGTCGTAGTGGCTGAAGTCACGGCAGGAGGAGTCACTCTGGGTGGCTGCAACACATAGGCTGATCCAATCACAACCGCAATGACTAGAACCACAACCAAAACACCAGTGGTTCTTGCAATGGCGCGGCTCGATCTCAGCGCCTACACCCTCCTCCATCCAAATTCTGCGGAGAGAAAAAAAGGGGAAACGAAGTCTACTTCTTCTTCCTCATGCGTGTTGCTCCGAATATCGCTGCGATGGCAACTATGACAGCGACCACTGCGTACATCATCGTATTGTCTTGTGCTGGCGCTGTGGTTGTGGGTGTGGTTCTTGTTACGGGAGTAGTCGTCACAGGCACCTGTTCTGCGGTGAGGCCCCATGCCAACGCGTTCTGAAGGTACTGTGTGCCTTGAAACGTCACGCCTCTCTCAACCAACGTCAGGCCGTTTCGGTCGCCCATCATCGATTCCCCTGCTGCAATGACCTTGCTGTATGCGCCATCGATTTTCACCTTCTGTGCCCCCGCCAGAATGAACCGTCCTCGCTGCCCAGGTATGACTACTTTGGTTGGTGTAGGTGTGTTGTGAACTATCGTCCCCTTCTCAGATGTTCGGAAAAGCCACACAGTATTCTCATCCAAGACCTGATCAAAGGACACGTACTTCCCGCCTTTGAACCCGACTAGGACAGTTGGCCCATGGAACAGAACACGAGACACTCCCTTGGTGATTGATCCCGCCATACCTTCTTTGTTGACGCCTCCTCCAGTCTCGTTCGCGAAGACTCTGTAAGGTGCGCCTGCAGCTCCGAGTCCCACCGCATCTTCAACAGAGGCGAATTCTATCCTGAGAGAACTACCTATCGCCTCAAGAATCTTGTTTGGTTGATCCTGTTTGAAGTTACCGACTTTGGCATCATAGTACGCCTCCACAAAATCGCTATCTGAGCCGATGTAGAGGAATTTTCCCCCAGTCTTGAACCATGCTCCCACAGCTGAGACTTCAGACGCCGTATAGTTCACAGAAGGATCATACAGCTTGGCCAGTATGAGCCCGTCTACGCCTTTCAGGTTGTCACTCGTTAGGCCATTGATCTCTTTGGCTTCGTACCCCCACAGGGTCAGGTTTCCCTTGAGATCACGAATATAGTGGTCAAAGCCCGTGGTATAGATGTCCTTCACCCTGTATAGCTTCTTTCCGTCAGGCAGAGCATTGAATGTCAGGTCCAAACCCACGACCTTCTTCTGCGCATTCGCGGGAATGATGCTGATAGCTGATAGCGCTAGAATCGTCGCCAAAAGGAAGATTGCCACCCGTTTCACCATTTTTCCACCAATACCTATGGCATCCGAGTTGCTATAAGAGCTTTGAGGTCACGTCTCTAAACGCACTCTCTATGCAGCTCGTTTTCGCCTCCTTCGGCTCCTCTCATGCCTCCCCCCTCCTCTTGCCCTTTTCACCACCAGTGTCTTCCCAACTATAGCTACCACAAGCGATTCTCCTCCAATAAACGGAAACGTGGAGTCGTCAGTCAACTTTGTTGGCAAGTAGATTCGTGGCGACCTGTATACGACGCCTTTTCTTCTTCCAGGCTTTGTCGCTACTTTTAGTGTCGTAAGTATTTGCTTCACCATATACATCAGCTTTTGCCTACGCAATAGCTATCCCGATTACTATAATAAATGCTTCTGCTCGACCACGCAGCCTTGCAAAGAGAAAAGAAGTGACCCGAAACCCTCGGCCGATAGAAAACGCGTAGAGAAAGAGTGGATAGTTGATGCTGGAAGAGAGGAAGTCTGCCTTCTCACGCGAGGCCCAGCGCTACGGCAGCTCAGAATGGCGGCGCTGTCAAGCTAGGTGGAAGCGGATTCTGAACCTGTCGCCCAGATCTTCAGGCTCGTCTAGGTGAAAGACACCTATCTCAGCTATGTCTCTGATGTGGGTGCCACCGCAAGGAATTCCTTGACAGCCGTCAATTGTTACGACTCTTAGAGACGTGCCAGATGGTAGCCGAGCCAAGTTGGGAGCCTCAGGAGCGTAAGCAAATGCTTCATCCCGGCTCATCAGTCTGGAGACAACTTTGGCGCCGGCCTTTATCATAGCATTCTCAATACCCTGGGCTTCTCTAAGTCGCTCGGTCGCGGGAACGTTTCCCAGATATCCTATGTAGCTGTCATCGCCAACCCATGAATCGGTCGTCTCAACTCTCTTTCCCAATACCGTGGATAGGCAATGATCATAGAGATGAGCAGCAGTGTGCCTTTTCATGAATTCGTATCGACAGGCCCAATCTATTTCTTGTCGAACTGGTTCCATCTCCAGCACACCTTTCAGGCATTTGCCCCAGTGGATCACAACACCGGCCGCCATCATCACTCTCCTAACGTCAAACACAGCATCTTTTCCCAAGATGCACCCTTTGTCGGAAGGCTGCCCTCCTGACTTCGGGTGAAAGATCGACCGGTCAGTCACCAAATATGCGGTCTTTCGGTCATCAGGTACGATCTTCAGAAGATTGCAAACAGTTTTGTTCACATAGGAATCTTCCTGATAGAGGAGTTGAGTTTTGGGCATATCTTGCGCGACAGTTTCCAAGTTCATCTGATCGTCACATCACGTGGAATTTGTTGGCGACCTCTCTTAAGCATGTTGCATTGTCGCCGGCATCAGGATATGCCGCAGAAGGTCCGGGTTTGAGGATAGAAGATGTTAGGAATAACTTTTCATATAACATCAAGTTTCTCTGTAGCGCCCTAGAGGTGTAGACGCTTGTTAAGAGAAGTCAGGTGGCACGGAAGAGGAGGACAGGGGGTAGTTACAGTCAGTAGACTCCTTGCTTACGCTGCCCTCCTGGAAGGAAAACACGTGCAGGCCTTCCCGGAGTTTGGCCCTGAGAGAACTGGTGCACCTATCCTCGGTTTCACGAGAATCAGCGATGAACCGATAGAGATTCACTGTCAGGTCTATGCGCCTGGCTCTGTGGTTGTTCTTGATCCAACTCTGCTGACAAGCATTGATGTGACGGAAGGATTGGTTCGGGACGGGCATCTGATTGTCAATACTGACAGAAAAGCTGCGGATGTGCGTGGTGACTTTAAACGTACTGACATGTCCTGTCATGTCGTGGACGCCACCCGAATCGCACTGGATGTGCTAGGGAGACCCATATTCAACACGGCCATGCTCGGAGCACTGATCAGAGTTGACCCTTTGGCGAAACTTGACTCAGTCCTCAAGGCACTTCAGGAAAGGTTTCCGGGGCCCCTGGCAGAGAAAAATGCTGAGGCTATTCGACGGGCATATGAGAAGGTGGCAATGAATGAGTAAGGACCGAGGAAAGCCTGGTTGGAGATCTCTGCCGATTGGCGCGTCAATTCTAGAAGCAGGGACATCTCTCAAGTATAAGACTGGAGACTGGAGAGCCTTTCGGCCAGTTCTAGATGAGAAGAAATGTGTGAACTGCCTCACCTGCTGGATCTTCTGTCCAGATACTGCAATACGCCGCAAGGAGAAAACTGTTGAAATCAACTATGACTTCTGTAAAGGATGTGGAATCTGCGCAACCGAATGTCCTACGAAAGCGATTATGATGGTGGAGGAGGCTAGAAGATGAAGACGAAAATGGGTTTCACCGGGGACGAAGCGTTGGCGTTTGCTGCAAAGCAATCTGCGGTTGATGTTGTGTCAGCATACCCCATTACACCGCAGACAATAATGGTGGAACTATTCAGCGAATATGTGGCAAACGGAGAAGTGCAGACGAACTTCGTCTGTGTGGAATCTGAACACTCGGCACTGTCAGCTTGTGTTGGAGCAAGCCTGACCGGGGCACGCGTACTGACCGCAACATCAAGTCAGGGCTTGGCGCTCATGCATGAGATAATGTACATAGCAGCCGGCCTGCGATGCCCCATCGTCATGGGTGTTGCGAATCGCGCCTTGTCTGCTCCGATAAACATCCATGGTGATCAATCAGACATGATGGGGTCCAGAGATTGCGGTTGGGTGCAGATATACTGTGAGAACGCTCAGGAATCATACGACTGGACACTTCAGGCGTTCAAAATAGCAGAGGATCCTAATGTGTTGCTTCCGGTGACTGTGAATATGGACGGTTTCATACTCTCGCATGCCATGGAAGGAGTCGAGGTTCTTTCGGATGACGCAGCCAAGGAGTACCTTCCTCCCAGAGAAGTGGATTGCAGACTTGACCCAAGAAAACCCGGCACAATAGGAGCACTTGTTCTTCCTGACTACTACTTCGAGTTCAAGAGGCAACAGGAAGAAGCCATGAAACAGGTCCCCCCTTCTCTGGAAAGAGTGACAGAGGAGTTTGGCAAGCTCACTGGTCGGAAGTATGGAATTCTTGATGAATATGAGACAAAGGACGCAGATGCGATTATTGTCGCATTGGGCAGCACCGCAGGCACTGTAAGATCAGTCGCAAAAGAACTTCGAAAGAAAGGAAAGAAGGTTGGCCTGCTCAAGCTTTGGCTCTATCGACCATTTCCAGTCGAGGAGGTAGCAGATGCCATCGGAAAAGCCAAGGTGCTCATCGTGTTCGACCGAGCTCTGAGCCCGGGCGCACCCTACGGTGCCCTGTGCCAAGACATAATCTCTACGGCATACGCTCACAAGATTAAGCCGATGATCATGAACGTAGTCTACGGACTCGGAGGAAGAGATATTACACCATCCGAGATCCTGTCCGTCTACGAGGAGGCGCTGGCAGTGGCCAAGACCGGCGCTTTGAAAGAACAGGTCAAGTTCGTGGGGGTGAGAGAGTAATGGTGACGCTTAGGGATCTCAGCTCTGAGGAACTGCTTGTTTCAGGCCACAGGTTGTGCGGAGGATGCGGTGCCTCAGTAGCCGCCAGAATGGCGCTGAAAATGACTCGGGGCCCAACAATTGTCGTCCAGGCAACAGGCTGCCTAGAGGTCGCCAGCACACTTTATCCCTACACCTCGTGGAACGTGCCTTACGCTCACATAGCATTTGAGAACGCTGCAGCAGTGGCAAGCGGAGTTGAAGCTGCCTTCAAGGCCCTTACGCGTAGAGGAGCCTGGAAGGATCACGTAGACGTGATCGTCTTCGCCGGCGACGGAGGCACCTTTGATATCGGCATCCAGGCCCTTTCAGGTGCCCTAGAGAGAAGACATGACTTCGTCTACATATGCTACGATAACGAAGCCTACATGAACACTGGCATACAAAGATCGGGTTCGACCCCGCATGGAGCCTCAACCACAACAAGCCCAGCAGGATCAGTCATCCCGGGAAAGCCAGAGTGGAAAAAGGATCTTGCCGCTATATGTGCCGCCCACGGAATTGACTACGTTGCGACCGCCTCAATCGCTTACTGGAACGACTACATGACGAAGGTGAGGAAAGCAATTGAAGTTGATGGACCAGCAGTTGTTCACGTGCTAGCGAGCTGCCCTCGAGGTTGGAGATGTGATACAGCTGACTCAATCAAGATGGCTCGTCTGGCAGTGCAAACAAGGTTCTTCCCGCTATACGAGATAGAGAAGGGCAAATACAGGGTGACCCTGAAGGTGCCGAAGCCACTTCCGGTTGAAGAGCTTCTGAAAGCTCAAGGCAGATTCAGCCATCTATTCAAGCCCGAGCGAAAAGGCGAGCTGGAAAAGATACAGCAATGGACTGACGACAACTGGAAAAGGATCTCGAATCTGTGCGGGGAGCCGTTAGAATAGACCCGACGAATCAATCAGAACCCACTAGCGGCGCAGCCGCGTTCATGGCTCCCACACATTTAGCGGTAAGAATGGGAGCGAAGAAGACTGAGATAGCGAAGCGACAGCGGGCCATTGTGCGTTCGCTACCGCCAGCTGAATCTCTAGCCTAAAGATTCTGTCAGGACGCGTTGGTATGCGCCCGCGAGTACACCTTTCGCAGTTGTGACTATTGTTTCCGACGTCTGCTGAGGTTCCGGCTTGACTTCAAATCCCACCATCCCTTGATAGTCGATATCCAGCAGGACCTTCAGCAAACTTGCCACATCTTCCTCCGAGTTCACCGCCCCACTGGTATTGAACCCTGGATGCGAATCCACGTATTTGCCGTCGATCCTTTTGGCACACCCGATGTGGATGTGCTTCAGCAGGGAGGGCCATCGTTTCAGGACAGCTGGAACCTCGTTGAGCATAGGCGCGTGGCTCAGATCCCACATCAAACCGATGTTAGGACACTCCTTTCGAACTTCAGCCACGATTTCCGCAGCCTCGTCCAGTGGGCCAACCAACAGCTTCTTGTCCCATTCTCTGTCAAACGTTTCTAGAGCCACCATCAGATTTCTCTGAAATCCATGTTGACAGATCTGTATCAGGCTCTGAACAAGACTTTCTTTCGCCTTTCTCCGCTCAGTCGCTCCAACGTCAGGTCCTGAACAGATCCCCACCATCTTCATGCCACGAGACGCTGCCAAGTCAATCTCGTCTCGTATCTTCCTGATTGCGTCTTCTCTTTTGGCTGAGTCTGAACTGCTGAAATCCAGCCCATTAGTGATTATGTACGATTGAAGGCTGCGAATCAAGGTCGTTTCTCCAAGTTGCTGCAGTATTTGATCCCAATTAGGGAATTGAATTGCGGGCACTTCGACAGCGTCGAAGAAGGAATCCTGAAGGATCTTCAGAAGATCCTCTGTGGCAGCAGATCCTCCTTGCGCCATTCTTGGGTACGCCATGGCGCCAACTATACTTATCTTCCAAGGAAATTCTGCGACCAACGGAATTCCCTTTCTTCTCAGTGTGATTGCAAACCCCAATGGTTCACTCTCCGATAACCCACATCTGTTGCATTTTCACACATATGATTCTTGTGGGAAAAGCCCCAATGTGAGAAATGAGCTTGGATTTCAGGTTCGTGTTGGTGGTTTCATCTTCAGAACGTCAGGGTTCACAAGATTCGGAGGGGTTCTGCCTTCAAACAGAGCTATCAAGTTCTCCGCTGCCATTTCAGCCATTTTCGAGCGCGTCACATGACTCGCGCTGGCTATGTGAGGGGCTACGACCACATTGTCGAGTTTGAGCAGCGGGTTCTCAACCGACGCTGGTTCCTGCTCGAACACATCAAGTCCGGCACCTGCAATTCTGTTGTCACGAAGCGCGGCATACAGAGCCTTTTCGTCCACTACCGGACCTCTGGAAGTATTGATCAGGAAGGAGGTTTTCTTCATTAGACCTAGCTTTTTCTCATCCACAAGGTGATATGTCTCTCTCGTCAAAGAGACATGTATCGTTATGTAATCTGATTCTTTGAACAATGTGTCCAAGTTCACATAGCGCGCCGAGAACTCTTCTTCCAGTTCGTGCTTCGGAGCCAAATCATGATAGAGAATTCTCATGTTGAATCCCTTTGCTCGTCTAGCCACCGCGGCTCCTATTCTTCCTGCGCCGACAATGCCCAACACCGCGCCATGAACGTCCCTGCCCAGAAGCATACTTGGATGCCACCCCACTAGCCACTTCCCAGTACGAACGTACTTGTCAGCCTCCGCGACACGTCTAGCTGTCGCCATCAATAGAGCAAAGGCGAAGTCTGCCGTGGTCTCTGTCAAGACCTCTGGCGTGTTCGTAACATATATCCCGCGAGTCGTTGCTTCCTTGACATCTATGTTGTCGAAGCCCACCGCCATTTGGGCCACTATTCTAACCTTCGGACCGGCGTCGAAGACCTCAGCGTCTATCTTATCAGACAACAATGAAACGAGACCTTCAGCATCCTTGACATTCTCAATTATGACCTGCTTGGGCGGAGGAGCATATTCATGCCACACATCAGCGTCGAAATGATCATCTATCATCTCCAAAGCCCTTCCCGGCAGTTCCCGGGTAACGTAGACCTTCGGTTTTCTCACAGACGTCACCAAGAACTGATTCAGTGATCTCTTTCTTAACATTAACTTACAATCTTCCAGCAACGCGTTAAGGAGAACTGCAACGTTCTTTTGCGACAATGAACCTCGCAAATGCGGAAAGCCTTGACCCGAAATCCCAAATAGGCTAGCCTGTACCTTAGAGTTGAGTGGCCATGAGTCTTCCAACAGTCGGCTTCATCGGTCTAGGAGTCATGGGCAAACCCATGGCAAAGAACCTGATCAAGGCCGGGTACCCTCTCGTGGTGTGGAAGCATGTTGATGACCGCCCGGTGAAAGAGTTAGTTTCCTTCGGGGCCAGAGAAGCTTCCTCCCTGAAACAGCTCGCAGAGGCCAGTGACATAGTGATAACCATGCTTCCAGACTCTGCTGAGGTGAAAGAAGTTGTGCTCGGGGCCAATGGAGTCTTAGCAGGTGCGAAGAAAGGACTCACTATAATCGACATGAGCTCGATTTCCCCGTTCGCCGCGCAGAAGATCGCAGCAGAGGCTGAACGAGCAGAGGTTGAGATGCTTGACGCCCCGGTTAGCGGAGGCGAGCCCGCGGCCATTCAAGGGAGCTTGACGATAATGGTTGGAGGAAAAGAAGAGACATTCAACAAATGCCTCGATGTTCTTCGAGTCATGGGAAAGACCATAACACGAGTCGGGGACATAGGCTCAGGCCAAGTGGCGAAACTCTCGAACCAGATCATAGTAGCTCTGAATATCGCTGCGGTCTCTGAGGCATTTGTTCTCGGAGCCAAAGCGGGTGTGGATCCCAAGGTTCTGTACAATGCCATACGAAGTGGTCTGGCGGGGAGCAATGTGCTTGACGCCAAAATACCTAAGATTGTTGAACGCGATTTCAGGCCCGGGTTCAAGATAAGACTTCACCACAAAGATCTCAAGAACGCTCTCGAAGCTGCAAGAGATCTGAGCGTTCCGGTACCCTTGACATCTCTTATCCAACAGATCTTGGCAGCCTTGATCAATGATGGAAAGGGCGATGACGATCATTCTGCCATTGTCAACTTCAGCGAACACCTCGCAGGTGTTGAGGTAAGAAGCTAGACTCAGTCGCATAGATAGCATGAAAGATGACAGACCGGCAATAATCTTCAGCCCATAGATCGCGATCTGAAACCGGTCAACCGCGCTATCCCTTTTAGGGATAGTATAAATACTCGGAGGACACCATATGGCATCAGTGTGTTTGTCGTGACCGCTCGGAACGTCTTCGCTCCCGTTGCTTCAAGAATTGTGCGCGCTTTGCTCGTTAGCCCAAAAAAAGAATGGAGTATCCTTGCTCTTTCCAAGGAGACTGAGGCGGGCTATGGCCACGTGCACAGAGTTGCGAAGACTCTGTTGCGGATGGGTTTGTGTAGGATGACTCGGGCAAACGCAATGATGCTTACGAACCCAAGTGAGCTCCTGACACGCTGGGCAGCCTATTTTGATTTCTCTTCTTCAAACAAGGTCAACGCATATTACTCATTATGTGAGATGGACAAGTTTCTCCGAAAACTGGCCTCTGCCCGCAAACCGATTCGGAGACACGCTCTCACGCTTCATGTCGGGGCAGCATTGGTTTCTCCGCATGTTAGGCCTGCCAACACGTATATCTATGTAGAATCGGGAAATTTACCCGAGTGGCAAAAGCTCCTGAACTTGGAGTTCACTGAGTTGGGCGGCAACGTTTTTCTTGTTGAGCCCTATGACGAGGGTGTCTTCTACAAGATTCAGTATCATAAGGGAGTACCAGTGGTTTCGAACATTCAACTCTATGTTGATTTGTACAACTACCCTGCGCGGGGCAGGGAGGCCGCCGAGCATCTAAGGAACAAGATCATTGGATTCTAGCGTGTTGTTAGATGAGTGTCTGCGACATCACTATGTATTCCAAAAGCGTCACTGAATCATCTAGGAGTGCTTTGGTAGAGATATTGAGGATCTTGGCAAGCTATACTGCCCATCTGGTCCTGTCCGGCGGATGGGCCCCGTATTTTCTTCTAGAGACGTATGGTGTTGGAGGTCAGCATTGTGGCTCGATTGACATTGACTTTGTTTTGAACCCGCGTCTGATTGACGTGAAAGTCTACGAAACAATTATCTCTTTGATCGAGAAGCGAGGATATAGTCAATACGTTACGGAGAATGGCGATCGGATTCCTTTCAGATTTCATCGCTCCGTGAAATCTCCCTTGGACGGAATCGAGCGTTCGATCAAGATTGATTTCATCACGGAACCCGAGACCGCAGAAAAGCTATCGGGCGAGAAGTTCTTGGCAGTTCAAAGGGATTTGCAGGCTGTTGTGATCAGAGGATCCAGCGTGGTTTTCTCTCACAAGTTTCAGCAAGAGATTGAAGGCATGCTGCCAAATGGAGCACGAACAAAGGCACTGGCCAATATTTCTGATGCTGTAGGTTGCCTAGCCACGAAAGGGCTGGCACTAAAAGGTCGGTACAAGGAGAAAGACGCTTATGATATCTACCTTGTGCTCCGCCACTACAAAGGTGGTCCCCAGAGAGTCGCTGAGATAGTTCGCAATTCTGTCCGGGAGCCAGTTGTTGCAGAAGCGCTAGAGGAGATCAGAAGGAAGTTTGAGACTGCTCGATCTGAGGGGCCTTTCCAAGTTGGCTACTTTCTTGCCCCGGGTGATGCGAGACTCCAAGAGCGAATTCAAGGAGAAGCGCATGTCGTTGTAAGAACCTTTCTTGCTGGTTTGGAGAAGGCCTAGGTATCCCTATCGTTATTATACTATCCCAAAAAGGGATAATCCTCCGACAGACGTCTCAGAACTCTCTTACCTTCGCCAGCGGCGCACCTGTTTCCTGCTGCCGAGGTTTCGTCGTCATGTTAACACGCTTCTACCGTGTTCGATTGACGAGTATCGGAAATAAGGTGCAAGCACTCCATACCAACGTGTCGCAAAAACAATCTCCACATAGCCCGCTGATTAGATCCTGCCCAGACAAGAATGCCAGAAAAACCTAACACCTTATAATTGATTGTTGGCCATCTTGAAGGAAAGATTGCGCTGGATGACAGACTTGGAGGCCAAGAGAATCGTGAGCATCGTCCTGCTGGTAATCGTCTTAGGAGTATTTTTCTATCCCAATCTTGCCTTGGGAACAATGACCCTCAAGATCACGGACAGCGGAGCTGGCCCTGCCACACCTCTATATGTGAAATACTCTCAGATTGCACTACACAGATCCGGAGAAGGAGAGAAAACCGGGTGGATAGAACTGCTGAGCAACGCAACAAGCATCTACGACCTCTCGACTCTAAAGGACATAGCGGAGACCGTCCTGAGATCTCGTATGCCTGTCGGCAAGTACGACAAGCTTAGAATTAGAGTAGCCGATGCTACTGCGTCTATCAACGGGACAAAGATCACTCTTTCAGTAACCCAGCCGCTTCTTACGATGCCTCTCGATCTTGAGATAGCATTTGGAGATGAAAGGATCCTTGTTGTGGATTTCAAGAGCAATTCCACAAAGGCCAGAACAAACAAGACATATGACAGCTCTCCAGTGGTCACTGTTTTGAAGACCAAATAACATCAGGAAAGGTATGAGTAATGTGCATACTTGGTAGGAGTGAACTGCTGAAGCTGATTGATGAAAGTAAATGCATCGATCCGTTCAATGCGGATCTTCTGGATGGAGACGGATACGTACTTACCGTGAAGGAGGAAACAACGCTCCAGTACCTTGAGCACAAGAACGTCATATCACATGAGATCGTGTTTACTCCGCCTGACCATGTCGCTCATCTGACAGCTAAGAGCAGGTATGGTCGAATGGGGCTTTCATTTCTGAATGCCGCAAAGGTGCACAGCGGATTTGTGGGAAGACTCGCTCTTGAACTCGTTAACCTTCACAATGAACGTCGTCCGATAACCATCAGAAGATCGGACCCACTGATGCACATAGAATTCATGACAAGGCTCGGAGACCCCTCACCCTATGACGGAGGCTACATGTTCCAGTACATGACGACAAGTGAGACAGAGGAATACAAGAAACTTCTGCTAGCTCGATATCCTAGCCTCTTTCAAGAAGCAAAGTTGAGCAGATGGATAAATCAAAGAGTAAATGAGTGAACGCGAGTTCTTCACGTCGCGAAACAGATCCTGATACTACATCCTTTCTGGCGTGTCTATTCCCAGCAATGTGAGAGCGTTCTTGAGTACGATCCTTGTACAATCGACAAGTCTAAGCCTTGCCTGTTCAAGCTGCTTGGACTCTGCCCCGATGACTCTGCACTTTTCGTAGAATGCATTGAAGAGAGTTGCCAAATTGTACACATACTTTGTGAGACGTTGCGGAGACAGAACTTCAGATGCAGACTTGACCACATAAGGGAACCTGGCCAGCTCTTTAATGAGGAGAATCTCCTCTGGGAGAGTTAGCATTGTACAGTCCACTGCCAAGTCTGATGCTGCGGCATGTGCCTTCTCAAGGATTCTGCAAGCCCTTACGTGAGCATACTGTACGTATGGTCCGGTCTCTCCTTCTAGGTCTATTGCCTCATCGATGTCGAACACAATTATCTTGTCGCGGTCCACTTTTGTGAGATCGTACCTCAGAGCTGCTGCTGCTATTTTCTCGGCAGTGGATCTGAGCCATTGCTCCTCGGCATGTGGGTTTCTCTTTCGGGTTTCATCATATGCCTTCTTTGAGAGGGCATCAAGCACGGTGTCAGCATTCACGAACAAGCCGCGTCTCCCTTCCATGTGCAGCATCCTTCTTCCTTCCTCACCTTCTGAGACCGTTATTCCAAGATCTCTAGCTGTCTTCGGCGCAAGCGAAACCACCTCGTAGGCATAGTGAATGTAATTCTTTGGACTTGAGCTGCCGGCTATGAGCCGCATGAAGGTGGACAGTATCTCTTGCGGACGGCTCTGCCGAGAGTCTATGACGGATATGGCCGTATCTGCAGCACCAAAGACGGGGTGATCCAATTGACCTCTCTCCGATTTCGTCGTCCAGAGATTAGTTCCGTCTGGCTGCTTGAGGAGAATTTCATAGGAGAAGTCTTGGTCCAGAAGACCTAGTTTCCACATTGCGTAAGGAACGTCCTTACCCAGGTATGTTGTCGTTCCGTCGCTCCTTACTAGGACAGCATCAGTCTCGGCAGCGAACTCTGGAAGCCTTGTGACCTCAGCAATCCAGCAACCTGCGAGATCTCCTTTGTTCTTCAAGACCACTAATCCAGTGTCTTTGAGTTTCTCGAAGGCTTTTTGCCAAAGCCCGGAATGGAGAATGTCACTTTCCCAGTTAAGTAGATCAAAGAATGCTCCTAGCCTCCAGCAAGTCTCCAGTTGTGCTTTCAAAATTCTCAGAGTTATCTGTTTGGCCGCTGTTGCGATCTCGTTGTCTCCTTCCTCAATCTTTTTGCTGATCTTCTTCCTCTCTTCGATAAGCTCTGGGCGATCGTCATACATTCGGTTGACCGCAACATAGACATCGTCACCGCAATAGTGGTCAAACTTGACGCCCTCTGGAGGATCGGTTTTGAAGCCGAGGGACAGAAATCCCAAGATTACGTCCGCGACCTGCGCACCGGTGTCATCGATATAGTTTGCTGCTTGTACATTGTAGCCAACGAATCTAAGCAATCTGGCCAGGGAGTCGCCGAGGCAGGTGTTTCTGGCATGGCCTATATGAATGGCTTTGTTTGGGTTAACATTGGTGTGCTCAATCAGAACTCGCCTACCATTTCCGACATCGACACTTCCATACGAGCCCCCCTTTGCGGTCACCTCGTCAATGGTGGCTTGTGCAATTCGTTGTGTCTTCATGAAAAAGTTCAGGTAGGGGCCGGAGGATTCCACATGATCAATCATTGACTCGGGGGCAACTGAGATATGTGCCAGTATCTGTTGGGCTACCTGTGCAGGGCTTCTCCTCATCCTCTTTGCAAGCGAAAATGAGATCGTGGACGCAATGTCCCCTAGCTTGGGGTCTGGAGGTGTTTCAAGGACAATTACTTCCTCCTGACCAAGCCGGGTTAGAGCGTCTGCTAAGGCCCGACGCACTTCACCTAGGAATGTCTCGTATGTCATCGCATCCGCCGGAGTATAGACTCGCTTACCTGAATACGTTGCTTCTCGCATATTTGAGATGTTATTCGAGTCGGCTGGGGAGGCGTTGGGTCCCCTGAAGCGGCTCAGTCTGACAACGGGCACGCTGGAGCAGGCTGAAACACTCTGGACAAGACATGCATAATTGGGTTATGCCAAGGCTTCATTTGAGAACAATGGGAACGACGGGAATGACGATCAACGAATGCCCACAGTGATTGCTCACTTGGTATTTGATTGAGACAGGCATCTGACGCGTCTTCATGATGGGAGGCAATTCAAGATCCTCTGGCATGAGTGGTCAGCCATGGATAGAACGACAGATGGCGAACCCAACTAGTCATTGAGCAAGGCTGCCTTTTCTTCGTACGAGTTCTTATATGGACGGCGAGGGCAAGTGGCTGTGGCGCCCATAGATGATGCTGCAATGAGAAAGACCACATCGGTTTCCAGTTCCTCCGCATTATTCTATGGGGATACTGAACTCTCGATTATTGCCTTCACACATTTCGCCAATCATGTTTATACGCAAATTCATTTCGCCTTGATTCCGGTCTTCATGAAAGAGTTCGACCTTAGTCTTGTGCACGTTGGAATAATGGTGATGATACCGATGCTGTCGGAAGCTATTGCCACGGTGCCAGCAGGATTGCTTGCAGACAAACTGGGTTACTTTCGACAGGTGATAATCTCTCTCGGCATAACAGCTGGAGCAGCACTACTGATGACGCAGGCACAGAACCCATACTTTGTAGTACTTGCACTCTCGTTGCTCGCAATCTCAACAACAATATACCACCCTCCCGCCTACGGAGCAGTCAGCCAAATGTTCCAGGAGAGAAAGAACAGGGCTCTAGGGATTCACGGAGCAGGAGGAACCTTGGGATGGGCTCTTGGACCATTCTCCGTGGGATTCCTGTTGAATGTCGGTTGGAGAAGCGTCTATCTTCTATGGATTCCTCCAACATTACTTTGCATGTTTCTGCTTTCTAGGATGCGATCCCCGGAGACAACGATAGTCGAAATAAGCCGGAAATCTAATGGTAGCGTGAAATCCATGTTCACGACCGGCCTCCTAGTTGTACTTTCAATGATTGCTGTCAACTCAATGGGAAGACAAATCGTGTCTACTCTCACCTCACCTTACGTTGTTCTTGCTCGAGGGTTCACAGTCCAAGAAGCAAGCTACATAATGGGAGCGATGTCCCTTACAGGCATAATAGCAGCTCCTATTGGCGGCATGTTCGCAGACAAGCTGGGCGAGAAAAGATGGCTCACAATAACGATGACATCAACGATTCTCGCATTACTAGCATTCATAAGAACAGAAACAATCGCAACGCTCCTTTTGTGCGCAGTAGTGTACGGCTATTTGGTCTATAGCGGCATGGGTGCTACAGCCGCACTCATATCCTATTTCACTCCCACATCCAGACGAGGTCTTGGCTATGCATTGTTCTTTCTTCCTTCCTACATAGTCGGGGCGGTGGCGCCAGTGGTTGGAACGACACTCGCCGAATCTTATGGAATATTCACCTCTTTCTTCCTAGCAGTAGCATTCATGGCAGCTGCCGTGATTGTGCTTCAGAAAATACGTATCCGCGGCCGATAGTGACCAATTCTCTTTGGTATTACCCCAAGGACAAAAAGGTGGGGAAAGAAGTAAGCAAGAAAAGCCTTACTTCTTCGGTTTCATCGGAGTTCCGCAGCATACAAGATCGCAGACCGCACAACTGCAGTCTGAGTCGTACACTACTACTGCTCCACACGTCTCGCAAGCGTACTTCTTTCCTTTGTTCTTGGCCAACAAAGACACCTAGGTCTACAGCAATCTTCACCGTTCTTAAGTTTTTGCAGGATATGCCTTAGGCGGAATACGTCGGACATCGACATATGAGCTTTTAATAGCATTGACGACATGTAGCGGTCCAAGGCGCTGCTAGATGAGCGAAATGAAGCTCTTTGTTGTTCCGAGCAGCTACGCAGCGTTCTATTTTAGCTATCTATAGCCCGCCGAATTTGCGGCGTCTGCCGCTATAGGTTCGGTGTGGCTTCTTGGGTGGAAAATTGTGAGAGTGAAAACCAAACAGAAAACTGTGCGCCTTGTGGTCAAGTTCGGAGGATCCTCGCTATCATCTCCCCGAAAGATCTCAAGAG
This sequence comes from uncultured Candidatus Bathyarchaeia archaeon, assembly GCA_964528315.1. GTDB lineage: Archaea > Thermoproteota > Bathyarchaeia > 40CM-2-53-6 > JALHTG01 > JALHTG01. The sequence goes on from CAZGRO010000001.1 coordinate 50,969, forward strand.
CAGCAGATGCAGTGAGAGAAGAGATTGAAAGCGGCACTCAAACAGCCGTTGTAGTCTCTGCGATGGGCAGAACAACAGACAGCCTGCTTGAGACGGCTTCAGCGGTTTCTTTGCCCAGCAGAAGCAACCAAGTCGATGAGGTCATATCAATGGGTGAAAGAACAAGTGCCAAGATATTCCAGGCTGTTTTATCCAGCAGAGGAGTGGACTCAAGATGTTTTGATCCGGACGATGACGAATGGCCGATAATGACTAACGACAGGTTTGGAGACGCAAGCCCTGTTCTCTCAATCAGTAGGCCGAGAATTCAGCGATATGTCCTCCCGTATCTCGAAGAGGGCATCGTACCAGTACTTCCAGGATTCGTTGGCAGAACAGCTGATGGTCGAATTACGACAATGGGCCGCGGAGGCAGCGATATCACTGCATTCTTGCTGGCTCGATGCCTGCCAGCTGATGAATCAGTTCTAGTCACGGACAGCAATGGCTTGATGACTGCGGACCCAAAACTGGTCAGAGATGCGCGCTCTATTTCAGAGATATCCGTAAGAGAACTTGTCGGACTGGCCGACTCTGGAACCAAGTTTCTGAAAGGCAAGGCCCTCCGATACCTAGACGATAGTTTTAGGGTCAGAATCACATCCAACGTGGCAGGGTCCCTTCGCTCAGGTGGGACGGTCATCAGTGGGGGATTCCCAAGTTCAGTCGCGGCTGAGCTTGAGAGTCCACAACCATCGATGATGATTACCGTAACTGGAAAGAACATCTCTCAGAATCCAAGCATCATGAAAGAGATGCTCTCCAAAGTAACAGATGAGAAATCGAAGGTTTTAGGGCTCTCAGCAAATTCAGACTCGCTAATCATATATGTCCCAGTACAAGGTGGAAAGCAACTGGTCAAGAAACTTCACGCCTCAGTTCTTAAGCATCAAGAGACAACTGCGATGGCCGTACGAGATGATCTTTGCATCATCAAGATAGTTGGGTTGGGACTTGTGGAGACCCCGGGCCTGATAGCATCGGTTTCTGAGCCTCTCAAGAAGAACTCGCTGAATGTCTATGGGATCTTCACTATCGCATCATCGATTCTGTTGCTAGTAGATTGGAGCCAACACCAGAAAGCCTTGCGCTTGGTGCGAAGGTCGTTGAAGGAGGTGACGACATGATCAAGACTGCGATCCTAGGGGCGACTGGGATTGTGGGACAGCAATTCGTTCTCGCTTTGAAAAACCATCCGTGGTTCGAATTAGCCAAACTACTGACATCGGCAAGATCGGCGGGTAAAATGTACGAAGACGCTCTGAGGAACGTTCAGACAGGGGCTTTGGAGTGGTTCTGTGACGCCTCGCTCCCAGACTCTATCTGCGACAAAGTCACTGAGGATTCGTCCCAGTTTGACGCCTCAAGCGTTGATTTGATTTTCTCTGCTCTGGAGTCCGAACAGGCAAGGAGCATCGAGCCAAGATTTGCAGAGCACACCCCCATTGTGAGCACAGCATCGGCTTTTCGCTACGAGCAAGACACCCCCATAGTAGTTCCAGGAGTCAACAATGAACACTTGGGCGCAGTGAAAGCTCAGAGAGAGCGAAGAAACTGGGACGGTTTCATTGTCCCGATACCGAACTGCACAACTACAGGACTGGCAATGACGCTGAAGCCCCTCCACACAGAGTACTCCGTTGACGCAGTTGTGATGACTTCCATGCAAGCCGTCTCAGGAGCAGGCAGATCGTCCGGGGTATTAGCTCTGGATGTTACTGACAATATCCTGCCATTTATCCCAGGCGAAGAAGCAAAAGTCGAAAAGGAAACCTGCAAAATCCTGGGAGAATTCAGAAGCGAATTCCTTCCAGCGACTATCAAGATCAGCTGCACTTGTACACGCGTAGATGTCAGAGAGGGCCACACAGAGGCAGTCTATGTTAGAACGAAGAGAGGATGTACGGTCGAAGATGCTAAGAAGTCAATGCGCAAGTTCAGCAAATCGCTCAAAGATCTCGGTCTGCCATCAGCTCCTCCCGAACTTCTGTTGGTGCATGACAACCCTTACAGGCCGCAGCCTCGACTCGACCGCGACACGAACGACGGAATGACGACCGTGGTAGGCAGACTCAGGGAAGATCACGCTCTCGGAGGCATAAAGTACATGCTTGTTTCCCATAACACGAAGATGGGAGCAGCCAAAGGGGCCGTTCTCGTCGCAGAACTCTTGCATCAAGGAGGATTCCTGAAAGGGAGGTGATTCAAAGATGAATGGTGTGGAGAAACGACTTGGGAGAATATTCCGTGAGGACCATAAGACGATCATCGTGCCAATGGATCATGGAGTGACGCTTGGCCCGGTTGAAGGCCTCCGCAATATGCAGCAGACCGTCACTGGACTTCTTAGAGCGAACGTGGACGCATTTGTCATCCACAAAGGCATAGCCAGAGCAGTCAATACTGGAAATGCTGGCTTGATAGTACACGTCTCGGCAAGCACAAAGTACTCTCCAGATCCAAATCGTAAGGTGCGTGTCGGCTCAGTCCTAGAGGCGCTTAGACTTGGCGCAGACGCGGTATCGATTCACGTAAACATTGGTGCACCAACTGAAGCAGAGATGCTTGTGAAATTGGGAGGCATTGCAGATGAGTGCCACGAATATGGATTGCCACTGCTAGCTATGATGTACCCTCGGGGAAGCACCATACAGAACGAACATGACAAGACTGTTGTAGCTCACGTTGCGAGACTCGGAGCTGAACTGGGCGCTGATATCGTCAAGACAAACTACACAGGCGCGCCCGAATCTTTCAGAGAGGTTGTACAATCATGCCCAGTTCCAGTCATCATAGCTGGCGGACCGAAGACCGAGACCGACCGAGACATCCTGCAAATGGTGCACGACGCGAACAAGGCTGGATGCGCTGGCGCCTCCATAGGACGCAACGTGTTTCAACACAAGGATCCGGAGAAAATGGCTCGAGCCCTCTGTATGATCGTTCACGAGAACGCAACCGTCGACGAAGCGTTCAGCCTCATAGGTGGCAAGAGATGAAAGAGTTCTGGGTACTCCTTGACGATATCGAGAAGAGAGCATCGGAGATATCCAGCCATCTCGCAAAAGCCGACGTAATCGTAAGCCGCAAACTCTCAAAGCAGCAAATCCAGGAATTCCTAGGGGCCGAAGTCAGAGTTGCCTCTGCGACCGATGATTCAGACATACAGCTGTTCGAAGACGGCAAACCCTTCTGGCAGCTTCTAAAGACAAACAAGCCATCCGCAGTCATCGTGGAGATCACCTCAGGAGAAGACGAGAACAAGGTGTTAGACGCTCTCGCACATGGCGCGAGTTATGTGATACTCCTATGCCGAGACTGGAAGATCATTCCGCTGGAGAACATAATCTCAAGAAAAGGCAATGAAAGCAGAGTGCTGATGGAGGTCAGTGATCATATTCAAGCTCGGCTTGCTTTGGAGACTTTGGAAATAGGATCAGATGGCATCCTCCTGACAGCTCTCTCCGCAGACGAGATAGCCAGAACGAGCGAGGAGGTGAGCAAGAGAGTCTCCGATCTCGGCCTTGTTGCAGTAGAGGTGATTGGGAAGAAGGAAGTAGGTCTGGGAGCGAGGGCGTGCGTAGATACTACAGACATCATGAAACCTGGTGAAGGAATTCTGGTTGGTTGCCAGTCTAGCGGACTGTTCTTGGTTCAGGCCGAAGTGGAGGAGAACCAGTACATAGCCAATCGTCCCTTCAGAGTTAACGCCGGCCCAATCTCATTGTATGTCCTTTCTGGGCGAGACAAGACGAACTACCTCTCAGAGCTTGAAGCGGGATATCCTGTGTTGATTGTGGATCGCGAAGGTAGGACCAGACAGAGCTGCGTAGGCAGGGTGAAGATCGAACGTCGCCCCATGGTGCTGGTTGAGGCAAAATGGCAAGGGAAACGCTTGAAGACAATTCTCCAAAATGCGGAGACAATCAGACTGGTGACAAGAGAGGGGTCAGAATCTGTTACGGAGCTCAAGCCGGGTACCTTGGTTATGGCACGCGTGGAGCAAGGGGGGCGCCATTTCGGAAACCTAGTTCCAGAGGAGTCCATCGTCGAAAAATGAAGCCAATGATCGTAGTCTCTATTGCTGCACGAACCTCCTGTAACGCGAATAGAATGGTGTGTAAAGCGAGAAAGCTTGGGGGCGATCTGGCGGAGATACGGCTCGACTACCTGAATCGAGAGGAGTCTCTTGGCGAGATATCTGGCGCGGAAAAGATGCCTTTGATAGCAACTTTTCGAATGCGAAAACAAGGAGGAAGGGGAGAAGAAGAGAAACACGGAAACGTGGAGAACTTAGTTGCCGCGGCCGAAGAGGGTTTTGACTATGTCGATGTTCAAATAGGGACAAGGAATCTCAGAGATGTAATCAACAAGATTCACCGACTAGGCGCAAAGATCATAGTATCGCACCATGACTTCCAGAAGACTCCAACCAACGCGCAACTGGATAGAACGCTGCGCCTGTGCCGAGCCTCAGGCGCAGAGATACCAAAGATCGTTACCACTGCAAGAAGACTAGAAGACAATCTACGTTTACTCGCATTCACTCGGAAAGCAAGCAAGGACGGAAAAGTCATCTGTTTTGGTATGGGAAGGATCGGGGCTATGACTCGCGTCCTTTCTCCAATCTATGGAGCCGCCTTCACCTTCGCATCACTCGACGATAGGTCCTCTGTAGCGCCAGGCCAGATATCCGTGCAGAGACTGAGACGTATCTACAATGAAATGGGGTACTCGTAGTTGCTCATCACAGGAAAGACCTCTGTCTACGGAATAATCGGTGACCCAGTCGAACATTCACTGAGCCCTGTGATGCAGAATTCAGCTTTCGAGAAGTTGGGAATGGACTGTGTCTACGTTCCATTCAGAGTCGGAACCAGAGCCCTAGGAATTGCTGTGCAAGGGCTACGATCTCAAGGCGTTCTTGGCTTCAACGTGACAGTTCCGCACAAGATAGGAATCGTTAGGCATCTGGATAAGCTGGACCCTGTTGCTAAGAAAGTCGGTGCCGTGAACACTGTCAAGACTGCCCAGAACAAACTGGTAGGTTACAATACCGACACTACGGGTGTACTTGAAGCTTTGAAGAACAATGGCATCATTCCGAATAACAACACTTTCACAATTCTAGGAGCAGGAGGGGCTGCAAAGGCCATTACCTATGCATTGATTGACAGCGCCTCAAGGATTGCCGTCTTGAACAGAACGCTTGAGAAGGTGTATGAACTGAAACGGGGCCTGAAGCGCAAATCAGGAAAGGAAATCCAGATCGACCGTCTCACCAAGAGAAATCTGATGAGAGAGATCCATACAACTGATGTGCTCATCAATGCTACATCGATTGGAATGAAAGGCAACCCGGGCAAAATACCCATCGAAGGCGACCTGCCAAAGAACCTGGTCGTTTTTGATATTGTCTATGATAGATGCGATACTGAGTTGATACAGAGGGCCAAGAGATCAGCTTGCAGAACAATCAAAGGCACAGAGATGCTACTCTATCAAGCGGCAGCGGCCTTTGAGCTTTGGATGGGAGTGGAAGCCCCCATAGACACGATGCGACACTCACTTGTCAGTTTTGGATCTAGCAGGTGAAGAAAGATGCCATCGGCTGAGGCTATTGCACATGGAGCTGCAACAGTAGTGAATGCCATTTCAACTGGCAGGGGTGCCGCGTTTGGCGTTGGTCTATGGACAAAAGCAGAGGTGGAGTTAAACAGAGACGTTGGCGAAATCACTGCACATATACAAGACGAACATGATGAGCCCTGCGATCTGATGATACACGCTGTTCGAAAGGTTTTGCGCAGATATGGAGTGCACAGGACCTTTGGTGCCAGCGTAACTACAAGGTCCAACATCCCAATTGCACGAGGAATGAAAAGTAGTAGCGTCGCCGCGAATGCTGTAACCCTTGCCACTACTGCCGCTCTCGGGAAAAGGGCAACTGACGAATGCATCATCAAAGATAGTGTTGACTCAGCGATGAGGGCTAGGGTCACGATCACAGGTGCATTCGACGATGCTTGTAGCTCATACTACGGTGGACTTGTCGTCACAGATAACACGCGAATGATTATTCTGAAGAGACGTAGGATCTCGGAGGGATATCGCGTCCTGTTTCATGTTCCACTAGAGAAATCATACACTGCGAATGTCGACATGGACAAATTCCGGAAGCTAGCGCATATAAGTGAATTGGCGCACGGGTTAGCGCTGAACGGCCATCACTGGGAAGCCTTGATTGTCAACGGGCTAGCGCATTCTGTTGCACTCGGATGGAACCCGCGTGTGGCAATTGAAGCAATGGCAGCAGGCGCAACCGCATCAGGCCTGTCAGGCAAAGGTCCGGCTACTGTTGCTCTGGTAAAGAGACACCTGCTCTCGAGAGTTCGGTCAGCATTGTCAGAATTTGAAGGAGATATCATTGAAACTGTCCCAAACAACAGGAGGGCAACTGTAATTGCAAGACATGCCTGAGCAAATAGCAGTCAGTGGCGGCTCCAGTCTTCACGGCTCAGTACGAGCACCTCCGTCAAAATCACATACCCATAGAGCGCTGATAGCTGCATCACTAACTCAGGAGAAGTCAATCATACAGAACCCAACAGAAAGCGAGGACATTGAGGCGACCATTGCAGCAATCGAGGCATACGGAACACATCTGTCAAGAGAAACGAAAATACTGACCGTTAATGGGCCAAGTTACATTGACACGCCGGAAGATGTCATCCACTGCAGCGAATCAGCGTCGACCATGCGTTTCGTCACACCTATTCTTGCACATGCCCGCGGGATCTCCGTCATAACGGGAGGCCCATCTCTAAGGAAGAGATCGATGCATCTGACTATCGACTGTCTTGGACAGTTGGGTGTCAAATGCTGTTCCGTGCGTAACGATGGGCATGCCCCTTTGATTACATTCGGCGGAACTTACAAAGGAGGAAACGTCCAGGTGGTTGGCAATGAGACCTCTCAAGTCATCTCGGGTTTGCTGTTCTCTGCACCTCTCGCCAGCCAGACGACATCGATTGAGACAACGACAATGTTGGCGTCTGCGCCCTATGTGAAGATGACGCTTCAGATTTTGAGGAATCACGGCATTGAAGTCACTGCTGACGCTGATCTGAGAAGATTCCTGATCAAAGGAGGACAATCAGTTGAGTCGGCTAAGCATGTCATAGAGGGAGATTACTCGTCAGCGGCTTTCCTGCTTGCGGCAGGCATAATCACCGGGTCCAAGATGCACGTCTCTGGCTTAGAGACACGCGCATCTCTGCAGGGGGACAGCGAGATCGTTGACATTCTGAGGGCGATGGACGCAGAGATACATACAGATAAGGAGTCGATTTGGACCGAACCTTCACGTCTTCGTGCTGCAAATGTCGACGCTCGGAATTGCCCAGATTTAGTTCCTCCTATTGCAGCTGTTGCATGCTACGCTGAAGGAACAACAAAGATAACAAATGCTGCGAGACTCAGAGGCAAAGAGTCCAACAGGCTCGCTGCGCTCTCCACAGAACTGGGAAAGATGGGGGCCAAGATCGAAGAAACCGAGGATGGATTGAAGATAAGCGGAGGTCGTGTTCTAACAGGGTGTACATTGGCCTCGCATGGTGATCATCGCGTGGCGATGGCATGCTCTGTCGCAGCACTTGGCGCAAAAGGAAGAACTACTATTGGTGGGGCGGATTGTGTGGCGAAGTCGTATCCCAACTTCTTTGAGGACCTTAAGATGCTGGGAGGAAACGTTCTTGGGTGGAAATAGTCTGGGAAAGGAATTCGTCGTCACTATCTTTGGAGAGAGCCACGGCAGATGCATAGGCGTGGTTGTTGATGGCTGTCCGGCAGGCCTCGAGCTCAGTAAGGCAGACGTGCAGCGTGACATGGACAGAAGGATTCCTCGGGGATCCGAGATTGTATCAAGCAGAATAGAGAAGGACGAAGTGGATGTTCTGTCTGGGGTTTTCCAGGGCCACACGACTGGAGCTCCGATTGCCATGGTAGTTTGGAACATGGACGTAGATTCGCGACCTTATGAGCTTCTGAAAGACATACCTAGGCCAGGACATGCAGACTATCCGGCGAAGATCCGATACCAAGGATTCAACGACTACAGAGGCGGGGGGCTGCTCTCTGGCAGAACTACTGTGGCCTTTGTCATGGCGGGGGCAGTTGCCAACAGACTTCTTCAACGCGCGGGGATTGAAGTCCTTGCACATTCTCACTCGATAGGCGACGTCTTCTCAAGAACAGATCTGACCTCTGATGAGATTCGGAGAAATGTATACTCGAACCCAGTGAGATGCGGAGATCACCAGGCTGCATCGTCAATGGAACAGGCAATCCTGTCCGCTGCCAATGAGGGCGATAGCATTGGTGGAACTGTCAAAGTGATTGTTAGCGGCGTTCCTCCAGGGATTGGAGATCCAGTCTTCAGCTCACTGGATTCAGAACTCTCAAGAGCACTGTTCAGCATTCCTGCGGTCAAAGGTGTGGAATTTGGAGCAGGATTTGATGCGGCTCGTCTCAAGGGCTCTCAGAACAATGACCTCATTGAAGTCAGAAAGGGTGAAGTAACCTACCTCACCAACAGGGCGGGAGGCGTACTAGGAGGACTGTCATCAGGCGCAGAAATCGTGGCTCACGTGGCCTTCAAGCCCACACCCTCAATTCAAAAGACCCAGAGAAGCGTGAATCTGCGGAGTATGGAACATACTGAGTTGAGGATTACTGGAAGACATGACCCTTGCGTAGTGCCGAAGGCAGTTCCAGTCGTCGAAGCCATGGTCGCGATAGTTCTCGCGGATTTCGCGCTACGTTCAAAGATTATCTCCACGATATTTCGGTGATTCTTGTGGATAAGTTAGAGGAAATACGAAGAAAGATCGATGCAATGGATGCAAAGATACTTGGCGCACTGGGTGAGCGAGTGAATCTCGCCAAGGAAATCGGAGAGTACAAGAGAAGCGTAGGGTTGCCCGTCACAGATCCTGCACGCGAACACAAGGTGATTCAAAAGATCGGCGATAATGCAGCACGAAGCGGCCTACCCCGCGAAGGCGTCGAAGAAGTCTATGAGGGGATCATACGCCTGTGCAGAAGCGTGCAGATTGAAGAAACCAAGATTGCGTTTCTTGGTCCCAGAGGAACGTTCTGCGAACAGGCTGCTCGCGAATACTTTCACAACGCCAATGCAACCTTTGAAGAAAAACCGAGCATAACAGATGTCTTCAGATCAGTTGAGGTTCACGAAACCGACAGAGGCATCGTTCCAGCAGAAAACTCGAATGAAGGATCCGTTGTCCTTACTCTTGACTTGCTCAAAGATACCGATCTGAAGATCTCTGGAGAGATTATTCTCCACATTAGTCACAACCTGATCGTAAAGCCAGATATGACCCTGAGCGATATCTCCCAAGTCTCCTCTCATCCACAAGCACTTGCCCAATGTCGTCGATACCTGGACGAGAACCTTCCGAAAGCGAACCGTCTGGAGGTTCACAGCACGGCCGGAGCGGTCAAGATGGCAAGCGAGAGCCACAATGTCGCGGCGATCGGTACAGAGCTATCAGCTCAGCTCTACGGAATGAAGGTGCTGGCTCGCGGCATTGAGGACGACCGCAACAACCAGACAAGATTCTTCGTTCTTGGAACCGAAGATCAGGAACCGACAGGCAATGATAGAACAACCATAACCTTCTCTGTCAAACACACCCCCGGATCATTACATGAAGCTCTTGGAACATTGTCTAGCCGAATGATCAACCTGTCGAGAATAGAATCAAGACCGGCACGCAGTAAACCATGGGAATATGTTTTCTTTTGCGATTTTGAAGGACACAGGAAGAATACGAATTGCCAAGACGCTCTGGAAGAACTCCGTCGGAAAACCACCGATCTAAAAATCCTCGGCTCTTACCCAAGAGCACAATAGCCATCATAGGCGGCTCCGGAGGAATGGGCCGTCTCCTGGCGAGAATCTTCTCGAAACAGAATTATCGCGTTATCATTCTCGGCAGGAATAGAACGAAACTGCGGAAGATAGCTGCAAGAATCCATGTCCAAACTGGGGATTTTCACGATCTACGTAACGCAAAAGTTGTATTGGTATCTGTGCCGATAGAGAGCACGGTTGACGTGTGTGCAAATGCACTGCGACACATGGCAGAAGATTCGCTTCTCATAGACATTTCTTCGGTAAAAATGGGTGTTGCAGACAGGATCAAAGAACTTGTCCCAACTCGCATCGAATATCTGAGTCTCCACCCTCTGTTTGGCCCAACCACCAAAACCACCAAAGGCAGAGGCATCGTCGCAGTCTGTACAAAACCAGGCCCTCTCTCTGACAGCATGATATCATTCCTTCGCTATCTAGGATTCAATGTTGGAGTCATGTCCGCTGAAGAACACGACAGGATCATGGCCGTCTTTCAAGTCACGCATCACTACGCATTCCTTGTGCTGGGGCTAGAACTCGCGAAGATAATACGTCGGAACCCGAAAGCCTGGAATTTCCTGCCCAGATCTCTGAAAAACACAATACGACAACTTCACTCAATGAACAACATCATCGAAACCGTGTTTGCGATACAGAGACACAACCCATGCGGAGCACTAGCCAGACGAATGTTCGCTGCATCTGCATCTAAAATGGTAACCATGAGTGATAGTACCGTATCAGAGATCAAGAAAGCCATGATTGCCATCAAGGCCATCCAGCCACAATGACGGCAACACCATCCAAGCACGCATTCAACGGAATATGGAGCTAATCTTTGCTGGAATAAGGAATCACCGGAATACAGGCGAGTAAGGCCGGGCAACTATTCCCATATGCGAATGTTGACCCAAGACAGTCTATGAACCGGCAGGTCGAGTCTTCGGTTGCTTTGCCGTTTTTATACTGGATCAACATGCTCCGTTTAGGAGACTACGGTTCTTGGACAGGAGGCTCGTGAAGATCGGTGTCGGGTTTGCTTTTCAGACTGCGATCGTTCACGACCGCAAGATTGCGACCCTGGCAGATCTGTACTCTGGGTTGAGCTGGGAAGACATACGACAGACACATGATCAACTCATAGCGTCCCCGATTCATCACGATAGAGAGGTCGCCATTTGGCTGGCAACTGCGCTTGAGCCGAGCCCATCGTCCATCGATCCAAAACGTCTGGTGACGGAGATGAGGGAGATGGAGTTCATACTCTATGCTCTGATGAACAAGGTTGGAGAGACCAAGCCCGTGATGAACGATTGGATGAACTATATTGCCAATGCAGCCGAAAGCCTGGCAGACGGCTTCTGGATCGATACAAGAATCTTGTTGAGTCAAGCTCTCGATATCTCTCAATCTGCCCAAATCGAAGAACTGAAGGCGCATCCTGGTCTCCGGTACGAACTCGATGTTCTTCAGAAAGCTACTGCAGCCTATTTCCTAGAGATGGGCAAGTACCCGCTGAAGTTGACAATTCCTGAAAGCAGAGTTGAATCAGTCTTGAAGCTGCAACAGGTCATGCTGAGCTTAATGACGGTCAGGCGCCGTGAAAAGAGACAGACCCGTGAACCAGTAGTTGCAGATGCCATCCGTAGATTAGAGACAGTCATACGATTTCTGATGAACAAGGACAAGACGCTTGACGATGTTCTCCGGGAAGCAAGGCTTGCTCTCCAGTATCTAGACGCGAAGGAGAAGGAGATCACAGACAGCGAGAAGCAGACGCTTATTTGTGAGTGCAGAAAACAGCTTGGACAAATCATCGGAACGAACGTTCCCCAATGACATTCCTACAAGCGAATAATCCGAGTGCTTCCAAGAGAAGGATCTTCCAGGTCATACCATTACTCCGCGTCAGACAGGAAGGTATCTGGCGCCTATCGCTTTCTCTTGGTCCTGCGCCTCATCCGATATTCCCTCTTCTCGTGCTTGATTCTTCTGTGTCGAATCAGCAGGCCAACTGCTAACGTTGTGAAAAACAGGAACCCGGCCAGCTCCCACACGTAGCTGTGCGGCCTCAAGTCAACATCAATGATCTTGCTGTGCAAAAGCTCCATCTTTTCACCTCTTGAGTTGCTTAGATGCAACGAAACCTCGATTGGCCAGATCTCCTGGCCAACACGAGGCTTCAACTGAAATACAACAGTCTGAACCCCCGAGGCTGCATCAAGCTCCACTGTCCTTGTCGCAAGAGCTTGAGGCGAATATGCTTCTGCCACCTCGACCGACAATATAGTCTGCTGGTCGAACCAGTACTCAATCTCGACTCTCAAGACCAGAACACTATCAGCGCTGTAGGATATGTCGCGCATTCTAGCCTCTCCCTTGTTGATTGCGACACAGGGAACAAGACTTGTCAGAGCCAAGAAGGACAAGGCAAAAAAGCATACATGACCGACAGAGGAATTTGATTTCATTGCTTTCTCCCGTGGCTCTCAGTTCTGAATTTCGAATTCCTGAATCCCGACGAATGAACTCTCACGGCATCAAACTACCGAATTAAGCGTTATGGATCTACCGTGCACACTTGCCAGCAGAAGTCAGATCAATCCACGGAGGCCCTCCGATAGGAATACCTCACGAGTGGGGAGCAGCATTGTGGTGTTCTTCCTAGCGCACGAGCCATTGGCATGCGGGCTGCGCCAATGTGAACCTTTCTTCTCCGCAACTGTGCTCAACGCCTTGATTCTGTGAAGTCGAAGTTATGAATCACATGGGGAACAAGCTGCAAAACGTTCTGTTTGTTCTCGACATCTGTTTTTCCGACAAGTCTTATATTCGTTGATCAGCTCACCACGGTGTGATGTCGTATGTCAAGAAAGAAGCTTAGAATAATGCCTGTCACCGGGCATCCTGCGGACGCTTTTCAGAGATGTGGAGGGGCACTTGCAAAGCACATCAAAGCCGGGGACGAAGTGCGTATACTTTCCTTGTCCTATGGCGAACGAGGCGAGGCTGAAGCACTATGGCAGAAAGGAAGTGGCATTGATGAGATAAAACGCGTGAAGCACAAGGAAGGAGAAGATGCGGCAAGATTGCTTGGTTGCTCGATAGAGTGCCTAGACTTCGGTGATAATCCGATTCTGATTGACTGGAATCGGCAACTGCAAATATCTGATGTCATAAGAGGATTCAAGCCAGACATCGTCATAACTCATTTCCTCGGAGATCCCTACGAAGATCATGTAACAACGAACCGAACGGTCATGACGTGCCTTTCGCTGCTTGTGCGCAGACGCGGAATTCCAGAACTGAAGAACCCTCCTCATACCGTCCCAGCGGTATACTTCATGGAACCCTCCCGGGGCACAGCTGAGGTTGGTGGATGGAAACCAAGCTTCTACGTGGACATCACCGACGTTATCGACATCAAGCGTAAAGCAATGGATGTCATGGAGAGCCAGAACATATTCAGAGGAAAACGAGAACCCTTGTCCCACTACTTCGCAGACCTCTGCAACGAATGGCGAGGATACGCGTGCAACGTTCAGTACGCAGAAGGCTATACGTCAGCCCGGGATCACGCCTTCAAACTGTT
>CAZGRO010000002.1:0-3563 GCA_964528315.1 uncultured Candidatus Bathyarchaeia archaeon
GATCCAGGCGGATACTTTATTGTCAACGGCTCAGAACGTGTCGTCGTAGCACTTGAAGACTTGGCTCCGAACAGAATACTGGTTGACATAGAGAAAACTGGTGCCACGCCCACATACAAGGCCAAGATCTTCTCAACCACAGTAGGCTCTCGGGCCAGAATCGAAGTCACTATGAAATCAGACGGCGCCATATACATCTCTACCCCCGGTGTCCCCGCAGATCTCCCAGTAGTAATCATGATGAAAGCTCTGGGGATGGAGGAAGATGCAAGGACCGCAGAAACAGTCTCTCCTGAAGAGGAAATCCAACGCGAACTTGAAGGCTCATTTGAGAAAGCAGTAGGAGTTGTCTCTCAGAGAGATGCCTTACTCTTCATCGGAAACAGACTCGCGCCAGGACAGGTCGATGAGTATCGTCTCAAGAAAGCAGAGTCAGTAGTGGACAGGAACTTCCTACCTCATCTAGGCACCAAGCCCACAGACAGAAAAGAGAAGTCCTACTTTCTAGCTGAGATAGTAAACCGGATAATTGAGCTGAAGCTTGGAAGAAGACAAGTCGACGACAAAGACCACTATGCAAACAAAAGACTGAGACTCTCTGGCTCACTTCTTGCCGATCTTCTTAGAATAGCATTCCGGAATCTAACAAGGGATCTCAAGTATCAGCTGGAAAGGATCACAGTCAGACGCCACACCGAGCTTTCAATCTCAAACGCCGTCAGACCAGGCATAATCACTGAAAGGGTCCAGCACGCTGTTGCAACCGGCAACTGGGTGCGAGGCAGAGTTGGAGTAACTCAGCTACTCGACAGGACAAATTTCGCGTCGACTTTAAGCCACCTCCGGCGCCTGCAATCTCCTCTCAGCAGAAGCCAGCCAAACCTGGAAGCCAGGGATCTCCACCCAACGCATTGGGGGAGGCTTTGCCCGAACGAGACCCCTGAGGGATCAAATTGCGGTCTTGTCAAGAATCTTGCTTTGCAGGCAATTCTGTCAATAGGTGTGGACCCCAGAGAGATTGCTGCAAGGCTACGCAGAATGGGGGTCGTTCTAGCCGATGAGGCAGATCGCAAACTGAGGATGAGTTCCGCCAAAGTGTTTGTTGACGGAATAATCGCTGGATATTGCCGAAATCCCGAGGAGCTTGCGCTTGAGATAAGGAAACTGAGACGAGAAGGAAAGATCAGCTCACAGGTCAACATCGCTTACTATCCTGCTGTCACTCCGAAATCCCGGCCTGAACTGTACGTTAACTGCGATGAGGGCAGAGTCAGACGCCCGCTTCTGATAGTGGAACATGGGAAGTTGAAGATGACCGAGTCCCATGTAGATCGGCTGCGGCGTGAGGAAATTCAATGGGAGGATTTGGTCAAGGAAAGCGTCATCGAGTATCTAGACGCAGACGAAGAAGAGAATTCGTTGATTGCATTGGATCAAAGCAGAATATCTGAGAAGACTACTCACATGGAAATCGCCTCTTACACGATTCTTGGAATATGCGCGTCGATCATACCCTTCTCTGAGCACAACCAGTCTCCAAGAAACGCCTACGAGTCTGCCATGTCCAAACAGGCCTTAGGCGTCTTCGCAACGAGTCACTTTAACAGAGTAGACTCGAGATCGCATCTTCTCCACTATCCTCAAAGCCCGCTGGTGAGGACCAAGCCCAGCGAAATCATCAGTTACGACGCAAGACCCTCCGGCCAGAACTGTGTCGTGGCCATAATGTCCTTCCAAGGATACAACATGGAAGACGCTTTCATCATCAACAAGTCCTCGGTTGAACGAGGGCTCGGAAGATCATTCTTCTTCAGGGTCTACGAGGGAGAATGCAGGCAGTACCTCGGAGGCCTTAGAGACAAATTCGAAATTCCAGACCCAACTGTCAGAGGGTACAGAGGCGAACGATATTACAGGCTTCTGGAAGAAGATGGAATAATCACGGTGGAGTCCCCGGTAGCCGGAAACGTGGTCCTGATAGGAAGAACAAGTCCTCCCCGGTTCCTTGAGGAATACAGAGAATTCGAGGTACGTGGCCCAACACGAAGGGACTCCTCAGTCTGCATGAGGCCCTCGGAATCGGGAGTGGTCGACTTTGTGTCCGTTTCGGAGTCAATCGAAGGCAGCAAGCTAGTGAAGGCGAAGGTCAGAGACCTCAGAATCCCAGAACTGGGAGACAAGTTCGCATCTAGACATGGACAGAAGGGCGTTGTCGGACTGCTTGTGCGCAGCGAAGACATGCCTTTCACTGAAGACGGCATTGTGCCAGATATTATAATCAATCCTCATGCGATCCCCTCCAGAATGACCATAGGACAACTTGCTGAATCAATCGGAGGAAAAGTCGGATCTCTGAAAGGGTCACCTGTGGACGGCACAGCCTTCTCGAATGAAGGCATCTCGTCGATCAGAGAATCGTTGCTCAAACTGGGCTTTCAATACGGGGGAAGGGAGGTCATGTACAGCGGATTGACGGGTAAGAAGCTGGTTGCGGAGATTTTCGCAGGCGTGGTCTACTACCAGAAACTTCACCACATGGTCGCTGACAAGATGCATGCTAGAGCGCGTGGTCAGGTGCAAATGCTTACCAGGCAGCCAACCGAGGGTAGAGCCCGCGGAGGAGGACTTAGGTTCGGAGAAATGGAGCGCGACTGTCTCATTGGTCATGGCGCTTCAGCTCTTCTCCGAGATCGACTTCTCGAAGAGTCAGATAGAGCAATAGTTTTGGTCTGCGAGAACTGTGGACTCTTGGGTTACTATGACATAAAGCAAAACAGGTACACATGCCGAATCTGCGGAGAGAAGGCGGTAATCTCACCTGTAGCAATGTCGTACGCATTCAAACTTCTCACCCAAGAATTGATGGCTCTCGGCATCGCACCAAGGATAAAGCTCCAGGAGAGGGCGTAATTGGCGTACATTGAGGAATCACGCAAGATAATAGATGCGATTCGCTTTTCACTTCTTTCACCAAACGAGATACGGAAACTATCTGGAGTTGAGATCCAAACCGCAGACACCTATGACGAAGACGGTGTTCCAATCGTTTCAGGATTGATGGATGGGAGACTGGGAACACTTGAGCCTAGGCAGAAATGCAAGACCTGTGGTAATACAGCTCTCACCTGCCCAGGACACTTTGGCCACATAGAGCTCTCGCAACCCGTGGTCCATGTCAGCTTCGGCAAACTTGTGCACAGATTTCTTTCGGTCACCTGCCGCAGTTGTGGAAGGATTCTTCTCAACAACGAGAAAATAGCCAGATATCAAAATCTAATAGCAGATGAAAAGAGGCGCCTGAATATTGTACCAGATTCCTTCTACGACAACGTGACTAAGGATGCAAAGAAATCCCAGGAATGCCCGCACTGTGGAACCAAGCAGTACATAATCGAACACATCAAACCAACCACATACCACGAAGTCGTTGAAGGAGGAGCCAGAAGGCTCACGCCAAGCACCATCCGGGAGAGGCTGGAGCGGATTCGAGATGATGACCTTAGGCTTCTAGGAATGGACCCAAAGGCTGCTCGCCCTGAATGGTCCATCTTGCAAGTGCTTCC
>CAZGRO010000002.1:3663-49912 GCA_964528315.1 uncultured Candidatus Bathyarchaeia archaeon
TAGGAATGGACCCAAAGGCTGCTCGCCCTGAATGGTCCATCTTGCAAGTGCTTCCTGTTCCGCCTGTGACTGTTCGACCCTCTATAACACTTGAATCCGGAATCCGATCAGAAGACGATCTAACCCACAAACTAGTCGACATAATCCGGATAAATCAGAAACTGAGAGAGGCTGTTGAGGGAGGGTTACCTGTCAACATCATACAGGAGCTACACGACCTTCTTCAATACCATGTCACGACATACATTGACAACGAGGTCTCTGGACTTCCCCCAGCCAGACACAGGTCAGGGAGAGCTCTGAAAACAATATGCCAGAGACTGAAAGGAAAAGAGGGCCGATTCCGAGGAAACCTGTCAGGAAAGAGAGTAGACTTCTCAGCTAGAACCGTGATCTCACCCGATCCGAACCTAGATGTGGGCGAGGTCGGCGTTCCCACAGAGGTGGCTGCACGGCTAACAATCCCAGAGAAGGTAACCGAATGGAACATCCACGAACTGAGACAACTTGTCGAGAACGGTCCAGATCAATATCCGGGTGCTCTCTATATTGCACGCCCAGACGGTCGCAGGATCAGACTCGAATTCGTAACTGAAAGAAAATCCCTTGCCGACAGTCTCCAGCCCGGCTTCGTCGTAGAAAGACACATACGAAATGGGGACATAGTGCTGTTCAACAGGCAACCTTCGCTGCACAGAATGTCGATTATGGCACACAAAGTGAAGGTTCTACCCTACAAAACCTTCCGACTGAATCCCTGCGTGTGCCCACCATACAATGCAGACTTCGATGGCGACGAAATGAACCTGCATGTGCCACAAGGAGAAGAGGCACGCACAGAAGCTCGTCTTCTGATGGAGGTACAGGACCAGATCCTCTCTCCTCGATACGGTGGGCCAATCATAGGCGCCATCACGGACCATCTAAGCGCCGCATACATGTTAACGAATGATTCAACCTATCTGACAAAAGACGAAACCTGCAGGGCCCTGGCCGCAGCAGGATACGAAGGCCCCCTTCCACAGCCAGACCTGCGCCGACCTGAACCCACGTGGTCAGGCAAGAGAATATTCAGCATCTTCATCCCAAAGAAGATGAACTTCACATTCAAATCAAATGTATGCAGACAATGCCCTGAATGCAAGAAAGAGAAATGCCCATACGACGCCTACATCGTCATCAAAGACGGAATTCTTGAAAGGGGAGTATTGGATAGAAACGCAATCGGAGCAAGGTCTGAAAGCCTCTTCCACCGCATCGTGAAGGACTATGGACCTAGCCAAGGAAGAGACTTCCTGAACTCGATAACGAAGCTGCTTGACAGATTTATCACCATGCGCGGCTTCTCCTACGCCCTTGACGATCTAGATATCTCACCCACATTGAAAGACAGGATTGACAAGGCGATTAGGAATGCTGAGCAAAGAGTCAACGAACTCGTGGAGAAGTATAGGAACGGCACGTTGGACAGACTGCCCGGCCAATCTCTCCGAGAATCGCTGGAAATATACATAATGAATGAACTCTCCAAGGCGAGAGACGAAGCAGGAGCTCTGGCTGACAAATACTTCGGAATGGAGAATAGCGGCATTGTAATGGTCCGAGTCGGAGCCAAAGGCTCGATGCTCAACATAGGTCAAATGGCTGCCTCAATCGGCCAACAATCGATTAGAGGCCAGAGAATCCAAAGAGGATACAGGGGGAGAGCGCTCTCATCTTTCGAACCAGGAGACGTCGGAGCTCAGGCCAGGGGATTTGTCTACTCATCCTTTGCACACGGGCTCGACCCGATAGAGTATTTCTTTCACGCAATGGGAGGACGAGAGGGGCTCGTGGACACAGCCGTACGCACTCAACAAAGCGGATACATGCAGCGGCGCCTGATAAACGCGCTTGAGCACATTAGGGTCGAATACGACGGAACTGTGAGAGATTCGCGCGGAAGTATCATACAATTCAGATACGGTGAAGACGGGGTTGATACCGCAAAAAGCGATCATGGACGAGCGGTCAACACGGAGCGATTGGTTGACCGCGTGAGACTTGGCGCCGAGAAAGGACCCAAGGCGTCAAAGAACTATGTACTAAGAAAGGTTCAGGCGAAAGCATCCCAACTGCCAAGAGTCATGGCTACAGAATTGAAGAAGAGCCTGCTTGAAACCGCACTGACCGAGAGAGCGGTTGACGAGGCTGCAGATCAGGCCATAGACAACTACAGAAAATCACTGATAGAACCAGGCGAAGCTGCCGGCATAGTCTCTGCTCAGTCCATAGGCGAACCTGGCACACAGATGACACTGCGAACCTTCCACTTCGCAGGAGTACGGGAACAGAATGTCACATTGGGACTTCCTCGACTGATAGAGATCGTCGACGCCAGAAAGATACCCTCAACCCCAATGATGACCGTATACCTTGACAAGAGAAGCAGAGAGAAACGAGAGAGAGCTGAGGAAGTAGCTCGCCTCATCACACATACAACCTTGAGAGATATCGCAGCACAGATCGAAACCGACGTCACTCGAATGACAATCAAGGTCACCTTGGATCCTGACAAGATGCGACTACGCGAGATCCACGTGCGCGACATAAGGGAAGCCGTCGAACTTCCATCATGTGAAGTGAACATCGAACGAACCAAGATGGATATCAAACCAAAAGACATGGACATTTCCCAATTCAAGCGACTCGCAACAAAACTACCGATGCATCACATCAAAGGTCTTCCCGCAATCAAAAGAGCACTGGTCGTTGAAGAGAAGGGCGAATGGATAATCAGAACAGAAGGATCAAGCCTTGAACAAGTCCTGACCATTGCAGGAGTAGACCCCACAAGAACCACATCAAACAATATTCACGAAGTAGCGATGGCACTGGGAATCGAAGCAGCCAGGGAAGTGATCATGAGAGAGGCATTAAACGTTCTACAGGAGCAAGGCCTCGATGTCGACATCCGACATGTCATGCTCGTAGCAGATACAATGACGGCGTCGGGAGAGGTCCTCCAGGTCGGTAGGCACGGAGTCAGCGGAGAAAAGGCAAGCACGTTGGCAAAAGCCGCATTCGAGATCACGATCCCAACAATTGTCGACGCGGCGATGAAGGGAATATCGGACACATTGAAAGGAGTGGCAGAGAACGTCATTGTGGGCCAGCAAATACCCATGGGAACAGGCCTCATCGACATGTATATGGCCATGACTCAGAAAACAGGGTGAAAACATGATAGACATCACCAAACAACTCAAAATGGCTGTGAAGAGCGGCAAGGTGTCATTTGGATGCGCAAAGGCCAAAGAAGCTGCTAGCAGTGGCAAGGCGAAATTGATAGTCTTGGCCTCTAACTGTCCTGAACGAGCAAGATCCGAGATACTTGACCAAGCTAAACTGACCGATTTGCCAGTGTATGTGTACGGAGGCACCAGTGTGGATCTTGGAGGCGTCTGTGAGAAACCGTTCCTAATCGCCGCCGTAACTGTTCATGAGCCTGGTGACTCAGAGATACTCAAGGTAGTTGGAGCAAAAGATGTCGACAAGTAAGATAAGGCTCACCAGCGACGAGATGAAGTGCATAGCCCTGTTTGAAAGCATTACAGGCGCTACAGCGAAGGACTGTCTCATAGATGAAAAAGCGGAGAGAATAATCTTCCTTGCGAAACAAGGCGAGATGGGCCTGGCGATAGGAAGAGCAGGCAAGAACATACAGACCCTAAGAAAGATGACTGGTCGCCAGGTCGAAATAGTCGAACAAGCAGAAACCCCTGAGCAGCTGATCAGAAATGCACTTGCCCCCGCACAGGTCAAGGAGATAAGGATCACTGAGAAACCTGAGAGAACAATAGTAGTTGTAGAGGTTGAGCCAAAGGACAAGGCGCTGGCAATTGGAAAGAACGGCAGGACGATCGATAAGACTAGGATGCTTGCAAAACGATACTTTCAGATAGATCATGTAATTGTGACATAGCCCTCAGAATGCTGCGCACGCGGCCTATTTCGCCCGTTTCGCGAACTTCTCGGCAACACTCAGGAACTTGTCTATCTCGTTTGCTTTGTGAGCTGTCGAGATTGCACCATGGACAAGCTCAGGAGTCAGGCAGAATATGCCTGCGTCCAGAAGGAAGTACATGAATCTATTCGATAATTCCTTGTCTGCCACTCCTGCGGAAGTAGCATCCCTCACAGGCACATCGGAGAAATGGCACGCGAATATTGATCCAACCCCAGTCGCCTGAAACTCAACGCCAGCCCGATCCATTATCTTGGTCAGCTCAGTACGCACCTTATCTCCCATCTTCCCGATCTTCTGGTGCACAGAACCGTCCTCCAATATCTTCAGGGTCGCTAGTCCTGCCGCTGCGGAGACGGGGTTTCCTGTATGCGTTCCACCGTGAAAGGAGTACTCCGTCCCCTTGTACTTCGTGTGGTCCATTCTCTCCATCACATCCGAACGTCCGGTGATCGCGCCATTGGGAAGACCTCCACCGATGATCTTCCCCAGCACTGTGAGGTCTGGATTTACTCCATAGAACTGTTGGGCTCCTCCTGGGGCCAATCTAAATCCCGTGATGACCTCGTCAAAGATCAGCAGGGTTCCCTCCGCCCTGCACAATTCCGCAAGCCCCTTCAAGAATTCTCTCTCCGCAGGAATCATGCCACCCGCTCCCATGACAGGCTCTATCAACACGCAGGCGAGCTCCTTGCCTTTGATTGCTCTCTTGACCCCGTCCAGATCATTATACGGGAGAACCACAGTGTCTGCAAGAGAACCAAGCGTCAGCCCTCCAGATGGAAGCTCGGTATAGGGCGGCTTCATGGCAACGTGAAGCGGATCATAGCCACCATGCCAATTCCCTTCGAACTTGCCAATCCTGCTCCTACCTGTGTATGTTCTTGCAAGCCTTACGGCGTACATGTTGGCTTCTGTACCAGACCCAGTGAACCGGATCAGTTCTGCCGACGGCACCATTTTCATTATCTGCTCAGCTAGGTCCAGTTCGAGTTCATGCGAAAGACCGTAGAAGATGTCTCTTTCGACCTGCTTTCTCACCGCGCTAACAACTCTAGGATGTCTATGTCCCAAGATTAGTGCAAAGTGCCCACACCAATAATCGGTATAGATGTTACCGTCAACATCCCATATCTTGCTGCCCTGTGCCCGTGTCACGTAGAAAGGATAAGGTTCCACAAACCTTATTCTGTATGAGATCCCTGCAGGGAAAATCTTCTTTGCTCGCTCGTAGATCTGCCGTGAGCGCCGAGTTCTCTCAACGTACCGTTCATTCATATCTGTTCGTCCTTCTATGCTGGCGTGCCTGAATGTGCTGTCATTCCAAGGTTAAGGCTTTTGGATATGCGCAGTCAATCACGGTCTGTGGATTGGATTGAGCTATCGTGCAATCATCTCGAACTCACTTTTCGGAGCACCACAAACAGGGCATGACCAATCCGCGGGCAAAATGTCGAATCTTGTGCCCGCCAATACACCCTTCTCTGGGTGGCCAATTGCTTCATCATACACATAACCACAAATCCGACATCTCCACTTCATCAGTGCCTCACCCATACATTGGAAGACGTATGTCCTCCAACGCCATGTATAAGAATAGATCAGATGGCAAAGGCCAATCCGTTCGATGAGTCACCCATACATACCGACTTATATCCCGCGAGATAGATCTCAATTTGGTTCGGCGACTATGTCAACAACAAAAGAGGACGTGGAAAAGGCGCTGGATGAAATGAGACCCAATCTGCAGGCAGACGGAGGAAATGTGGAGCTCGTGGATGTCCAGGATGGCGTGGTGAAGGTAAGATTGACCGGTGCCTGTGCTGGGTGTCCTATGTCCCAGATGACCCTGCAATGGGGAGTCGAACAATTTCTGAAGAAGAGGATTCCCAACATTCGCAAGGTTGAAGCAGTGCAATAACGCAAACTGCGTTGCTTCCTCCCGAAGCAAAAGAGAAGTCAGGAAAGAACCCTGCCCATATCAGATCACTCCCGACACATGAGGCTTAATGACCTCGAGACGAGAGCATCAGACGTGACGATTCCACGACTAATTTCCGAGATTCGTGCTCTCGCCGCAGGCCCTCTGTCTACACAAATCGAGAACAGAATCAAGGAATTCGCGGCGATCCACCTAGACGGCAACGATGTATGGTTCTCGGAATTGTGCTTCTGCATTCTGACAGCCAACTCAAGCGCGAGACTGGGAATGAGGATACAAGAGACGCTAGGTGCACCGGGATTCCTAGGGCTTACCAAAGAAGAAATCGCTCAGCGCCTTAGGGAACTGGGACACAGGTATAGTGAACGCAGAGCCGTTTTCATTGTCACGGCCAGAAACTACCAGAACATCAAGGACGTTGTCACTCGTATCAACAATGAGAAGAAGGCAAGAGAATGGCTGGCGGACAACGTTATGGGCCTTGGATACAAGGAAGCAAGTCACTTCCTACGAAACGTTGGATACAACAATGTTGCTATACTAGATCGGCATGTGCTGCGTATCATGAGGGACTACGGTATTATCGAAGAAGTCCCGAAGGCACTAACGAAGCGCATGTATATCGAATACGAGGAGAGACTTACCCGCCTAGCGATCGAAGTAGGAATGACGCTTTCGAGACTCGACCTTTACCTCTGGTATATGAAAACGGGAGCTGTACTGAAGTAGCAGGAAACTGCCTCGAATAAGGACACTATGTCAGGCAAGCGGGCGTCAAACACCATGGGCGCAACGCGATCACCTGACCCTCAACCAAGTTACGGCGCATCTCCTCCCAAGAAGACTTATATAACATCAGCAATCCCGTAGAGCCTGCAACAGGGACACGGCATGTCCTCTAGAGAATTCAGGCATATAGTGCGGTTGATGAACACTGACCTAGACGGGTCGAAAAAACTAGTCTATGGACTAGCCAAGATTCGAGGGATAGGTATCAACTTTTCCACCGCGATAGCGAGAGCAGCGGACTTGAAATCTGACATTCGAATTGGACAGCTCTCCGATGAAGAGGTGGACCGTATTGAGGATGTGATATCTGATCCGGTGAAGTTCGGAATACCCACGAGATTGCTCAACAGGCGAAAGGATTTCGAGACAGGTAGAGACAGCCATATGGTGGGCGCTGATTTGGTGCTGCGAGAAAAGGCAGACGTAGACTTCATGAAAGATCTGCGAACGTGGAAAGGGATTAGGCACTCGCTAGGCCTGAAGGTGCGAGGGCAACGTACCAAGACTACTGGAAGAAGCGGAAAAGCCGTGGGAGTCAAGAAGAAGGCTGCAATAGCTGCTTTGAGAGCTGCTCAGGCTGAAAAGGGAGAAAAAGAGTAGGATGGGCGATCCGAAGAAGCAGAGAAAGAAGTATGAGACTCCTCGTCATCCTTGGAGGCGTGCCCAAATTCAAGATGAGCTTAAACTCATTGGTGACTACGGCCTAAGAAACAAGAAAGAGTTGTGGAGATACCGAACGGAGATCTCGCGGATTCGAGGAATTGCAAGATCTCTTCTTGCGAAGACTGAGACAGAAAGGTTGAGAACCGAGAAAGAGCTTCTGAGCAGCCTGATCCAGCTTGGAGTTCTTCCTGAGGAGGCAACACTTGACCATGTGCTTGACTTGGATGTGACAAGGCTTTTGGAGAGAAGACTTCAGACAGTGGTTGCGAGAACAGGTATGGCCAAGTCCATGCATCACGCTAGACAGCTTATCGCACATGGGCATGTTCAGATTGGGGGCCGATCGGTGACTACTCCAAGCTACTTGGTCAGAAAGGATGATCATCCAGAAGTCACCCTCCAGAGTTCCTCTGTCAAAGAAGATCAAACTGCCCGAAGACCTAGCTGAAGACGAGATCACAAACGGGCAATCTCATCTCGTTTCATCGAGCAACGAAACAGTTCATCGATCACGATATGTCAAAGGTACGGGCCAACTGTCTGTTTGGAAGGAACCTGGCCCTGGATTATCATTGCGATAGCATGTTGAACTTCTCTTGGCCTGGAGATTCCGTACAGCGTGTGATAAGTCCGTCCTCTGGGGATTAAAACAGCTCGGCCTCCGCCCGCAGAAAGCCCGATTCCTGCTCCGACTGGCAGTGAACGTCTTCCTCCGACACCAAGACCGCCCCCGATCCCTGCTGAGGCTGAGTCCTCACCTAATCCAAATCCGGAGGCCGTTACAGGCACAATCGTGCCGTAGTTAAGGACTCGTCCCAACAGTCCTTGAACTATCGCGAGATCCTCGATTCTATTGTATGTAAACTGCCTCGAATCATATGATATGAAGCTCTTCTCCATCACGACACGAAGGTTTGTGATGTAGTAGTTATGGCCTCTCCTGTAGAATTCAGCGAACGCGAATCCAGCAAGACCACAAACCGTCAAGAGCCACATGTGAACTTCCAGAGGCATCCTGAAGTATTCAGTTAACAATGTCCCTATCAACGCGATAGAGCCAAAGGCCAAGACAGAAGTGATCCGCAAGTAGATCAATCCAATCACAATTCCTGTTCCAATCAGAACCGCCCAAAAAACTAGAACATTCACAGCATTGTATTGTTGGAGAAAGGGCAAAGGCAACCGTAATCGAAACCCTGCAACAAGAACGTATATTCGTTCCACGGCGTAGCCGAGAAAGATTAGAAGCAACGAAATCGCGTACAAGTGCCAAAATGCTAAAGGGTGTGGCTTCAGCTTCATAATCAGCTTCTCACCAGAAAGCGGCTGAACTCTTGTCACAGAAATCTCACGACTTAACCAGATAGGCTGGGAGTGATTTGCTTTTTGCTCAGATACATGTCAAATGGCCCAGTCTACCACAATGGCTTCAAGCACATGCTAAGCTTTGGAACCGGCGCGAACTTAGCTAGACTTGACTGGCAAAATGCTGATTCAATTGTTGTAGTTCCAAGAGACTCCGCATATGCTGTTCGTTGGTGTTCAAGGCCTCAAGCCCATATCACGATCAAACTTGGATTAGATCTCCCAGAATATCATCTTGTGAGTTGAGGTCAGAGGCAGGTCGCACAGAACGACACATCCAGCCATTTGTCGGACAAGGGTCATATATGGCCGATGGCAAACAAATCAAGGAATGAAGACGCCAGTCCCAGATTGACCTTCGCCAAAAGGTATGATAGTCTCTGCGACGGTCTGACCACAGAGAATGGAAACTGAAAATCGTCGCGAGATTGGCCAAGGAAAAGGTTTTAGGTCAGATGGTCTCAGGTGAACCAAGTCTTACATCAAGGTACGTGAACAAGATTTGTCAATGTTTGCTGTTCCAGGGGCGTATGATCGCGCAATCACAG
Organism: uncultured Candidatus Bathyarchaeia archaeon; assembly: GCA_964528315.1. Classification (GTDB taxonomy): domain Archaea; phylum Thermoproteota; class Bathyarchaeia; order 40CM-2-53-6; family JALHTG01; genus JALHTG01. The sequence continues at coordinate 12,977 of CAZGRO010000002.1, forward strand.
TGTTCTCACCGGACGGCCGACTCTTTCAGGTTGAGTATGCAGCCGAGACGGTGAAGAAAGGCGCAACCGTTCTGGGGATAACCTCGTCAGATGGAGTTGTCCTTGCCGCAGAAGAAAGGGCGATGTCAAAACTTCAGGATCTTTCATTCATGCTTAAGATATTCCAAGTCGATGATCACGTGGGCGTGGCTGTTGCTGGCCTGAGCTGTGATGCACACATCCTTGTCGACCAGGCCAGGGTATTCTCTCAGGCTAATAGGCTTATGTACGACGAGCCAGTAGACATCGAGATCCTTACACGGAAAATCGGAGAAATAAAACAACTGTATACTCAGCACGCCGGAGTGCGCCCCTTCGGTATCTCAGAGCTTTTCGCCGGAGTGGACAAAAGGGGCCCAAGACTTTTCTGGACTGATCCTAGCGGAACATTTTGGGCCTTCAAGGCTTGGTCTATTGGGTTTGGTTCGGAAGCAGCGAACAAGATCCTAGAAGCTGAATACCGCGAGGATTTGTCACTTGACGATGCGATACTTCTAGCTCTTAAGTGCATGGTGGAGATTTCTGAAGAAAAGATTGACGCACAGAAGATAAGGATGGCTGTAGTGCCTGCATCCACACGAAGATTCAGAAAACTCGCCACTGAAGAGATAGACAAGTATATCAAGAAAGTCAACTCGGGAAAGAAGGCGACTGCGAAATAGACTCACCCACCGCGCTGACTTCAGGTCCAGACAGCAGGTGGGACACTTCGTACGATCAAAAGGAAGTTAAGTGACCCAGTCACTAGAGTTATCGGTGGGAGCAGAGTCTCTGGATGAGTGACAAGTACACAACAGCGAGGCTCTCAGCCGAAGGGGACAAATTCGAAATTCTTGTGAAGCCGGAACTAGCGCTTGATTTCAGAATGGGCAAACAAGTGCCCACAACTCAACTCCTTGTCATAGAGGAAATCTATTCCGATGCGAACAAAGGAACAAGAGCATCGACAGAGAAGCTTCAGAAGGCCTTTGGCACAACGGATGTCGTGAAGATAGCCGAAGAGATATTGAGAAGAGGAGAACTTCAACTCACCACAGACCAAAGGAGACAGCTGACCGAGGATAAGAGAAAACAAATAGTTGCCTTCTTGGTGAGACACTGCATTGACCCCAGAACCGGGACACCACACCCTCCATTGAGAATAGAACAAGCGCTTTCACAGATACGGGTTTCGATAGATCCGTTCAAGAGTACTGAGGAACAAGCGAAGGCTATCATAGATGACCTCAGACCAATAATCCCACTGAAAATAGAGCAGATGCGCGTAGCCGTCAAGATATTCGCAGAGCACGCGGCAAAGGCATACGGAGCTGTGAAAAACTACGGCACCATAACGAGGGAGGAGTGGCAGAAAGACGGATCTTGGATCGGGGTGGTTGAAATGCCCGCTGGGCTATACGGGCCGTTTATCGAGAGACTTGGAAAGCTGACCCAAGGAACCGTTCAGACCAAGATCCTGAAGTGAACAAACCGGCCATCACCGGACGCCAAAGGAGTTGGCGGAAGAGATTTCCCCAATGACGGGCTACCTGTATACCTCAGGCGGCTTCTCTTTCTGAATGAGGCCAGCTTTCTCAGCAGCTTTTTTCCATTCTTCTCTTGCTCTCTTGCTCACAGTGCATTTAGCACAAGACTGAGCGCATAGTTCAAGATACTCCTTTTCGTTCTTTCCCTCCAATGCCTCTGCAGCCTTGGCGCAAATCGATGCAGGCGCGTCACAATCTTGGTTTCCTTTGCACAAAGCAGAAACGTATCGGCATGAAACTGCGACAAAGTCTACGCCAAGCGCTGCTCTGTGCCTTACAACGCTGTTACATATCGTTCTGGCCAATTCACAGCTGAGCTGTCTCTGAAATTGCTTCCTGCTGAGCTCCAATTCAGGTTACTCTCCGAAAGTCTTATTGTTCACGCATATATTTGCGAATCGGAGCTTCGGCTGGGTGTGCAGGTGTGTGAGATATTGAGTGTTGCGCCCTTCGTTTCTTCTCCTGAAGAAGTTGTAAGGAAAATGCTGGATATGGCTCAACTTAGAAAGGGAGACGTCCTGTTCGATCTTGGATGTGGTGACGGTAGGATAGTGATAATGGCTGCAAAGGACTACTCTGCAAAGGCGTTTGGCGTAGAAATCAGAGAGGACTTGGTGGCTACCGCTCGAGAGCGAGTGAAGTCATTGGAGCTAGAGAGAGAAGCGCAGATTATCCAAGCGGATTTCTTTGAGATAGATCTATCGAGAGCAAGTGTTGTGACTCTCTATCTAACCACGAGTGGTAATGAGAGGCTCAAGCCGAAACTGGAGAAAGAGTTGAGACCTTATTCAAGGGTAGTCTCTCATGACTTCTCGATCACGGGCTGGAAACCGATAGAAGTCTCGGAGGAACCACACGGCCATACAATATACCTGTACAGGATTGGGACACATTAGTCTGTGCCTGCAGTCAACATGACTGAGCGGCGAGATGCGACCACAATATTAAAGTAGACAGTGGCTTCTTCGTTCTTCAATCCGATTAGGAAAACGGTGAACACGAAGTTTGACCTTGTATGTGGAGAAGAAGCAGCTAGTTGCTCCCGGTGAGATCCTTGCAAAAGGAAAGTATGTGTCGGGTGAGAATGTTCATCGGGAAGATGACAGACTCTTTTCCTCCAAGGTCGGTGTTGTTGAGATAGATGGAGACCGACTCGGCGTTGTGCCGCTAAAAGGATGTTATGTTCCCCATGTCGACGACACGGTAGTAGGACGGATCAGCGACATAGGCATGTCTGGATGGATGGTGGACATAGATGCACCGTATCCCGCTCTTCTACCTGGCTCTGAAGTGTTTGGACAAAGGACCCCTCGTTCACGAATGGATCTCTCAAAGACATTTGATGTAGGTGACCTTGTAGTGTCGAAGATCTTGGCGTATGACAGAACCCGGGACCCGCTTATTACCGCGAAGGGCCCTGGACTGGGCAGAGTAACCAGTGGAAGAGTTGTCAAAGTGTCTCCTGCGAAGATACCCAGACTAATAGGAAAGAAGGGGTCAATGATAGGCATTCTCAAGAAAGAGACCGGGACCCACATAATGGTAGGCCAGAATGGCACAGTTTTGGTCTCAGGCAAATCCCCAGAACGTGAGAACATAGCCATTCAGGCAATAAGGATGATCGAGCGTGAGGCCCACACTCAAGGGTTGACGGACCGGATACAGGTCATGCTTCGTGACAAGACAAGTGATGAGTGAAATGAAGTCTCAGGACCAAAGTATTGAACTAGTTGATGTTAACGGACGCAGAATAGACGGAAGAAGCTTAGATGAACTCCGCCCAATCAAGATAGAGGTAGGAGTTCTTGACAAGGCTGATGGATCCTCCTACATAGAGCAAGGCAAGAACAAGATTTTGGCCGCAGTCTATGGCCCCAGAGAAGCCCACCCAAAACATGTGGCACTCCCTCACAGGGCTGTGCTGAGATGTCGTTACCACATGGCACCTTTCTCTACTTCGGAAAGAAAGTCACCAGCTCCATCACGCAGAGAGCAAGAACTTTCGAAGGTGATAAGGGAGGCACTAGAGCCTGCTGTTCTCTCCGAATACTACCCTCGTACAACAATTGACCTGTTCATTGAGGTCCTGCAATCAGATGGGGGAAGCAGATGTGCTGGCATAACTTCTGCTTCGCTTGCACTTGCGGATGCAGGCATCCCAATGAGGGGCCTGGTTACAGCCTGCGCAGTAGGTAAGATAGCAGGTAAGGTGGCGCTAGACCTGTCTGACACTGAGGACAAACAAGGAGAGGCAGATCTACCCGTTGCGATCATGCCACAATCAAACGTGATCACATTGATTCAAATGGATGGGACTTTGAATCCTGAGGAATTCGAAGCGGCATTTGATATGGCAGTACGAGCCTGTCAAGGAATACACGAACAGCAGAAGATAGCCTTGAAACAGAGGTATCTCTCGATAAAAGAGGAAGTGGAAGAAAAGAAGGAGACGGAAGTCGAAAAGGAGGAATAGATTGTGTCGGCGACACCTCAGATCCCACCTGTGGCAAGAATCGGACAGAAAACTATCGTCGACATGTTGGCTCTGGGAAAGAGAACAGATGATCGAGGTCTTCATGAATTCAGACAGATAAGGCTTGAGATTGGGGTGGTCGAAAAGGCCTGCGGATCTGCATTGATCAATCTCGGAAAGACGAAGGTACTGGTAGGCGTGAAGGTTGAGCAAGGCGAACCGTTCCCAGACACTCCAGATGAAGGAGTCCTGACTGTAAATGCAGAACTTGTTCCTTTGGCCTCACCGTCTTTCGAGCCAGGGCCACCAAATGAAAATGCAATTGAGCTGGCTAGAGTTGTTGATAGAGGGATCAGAGAATCAAAAGCGATAGACCTAAAGTCACTTTGCATTCAAACAGGCAAGAAGGTATTCGTGGTGTTCGTTGATGTGTATGTGCTTGATCATGATGGAAACCTGATAGATGCTTCCTCAGCAGCCTCACTTGCTGCTTTGCTTAGTGCGAAAATGAATGACTACGACGTGAAAGATGGGGAGCTCGTTCTCAAATCTGAATTGAAGCGTCTCCCAATCCAGAACCAGCCAGTCGCAGTGACATTGGCGAAGATTGATAATACATTAGTGCTTGATCCCTCTCTTGAGGAAGAACAAGTGATGAGCACCAGACTCACAGTGACATCTGATGGAGAGGGGCGTATATGTGCAATGCAGAAAGGAGGATCAGGATCCTTTGCTGTTGAGGAGGTCAAACTAGGTGTGAGACTTGCCCTCTCCAAAGCCTCAGAAATCCGCTCCAAGATAGCTGAGGCGGTTGCTATATGACTCGAACTGTGAAAGTTGGTCAGTCTGGTAGCTTCGGTCCAAGATACGGAACGGTGGCAAGAAAGAGATATGCTGACATCATTAGTGCATTGAGGAAACGTAGCGAGTGCCCGCGATGCCACATCACAGCTGTCAGAAGAGAATCAGTCGGAGTCTGGGTATGCTACAAGTGTGGATACAAGTTTGCTGGAGGAGCATATGTACCAGAAACGAAGCTAGGGGATGTAGCGCGACGAGCCACCCGAGGCGCAGGTGCAGGGACCATAGCTACTGCCTTAGGTCTAGTTCAGACTCCCGAAGAATCCGTTGAGGAAGAAGGCAAAAGAGTCAGAAGAAGAGTGAGACGAAAAAGGGCCGCTGAGAACAGTGAGAAGACTCAGTGACCACTGCGGAATGGTGCAACACCCTCTTGGCTGCCGCCAACAGATAGAAAGGTGTGATCTGAATCTCAAAATCCGATCCTACTGCGCCTAATAGAGAATGCAGCGCACGTGAGGAAATACGAGAGTTAATATCAGATTGTCGGCTCGTGGTCTGCCCATCCCAACCTTAAGCTACGTGGAACTGCCTGAGGTCTAGCGTTGAGAGCGACCAAGGCCGAGATCATACTCAAATTGGATTCAAAGAAAGCAGCCACGGCAGTATACAATGCTGTCTTGCTAGAAACAAAGCAATCAATAGGACCAAGATCGACTGCTCACGTTAGGTTGAAAGAGCGACAGCTACAGATATGCCTCAATGCAATGGACTTGAACGCATTGAGAGCAGCGCTCAACTCCTACCTGAGGTGGATAGCAGGTTCTGCAGATCTCATAAACACCATTGATCTTTTCAGCCGAGAATGAAATGAGTGACTTCATCCCGGAAGACCAGCGGACCAGGTGGCCCTAGGCTCAATCTCAGGCGGGTCCGCTTACACATCGGTAGCATGGGTATCTCCCAGATCCTAGTAGATAGGAGATTGCGAACACCAACGAGATGAATGACAACATTTCATGCCGGATAACGTTATTATTCAGGTAAGCGCGTAAAGCGGTATTCAACATCGCCATCAGAAGGTGTGATCATGAGTCAGAATGAACAACTACCTCCACAGATCCAAGAAGATCTTGTAAGACTTCAACAATTGCAGCAGACGCTGCAGGTTGTAGTCACCCAAAAGCAGCAACTTGAATTAGAACTGACAGAAACAGAGAAAGCGCTCTCGGAGCTGGATAAGATAGCTGACACCGTTCCCGTCTACAAGAGCGTTGGAAGCATTCTTCTAAGATCGGAGCGGCAAGGCCTCATGAATGAACTGAAAGAGAAGAAAGAACTCATCAATACTCGAGTGACCGTTCTGGCAAAGCAAGAAGAGCGGACAAGAGAAAGGTTGAAGGAGCTCCAAGATAGGGTGCAGCAACGACTCAAAACCTCCGGTGCTTCAGCCGACTGAGTGCAAATGCAGCCTACGTCAGGCCGAACTCATTTGAATCTTCTGAACTCACCCCAACTCTTGTCATTTCTCTGTCAGATTGCTTTTCGACGTGAGCCCCGGCGCCGTCATACTGACTTCGTTTAGTGAATTGAAGCGAGGGTGTTCCCTCAATTTGCGAAGCTCCAGGTACATTCTCAGGTCAATCAGAAACGCCAAGCGTGTCGCAATAATCACTCATCGAAATGCTGATCCAGATGCATTGTGCTCAGCATATGCCCTAGGTTATCTCCTTAGAAAGCTCAAAAGGGGCGTCGAGGTTCACCTAGTGGCACCTCAGGGAATAAGCAAGGTAGCAAAGCGAATCGTAGAGCACTTGCACATAAGACTCCATGATCCTCAAAACCTTGAGGAATATGATATCGTCTTTACAATTGACGCCAACACACTTCTTCAGCTGGCGGAATATGGAACTCGTCTAAGAGATTACGAAGGTGTAGTGATAGTCATTGATCACCACGCCTCAGATCCAAGGACTTTGGAGGTGGCAACTCATGCCATCATAGACGACAAGGCTGTCTCGGTGTCTCAGATTGTCTACAGCCTCTATAAGAGGTCCAAGATTCCCGTAAGCCGACCTGTGGCTTGGGCTCTGTTTCTCGGAATTGCCTATGACACGAGACATTTCGCCCTTGCGACATCCACGAGTTTCAAGATCGCTGGCGATCTTGTGCGAAGGGGAGTCGATGCAGCCAAAGCAATCAGGCTTTTGCACGTTCCGATAACAGAGTCCGAAAGAATAGCCCGCTTGAAAGGAGCACAGAGGCTCAAAATAACCCGAGTTGGAAGATGGGTTTTGGCGTCAACATATGTTGGTTCACATCAGGCATCTGTCGCTAGAGGCCTGATTATGCTCGGTGCTGATGTTGCGGTGGTTTCCGGGGGTAAGAAAGGAGAGGTACAAGTGAGTCTGAGATCAACTCAAGACTTCTATGACAGCACAGGAACCCACTTGGGAACAGACGTAGCCAGAGCAGTTGGAGAACTCATTCATGGAGCAGGAGGAGGGCATGCGATTGCGGCAGGAATTCGCGGGAAGGATGAGGAAGAATCAGTTCTGACAAAGTGTCTTCAAGTTCTGACTGAACAGCTGAGCAAGAAGTTGTAACCTGTTCTCTGTACCTCTCTTCGTTGACATATCAATCAACGAGGTGTACATGGTGGGAAAATACCGATAAATACTGCTGTCTGCAGTATGTGCGAAATCACATATGGGTAGTTACTCAAGAATGGGATCACCTGGTATGGAAGCTCAGTGAGGATCAGGCATTTGCCGATTATTGAGATCAGGAACCTTTCGTTTTCCTATGCTGGAGCGCAACGCAAGTCACTCAACAACGTAAGTATTCAAATCGAGAGAGGAGACTTCGTCGTTATTACTGGCCCCAGTGGATGCGGCAAGACCACGCTTTGTAGATGTCTTAACGGACTCGTCCCGAATTTCTATACAGGGGACTTATCCGGAGAAGTGCTTGTCTGTGGAAAGAGTATTCGAAAAGAATCCACTGGCTCTCTCTCACGCCATGTAGGGTTCGTTTTTCAGAACCCTGAGAATCAGCTATTCTCTCTCACGGTCGAGAGAGATGTAGCCTTTGGTCCCGAGAATTTGGGGCTTGTCCGTGAGGAGACAAGAAGAAGGATGGAGTGGGCACTAAAAGCCACTGGCGTTGAAGAGTTGAGGGACCGAGCTCCATATGAACTATCTGGAGGCCAACAACAACGAGTCGCCATTGCCTCTGTTCTTGCGATGCGACCTGAGATAATTGTGCTGGATGAGCCGACTTCCTTCTTAGATCCGAAATCGTCTCAGGAAATCCTGCAAGTAGTCGCAAGACTCAACAAAGATCTCGGCATAACTGTATTTCTGGTGGAGCACAGACTCGACCTTGCGACAAGACATTCCAACAGAGTAGTTGTAATGGACAAAGGCTCCATTGTGTTGGACGGGCTGCCTGAAGATGTCTACAACGAACGCGCTCACCTAATTGGAATCGGAATGCCCAAGGTGACTGTTCTTTTTCGACTCCTCCGGCAGGACGGAATAGAAACTTCGAGGACACCTGTTACTGTTGAAGTGGGAATAGAAGAATTGAGGAAGATCCTGAGAAGTTGATATCAGCAGACGGTGTCCACTTCACGTATCCCAACGGAAATGAAGTGCTCCGAGGCATAGATCTCCGAATAGACGATGGAGAGTTCCTTGCAATAATGGGAGAGAACGGTGCAGGTAAGACCACGCTAATAAAAACTTTCAACGGACTTCTCAGACCAACAAAAGGCCAAGTCTTTGTCAATGAAATTGATACCAAGAAGACGAGCGTCGCAAGTCTCTCTCGAAATGTCGGCTTGGTATTCCAGAACCCAGATCATCAACTCTTCTGTGAAACTGTTAGGGACGAGGTAGCGTACTCACTTAGAAACTTTGGATACTCGAGAGATATTGTGGAAAGAAGGGTTAAAGGAATTCTTGAGACCTTAGACCTTGTGCCCTACATGAACTCGTCTCCGTTCATGTTAAGCGGAGGCGAAAGGAAAAGGGTGGCCCTTGCCTCAGTCCTTGTTTGGAACCCCCAGCACATAGTCCTAGACGAACCGACAATCGGACAAGATTACCAGCAAAAAGATAGGCTGCGAAACTTCATAGTGCAACTCAATTCTCAAGGGAAGACAGTCATCATGGTTACTCACGACGTGGAATTTGTCGCAGAGTGCAGACCAAGAGTTATGCTGCTGTCACGAGGAAAGATCATAGGCGACGGAAGAGCTGATAAGATCTTGACTGACGGAAGACTCATTGATCAAGCATCTCTGCTACACCCGCAGATCTCACTTATGTTCTCATCGTTCAATGACCTACCACATGATGTGATTGATGTCTACTCGGCGTACACGATTGTCAAGAAGAGGATTAGAGGCTCGAGAAATGTCATTGCGAGTCTTTGAAGGGTTCAAGTTCAGCAAACTCTCTACCCCAATCCATAGAATGGATCCTAGAGCCAAGTTTGTGGTGATCATGGCAATTTTCGTGATCTCACTTATTCAGACCAATGTCTTGGCTCTGTCTTTGATACTGGTGGCTCAGGTCCCACTGATCTGGATAGCTAAATCAATGAAGCGCTGGGGGGCATCGATGAAAGGCGGATTTCTCCTCGCCACATTGATCTTCATCATGAATTTCGCAACAGGATCCACGTTCACATATTCAATTGCCATGACAATCCGATTCTTGGCCCTCCTTTCGTCATTCTCAATATTCTTCATGACAACATCTCCAGATGACTTGGGGCTTGCCCTTGAAGAGGCGCATGTTCCCTACACGCTCTGCTTCACATTTACCACAGCAGTGAGGCTTGTTCCGACCATGGCGACCGATGCTCAGACTGTGGTCGATGCTCAAAGATCCAGAGGACTCGAGTTGGACAAAGGTAACTTACTGAAAAGAATAAGGAACTACATTCCTATTCTCATACCGTTGATTGTTTCGGCGATTAGAAGAAGTGTGGAGCTGGCTGAGGCTCTTGAATCCAGAGGATTTGGGCTGAGTGTCAAAAGACAACCTGTGACCGTCCTTCGAATGAGAAAATCTGACTACGCCGCTATTCTTGCTGCAGTTGCTCTATTGATGCTTGCAGCATGGGCCAGCATATATGCTCAACTACCTATAATAGAAATACATTTCGAGCTTCCCAGACTTTGGTGTATCGTGTAGCCACACTGATCATGCTCTGATTCCAGACGCGGCTTTGCACACGGCCCTGCAAGAGGTCAAACATAAACGGAGTCGACACGAGGATCCGAGCCTATTGGCAACATACTTCTGCGACACGGCATCTAGTCTTCTCGATAGGAATAATAACGGGTAGCAAACATCGCACATTGGAGAGATAGAACGCTGATCGCAATAACAGGGTTTAAGGGGATACCTCCGATAAGAAAAGGCGACGATCTGGGACGCCTCATAGTCCAAGCTGCGAAGGACAATCATGTCACAATTGAGGAAGAAGATGCGATTATCGTCACTCAGAAGGTGGTCTCGAAGGCAGAAGGCCGCACAGCATCTCTTCGAACCATCAGACCATCGGTGTTCGCTAATGCAATCGCTTATCAGACAAATCGTGACCCAAGGGTTGTCAATACAATTCTGGAAGAGGCTCCGAGGATTGTCAGAATAAGAGACGGTCACTTCATTGTTGAGACCAGGCAAGGCTACATATGCGCGAATGCGGGCATTGACAGATCGAATATACAGGAGGACGACACCGTGTCCATGCTGCCGGAGAATCCGGACGAATCAGCTGAGAGGATCAGAACAAGAATCAAACACCTTGTGCGTGTGAACGTTGCTGTCATAATTACGGACACGTTTGGTAGAGCTTGGAGGCTCGGGCATGTCAACTTTGCTATCGGAGTGGCCGGAATGAGGCCAATGAAAGATTATCGTGGGAAGGAGGATATGTTTGGGTATCGACTTCGTGTGACATTGATGGCTATCGCCGATGAGCTTGCTTCTGCAGCTGAGCTGGTCATGAACAAAAAGGACGGTGTGCCAGTCGCCATAGTGAAGGGATATCGGTATCCTAGTGGCAGCGGTATCGCAAGAGAGCTAGTTCGTCCAATCCAAGAAGACCTCTTTCGCTGAGGAATTCTCTCTCAGACGAATATCGCATCTTACGGCGTCTTGATGTTGAAGTTTTCATCCTCTGCATATTTCTGCATCAGCTCATATTCTCTGATCGCTTGTCTCAGAAGATCTACAAACTTGCACCAAAAAAGCAACCTGTGCACGCCGCCAATACTTGTTCATTCGAATCTAATAGTGCCTCTAGGTCTCAACTGGATCCAGTGTCATACTTTATTTGCTTGATATGAGACACTGAGAGAGAGGCGTACAACCTACCCGGGCAATGGTGAAACATGAGATGGCCAAGTCGTCGGATCTAGCTAAACCTCCGATTCCGGTGCGGGTGAAAGATCTGTTCAATTTCGCAAGACTAGGTTTGGCCTTGAGTGAAGGATCACAGATCCTTTGGCATATGCAACTCAAAACTCAGCATATTGGAGCCCTCTTCACAGCTTATATGTACTGGAACGGAGATCTCCCCTTGCTTGCCTATCTGAATCTTGATGAAAAACCGAAACCATTTCTGGCTTACAAGAGCGATTCTGCGAAAGGTGAGGAGATAGTCTTTTCAGATGATGTAGATGATACAAGATACAAGTATGGATCCTTCATAGAGGTCAAGAAGATCCCCAAGTCTTTCGAGGACTCGCTGAGCGGCAAATTCACTGTCCCTGCGGAACCTATGTTGACCGAGGTCGAAGACCTGAAATCAATAGTCAGAATTCTTCTGCCGCTCTCATTCAGGGAAGGCACGATCTTTCCTTTGTGGCAGTTCACACGCGGAAAGAAGCACGTAGTGGGGACATGCATCCCGTTCGAGCACTACTATGAGGCAGATGCGCTGCCGGTGTTCTTCTACGTAGTCAGAGACGAACCTCTTGCAGCGCCGTTCATCAAGTATACTGCTTCGCGTACCACAGGGGAGAAGCTGGAACTCTCTGGAAACACCTCAGACGCCAAGTATTTCTACGTGAAGATTGTAGATGTAGAAGACCTGCCGATCTTTCCAAGGGATTATGTCCTGTGACTGCAAGCTTCGTGACTGCTGTTCGTCTCTAGACTATGAGAATTGACTCCCAGTCACGTTGCCCACTGAATGACGAAAACAGGAGATAGAGCAGTTCAAGCTCGGATACGCCAAGAGGTAGGTTGTTTGAGAAAGGCCTCTGCTATCAGGGTTGGCTTCATTATCGCCATCACAGTCAGCTTCATTCCTCTGATAACCATACAAATCATGGCCTTTCGTGCTACAAGCGCATGGATAGATCCTGAGCTGGTTGCAGACGTAAACAGCGTTCTCAACACAGAGCAGGAGAGACTGCCTGTAACAATTGTCTCATACTCGACTCTCACTCAGGCAGAACTACAGCAGGTTGCTTCCATGGGCATCCTAGGAACTACTATGGACGACATCGCAACTGTCAGACTACACAAGGAGTCTATCATGGAGTTAGCCAAGCTCAGATTCGTGAAGCGTGTCGAATCTGGTTATGCAACCCCTGCGTTGGACATTAGCGTCCCGGAGATTGGAGCAACAGAAGCTTGGAACAATTCATCCGCCGCCAAAAACCAGCTACCACGAGGCGCAGGAGTAATCGTGGGTATTGTGGATACGGGTATTGATTGGAGACACAAGGACTTCAAGTTCGAGAATGGATCGTCCAAACTTCTGTTCCTCTGGGATCAAACCAGGTCAGGGATTCCCCCTCATGAGTTTGCCTATGGGACAGAGTGGACGAGAAGTCAGCTAGAGGCAGGACTCTGTGATTCGAAAGATCAAACAGGACATGGAACCCACGTGGCTGGAATTGCCTCAGGTACAGGAAAATCCATCGGCAGATACATGGGTGTCGCTCCGGACTCTTCACTAGTCATTGTCAAAAGCGGTATGATGACAAGAAAAGGATGGAGATTCCGATGGCCAGAGGTCATTGATGGAGTCAACTACATATGGCAAAAAGCAAAGGCCCTAGGAAAGCGCGCAGTTGTCAACCTCAGCTTGGGAAGCAATTCTGGAGGACACGACGGCATGTCTTCTATTGAGAGAGTGCTCGATCGTTTGACCTCGGAAGGGATTGTCGTAGTTGTGTCGGCCGGAAATGAAGGAATAAGAGGAGCTCACGCGCAGGGCAACCTTGCAAGAGACCAAACCACAACCCTGACCGTGATACCCACAGTGGATGAAGACGAAATATACCTTGAGATATGGTACTCTGCATCTGATGAGATGAACATCTCACTGAAATGCCCAGACGGCCAGATCCTCAACGGCTCAACTTCGTCATCAGGATTCTCAACACCGAGAGGCACCATTCACATAGCCCAAGACTCATCTGGAAGCGGAAAGGCCTGGAGAATAATGGCTGTCTCTTCAACCAATATGACAGAGGACCAATGGACCGTAACCCTGCAAGGAAGCTCATTATCGCGCCCAGCAGAGTGGGATGCTTGGCTTAGTACCAAAGGGAAATTCCTACCTGGTTCTGGATACGAGGTTACGCCGAACAAGACCGTAACAGTGCCTGGAACCGCCCAGAACGTGATCACCGTAGGAGCGTACGTTACACGTACTCAATGGACCACCAAGAATGGGACCAATTACCAAGATAAGGCCAGTGAGGCTCTCGGTGACTTAGCGAGATTCAGTTCGTGGGGTCCGACCAGAGATGGCAGAGTGAAACCTGAGCTCTGCGCTCCGGGAAAAGCCATCGTCTCTGCAAAATCTATTGACACTGTCAGCTCAGAAACGGATCCCACCGAAATGCATTCCGTAAAGCAAGGCACAAGCATGGCGGCACCACATATCACTGGAGTTGTTGCAATGATGATGGAAGGCAACCCTTACCTGACTGCATATGCAGTCAAAGAAATAATGAAGATGACTGCTAGGCAGGACGTCTACACCGGCGAGACAGCGCCAGACAGCTCTTACAAATGGGGATTCGGGAAAGTCAATGCAAAGAAAGCTGTATCAATATGCAAGGCAAAATATGAAGTCAAACTGGTCTTCGTAGGAGCACCAGTTCTGTTCTCTCCGACGATAGTTGTAGACGGTGTCTCCAAATCGATCGATGACGTACACAAGCCAACAACTTTGGAATTGAACGTTGGAACGACGCTGGTCATTATGATCGAACCCGTAATCTTTGGAGAGAGGAGTCAGATGACAATCTTTCATAGAGCGGTCCACAAGTACGTTTTCAATCGATGGACCGTCCAAAAGAACGGAACCTACAGTTTGACGTCGACCACCCAAGCTCTTACCCTGCTGATTGATGGCCCTAAGACGGTGGTTGGCGAGTGGAGAGAGGAGATTGACATGGAACTTGACATACCGGTGGTCGGGTCGGTATTGTTCACATCCGCAGCCCTGTTGACTGCCGCAATTCTAATACTGATTTTGAAGGGAAAAGACGTGTACGTTGTCACCGCAAATCTGAGCCGAAATCGAAAGGCAGAATTCACATGCCATCGTGCCGAGATTATCAAAAAGGTGCTTCACGAAACAGTTTTATTTGAGGGATCAAATTCCAGTCTGCAACGGAGGTATCGGCAATCGGAGGCGCAAAGAAGAAGAGCCTAGCACAGATGGAAAAGACCCAGGTTCAACAAGACAAAGAAGAAGCTGCTCCTAAGAAGGCGAAACCGAAGTCGGGACCTGCGGAGAAGAAGGTCAGGGCAGTGGAACTCCAGAGGACGGATGACCCAAGAATCATTAACGAGGTATCCAAAATGGGTGCGATTACACCCTATGCAGTGTCGTCACAGTTCAACATACGTCTAGGTGCAGCAAAGGACTTGCTCGAAGAGCTGGAGAAAAAGAAGATTCTGACATCGGTCGGTGGCAACGCAAGAATAAGAATCTACAGGGCAGTCGCGGCTTAGAAACGCTCCAAGATGATCTTCGAACCTGATCTCGTGTTCGCGAATAGCTCCAGGTTTTGTGTGATTCTCCCAACAACGTTCACTGGACTATATGGTTGTCTGGCTCCATAGAACACGCAGACTGCCGAGCTGAGTGGCCAGTAAGCTATAGCACCTTTTTCCACCTTCGATTTGGCTTTTTCAGCTCCCAGTCTGACACATGTCTCAAAATAGACCTGCTCGTTCCATATGGCCGCTCTTCCTTCCAACGGCATCGCTCTAAGCAGAGACTCAACGGTTCTAGGAGCCAGAAACCTAATGAGTTCGCCCACGGCCTCACCTGAATCCTGAACAACAAATCTTACTTTGTGCCTGGATAGTTCCCCTGACATTCGAAACCCACAGAAAGTAAGTTAAACGAGGTACAAAATGATTATGAAATGAGGATAGCAATGGGATGTTGCGTGCTTGATCGCTGAAGTAGTGATGGCCTTGTCGATAGCGTTCTCGTTTGTTGCGCTTTATGGCAGATCGCAGATCACAAGGCAATTTGGCTTTGCCTTTCTGGGGCTCTTTTCGTCGCTCTCAGTCTTTGTCAGTAAGAGTAACTTCGGCGTTGTCCTGCTCGCTTTGTCAGCCATCGTGCTGCCTTACGTCCTCTTCAGGATTCCTGAAGATATTGAACCAAAGAAGATTCCTTATTCACATTCGGTCTCCATGATACTCTGCATAGCGACGGTAGTGGTGATAGGCGTACTCGATAGGCTTGACCGAATTCAGTTAGAACTCGCGATCATAGCATCCATGGGGATCGTTTCGATCCTCTTGAGACGATCGACACAGGAGAAGATCGTTGGATTGGCAGTTCTATTCCAGGCTATCCTCGTCGAGATTTCTCTTGTGGAGCTAGTGCTTTGAGTTTTGCTATGTCGTAAGCTCTGAGGCTCATCGTGTGGCGTATGATCGTATTTTTCCGGAGAAGCAATACGAAAGCTCTCTTGCGGATGTGACGCAATTCGAAATAACGAATGCGGTCTGCCCCCTCTTTACGGCGGTATCGATATTCCATAGATGATGTGCTATGAAATTGAACAAGGCTGCTACGGTACTAGTCTTGGAAATAGAAGGTAGGTGGAACTCAATTTCATGCTAAATCTTGAGAGAGATGTTCAGCCTACTATTCTCCTTACGGTGTCAGCGACATATGACATGTCTTCCGAGGTCAGACCTGGGTGAAGCGGAAGGGAAAACACCTGACGCGCGGCCCTTTCAGTCTCAGGCAGCGACCCCTTTCGCAAACCAGAGGCCTCTCTGTAGAGTGGAAGCAGATGTAAGGGCGTCTCGTAGTAAATTGACGCTTCAATGTTCTTATCGCGGATTCTTTCCACTATCTTGTTTCTCTTGCCCGCGTTGGCTCCCCTAAGACGCACAGTATACATGCACCAAGAGTGTTTCACCCCGTCAGGTTCGGAAGGTAACGCAAGTTTCCCAGAAACCCCGACTTGATCAGTCAAAATCTTCGCATTTTGGCGTCTTCTTTCTAAGAATTCGCCGAGTCTTCTGAGCTGGGCAACGCCTATCGCAGCAACCATTTCTGTCATGTGGTAGTTGTTACCTATTCTAGAGACCCAGTATGGTCGTTCTTCGCCATGAGTTCTTATCATCTTCAGAGTCTGCACCAAATCATCGTCATTGGTTGTAATCATCCCTCCCTCGCCCGTTGTCATGTTACTGCCAGAATAGAAACTGAAGCAGGCCATCTCTCCAAGTGATCCAACCTTCCGCTGTTTGTACTCCGCTCCGTGTGCTTGAGCCGCGTCTTCGACAACTGTTATCCCTCTCTGTCGCGCTATCTCCACTATAGGATCCATGTCACACGAGAGGCCATAAAGATGAACTGGCATTATCACCTTGGTTCTCCTGCTGATGGCGTTTTCAATGTCCTCGGGAGATATACAGTACGTTTCGCTTCGTATATCAGCGAATATAGGCCTCGCGCCGCACAGTAGAACTGGAGTTCCTGTACCCGCAAAAGTAAACGAAGGTATCAGAACGTCGTCGGCACTCTTCACTCCTGCCGCAAGCAAAGCACAATGAAGTGCAGCTGTCCCAGTGTTGACCGCGACAGCGTGCTTGACGCCAACAAGCCGTGCAAACTCACGTTCAAACTCTAACACTCGTGGCCCAGCACCACTCTTGTTAGTGAGAGTACCACTTTTCAATACAGAAACTGCAGCCTCAATCTCTTCTTTTCCCATAAGTGGTTCATTTATCCTGATGAGCTCTCTCAATCTGGGTCATCTTGACTGTTCAGCAGATCAACGCACTATCTCTAAAAGACTTTTCATCAGGCTTCTGTCTTACCTGGTAGGCGTCTTCAAGCTCATCTTCTATCAAGGATAGTTGCTGATCGTGAGTCAAGGCATCGGCGAAATAACGCAGGGATCAGATACGCTTAAGAAAAGAGAAATCGATGTCCTCATCGTCCTAGGTGTGACCAAGAAGATGGACCGACCTACAGTGCTCATGATCCCACTTGCAACGAAAATGCATGCTAACCGAATTGTTGAGCCAGTCAATCTCGCAAGGGAACTTCTCGAAAAGTCGGGGGTTAAGGTATTCGGAAGACAGGCTCCTGCGCTAAAAGCTGAAGATGTCTCTCGCTCCCCAGTCGAAGAGTATGACGCTATTGTGGTATTTCTTGCAAGCGGAGGTACTTCAGAGCTTGCGTCTCAAATAGTTGCTGATAACCCTTACTTTGTCTGGGCTTACGATGAAGTCAACAGTCTGTCGTCCGCTCTCAGCGTTAGGGAGAAGCTGAAGGGCATCGAGGCTTGGAGAGGTGAAATCGTGTACAACAGCTTGGACGAGGCCCCCGAGAGTATTCTTGGACAGGCAAGAGCATCACGTCTTCTCAAGTCCCTTAAAGGGTTCAATGTTGGCCTCATAGGCGATGAGCAATACTTTGAGGAAAAAACAGAGGACTCCAAAGTTTTGACTGATCTTTTTGGAATGTCTGTGACCGAGATATCTATCGCCAGTTTGATAGACGAGTTTAGAGGCCAGACTGATGAGAACGCTTCAAAGGTCATGAATGGCAGATTTGCAATGGCTACAATTATGGAACCTAGCCGAAAGGACCTTCTCAAGTCATGCAGGATGTATCTGGCTTTCAGGTCGTTGATTGATACCTACAAAGTTGATGCAGTATCTCTCGACTGTTTCCGGCTTATCAAGAGGACAGGGACTTCTGCGTGCCTTGGGTTCGCTCTCCTGATTGATGAGGGAAAGGTTTCGGTATGCGAAGGAGACCTTCGATCGCTGGTTTTGATGATGCTTTTCAAGGCTATAGCTGGGCCGAGCTGGCTTGGGAACCTGGTCCAGGTTGATCGAAGCCTGAATACTCTGACTCTTGCACATTGCACCGCTCCAACATCCCTCGCGGAAGCTGGCGGAAGAATCGTGTTAAGAAGTCACTTTGAATCCGGTGAGGGAGTATCTCTTGATGTCCCGTTGAGACGGATGCCGATTACAATCGCAAACATGCAATTCAAGCCTCTTCAGCTAGTTGTTGCCAAAGGCGAACTTCTCGAATCGCAGATCGGGAAATTCTCTCTTTGCAGAACTCAAGCGAAGATAAAGCTCAAAGGCGATGTCAATCGTCTTCTTCAGTTCACCGGGAACCACCATGTGATGGCGTACGGTGATTGGGCTGAGACTCTTCGGAGGATTGGGGAGAGAGTCGGAATGTCGCTGATAGAAGTATAGTGATGCTTGGTCATTAGTCTTGTAGAGAGGTAGCTCTGAGTTTCACTTTTGCGTTATGCAGTAAACCTTATATTGAGTCTGCCATGTGTGTTGGGTAATCCGCTGACTTCGAGGTAATCTTATTGAAATACAACGAGCGTGCCGAAGACCTTTCGGGGATTCTACACCCTATGGATATGGAACGGAACAGCAGAATCGGAGGAGCAGTCCAGCGTTATGGTGGATGTGGGAGCTAATCCCAGGCCGCAAGAGGGCCTTCCATGAAACGATCAAAAAGAGCCAAAGCCTCTCCAAAGAAAGCAAAGGTAGCTCCGCTAATTGGACCAAAGAAACTCACAAGATTCGAAAAGGCCAGGGTGATTGGAGCTAGGGCTCTTCAGATTTCAATGGGAGCCCCTGTTCTTGTCGACACCTCACGATCATCGAAATCTCCCATAGATATCGCTTTGATGGAGCTGGAGCAAGGAGTCTTACCAATAAGCATTAGACGAACCCTGCCAGATGGGGAAAGCCAGAACATTCCTCTCAAGATATTGCTAGAGGGAGAATCTCCTAGGTAGAACCAGCACAAGCAGCACTGAAGGTTGCCATCTCTATGAGTGAATCGGAATATTGGGCGGCGGCGCTCATCCTGATGTCTGCTGCATCGGTTCTAGTTGCGTACCCTAGATTTTCTGGAAGACCGATCTTTCTGATCGAATTTGAATTCTGCATTTTCTATGTCCCGACGTTCGTCTTGGCACTAGTATGCCTTAGCTTCCTGAGAACGGGAGCGGGTTCGCAGCCATAGTCCTTATGGTGACAGAACGTTTTTCTTGGAATAATGTTCCGAATCCCTACGTTTCTCACGACATGCCGTCAACTGGTTTTGCCATGCTCTCTTGTTTGCTTCATGTGAATCATTGAGAAAACGCTCATCTTACCGCCAATTGTTTCCCAATTACGCGGCCGAAGTGTACATACTTCGACTCGTACGCCAGCACGCGCGAGAATCCCAAAACTATCATTGCCGAAAGCAGATTCTTGGGACGCTTCAAATCCTCAAAGCATCATCAAATGGCAACCATACAGCTCTAGTAACCAGCACGTCATCCCAACATCTATTACGAAACAGCTCGGTGATTCAGCTAAGTGCGGTGAAAATCGAGGAGTTTTATTTGGATCCTCCAGCAGAGGCTAGGGATCACAGACCAGCCTCGTATCTTGTTCACGTCTGCTGTATCTCATAGTACAATCTTATCAAGAACATAGATGAACGGTTTAGTCAGGAAAAAGTGAGCGCGCACGAGGTATTAGCCACGCACCCGAAAGAATACTACGACAAAGTTGCAAGAAAATACTCGAGTATGATTACCTCTGGAGTCGGTGGCAACATGAAACGGCGAGAGATGGACTGCTTGATGACTCTGTTGTCACCCAAGAAAGGCGAAACCATACTAGATGCCGGCTGTGGCTCAGGATTCTATGCGAAACTGATCAGGAATTCTGGCGCGAAGATATTGTGTGTGGACATTTCTTCTGAAATGGTCGAGACAGTGAGAAGAACCGGTCTGGAGGCCGAAGTGCATGACATCGAATCAATGGATCTAGGAAGAAAGTTTGACAAGATCCTGTGTGCTGGACCGTTAGAGTTTTGCAGGAACCCGGCCAAAGCATTGCGGAACCTACGACACCACGTTACCAATGAAGGTTGTATGGTACTTTCAACGCTTAGTGTGTCGCCCTTTGGCTTCGTATACTGGATTTACCATCTGTCTCATGGCCTGAGAATAAACCTATTCTCTCTGCGTTGGATTGTCAGATTGCTTGAGGAAGCGAAATTCAAGATTGAGACAATCCAGAAGCCCACATCCTTTCTCTATGTCATCAAGACGAAACCGTTATGAACGGTTCTCGGGTGTCCTTCCTAGGGTCAATCAATCATTCATCAGAAGCGTCTGGTCTAGGGACGCCTACTAGCTTCCTCGATTCAGATATTCGTCATACGTTCATCGAACTAATTGCAGCACACATTCCCAGACGCCAAAGCGTGACTTCCCTGGTCGGTCGGTGCACCGTGCAGAAGCATATCCACTCGAGGTGATGCTCGGATCCTCAAAGCTGGCGGAAGCGGAAGAGCTCTTCCCGTTCTTGGATCCAGGTCCAAGCTGACAGTTGTGTAAACGATCCCAACAACTTGATAGAAGCGAAGCAAGAAATCCGCTTCCCTCGTACTGCGCACGCCTGCGCATTCTCCAAGCGATTGTTGCCATCAGAATGCTTCTCTTCTTGATCTGCCCCCCTGTCAGAAGATATGTCGATATCAGTGAAAGCAAGCATAACACATTGTTGTTCTGTAACTTTGACTCTCCACATTTAGAGAGAACCGAGAGCTACTTTCCTCAAAAATGACTTCCCACTCGCCTACACTTGTCAATCAACAAGGGACAAGCCACATGACTCTCGCAAACATCGATTTGGATGCCACAGACTTTATTCAAAGCCTTAATTTGCCGATGCCTACATATTTCGAGGCTTAAATTGAATCATGTGCTCACGATAGACTTGGAGGCCATCTCACACAGATACTTGACTGAGAGGAATTACTTACCTGAGCGGCAGAGAAGACAGGTACTAACCGAGAAAGGGAGAAAGCACCTGGACGGAGAAAGCACCATCACCTGGGCAACGGAAATCCTACGGCTCCTGAAGGAGCGGGATCAGAGAGCGACGTTCTTCGTAGTGGGAGAAGTGCACGATTGGTATCCTGAACTTGTGCGAGAAATAAGCGAGTCCGGGCATGAGATTGCCTATCACTCTCACACTCATGCTGAGATCAGAAACCCAGAGCTTCTCAGAGATGAAATTCAAAAATCAAGGAGATTCCTTGATAGTTACAGGCCACTCGGATTTAGAGCTCCCAGAGCTATTATGCCCGAGCGATGTCTGAATGAGTTAGCCCAGTGTGGATTCACTTACGACAGTTCCAGTTATGGCCCACCAGGCCAGTATAGGGTAATTGGAGGAATTACTGAGATTCCCATCTCTACATATAGTCTGAAGCGACAGTCGCGATTAGCTCTTCCCCGCCCTTTGTCTTTGCGATTACTCACTGGCCTGGAGATCCCCTTTGGCTCCGGCTATTTCATCTCTCTCTTCTCTCTCTTAGACAAGAGCCTGACAAGTCGCTTCGTATCGAAGTGTAGTGGCCACGGCGCCTCGGCGGTACTGTGTCTTCACCCTTGGCAATTGTTTCGAAGAAGAATAGAATCCTTTTCAGGATCAGCACTCTCACGACTTGGATTTCTGCCCTACGACTTCTGCTGTTTTCGAGCGTTTGAGCACCTTCTTCAGAATCATAGATTCTGCACGGTATCGGAACTGATTGAAGACTTGGGAATCATGTGAGAAACACTCAGCTTAGAGAAATAGCAGCCGGATCAGAAGACCTGGAACTTTTCATGAATCAGTCTCGAGATGAAGGTATTTGAACAAGTGTTTTGGTCATGACAATTGCTTCCTCTCCGTTTTGGTAGTAGAAGGGTATCTTTCTTGTCTCTCTGAACTCAAGCGCGTTGTACAGCTCTTGCGCAGCTTTGTTGGATGCTCGAACCTCAAGAAAGCATTCTTCTGACTCCTTTTCGATTAGGCTCTTCTCGGCTTGTCTGACCAGTTCACTTCCGATCCCCTTTCTTCGGTATTCCGGAAGAACAGCTATCGAGATTACATGGCCTTTTCTGACGAATCTAAATCTACTTGTCTCAGAGAAACCTCGTTCCACTCTACACATGATGTATGCTATTACTTGGTCGGAGTTGACTGCTACAAGGAATCCTTCAGGGAATTTCGCGTGGACCTCAAGAAAGAACGAACTTGAGTAGTTCTCTGGCAAGCATGTTCTATTGATCTCCATGACGCTGCCTAGGTCATTTGGTCCGAACCTTCGTATTGTGATATCAGTCGTCAATCCAGACTTCAATCCGCTTCCTGGTTCCTGCTTAAGATATAAGGCCTTGTCAACAAACTTCCAGATTCTTGCATCTGTGTATTCCACAGTGGCCTTATATGATGATCCATGTTGTTAGGTGAACGTATTGGGGCAGTAGGCATGTCGACGCCGGTTAAGGATGAAATCTTGGTTTCCTTTGGGGAGATCAAGAGGTCGGTGTCCTCCCGATTTGCTGTAGTGGATGCGTACGCCGATCAGCAGGCAGTCCCAACCTTTGTGTTGAGCCCTGAACCAGCAAAGGCGAAATTCGAGTCTCTTGTTGATGAGATGACCGAGAAAGGCTTCATTCCCACTCTACGATTCGAAGATGGAGTTCTCTTGCTGAGAGTCTTCCCAAAACCTCGACTCAAAGGCACGCGTCCTCTAATCAATCTGGCTCTCCTTGTCGCCACAGTCTGCACGATCTTCGCTACCGGCTTTGTCCTCTGGGAGGGATCTGTGTTACAGCGGGAGGTTCTAATGCCTCATGCTGGCCCTTATCTTCCAGTCAGTCTCTTCGTCCTATCACTCTTGGCGATTGTTGGTCTTCACGAGATTGGCCACAAAACTGCCTGCGAGATTCACAAGATGGATTCGACCATGCCGTACTTCATTCCGGGAATACCGCCAACTGGGACATTTGGCGCAGTCATATCTCTGAGGAGCCCCCCGCGAAACAGAGATGCTCTGTTCGACCTCGGGCTAAGCGGTCCGCTTGTGGCCTTCATCGCACTCATCGTTGTGACTGTTCTCAGCATCCAGACGGCTTACCTCATTCCTATCGGCGATGCAGTGCTTTGGAACAAACTCGGATTGGCAGTGCCTGCTTCATGGCCAGAATACCCGCTTCTGTTTGACCTATTGATTCCAGTCGTGAGACCCTATCCGAAAGGGTTCGTCCTTTTTTTCACGCAGATTGAATTTGCGGCTTGGATAGGCAGCCTGATTAGCTATCTGAACCTGCTGCCTATTTGGCAGTTGGATGGCGGACATTTGTCGAGAGCATTGTTCGGATCAAGAGGGCACAAGGCAGCAAGCTACCTTGGACTCACAGTAATGGTTCTGTCGGGCTTCTGGGCGTTTGCTCTTCTAATTGCAATAATGATGTTTGCCAGCGGTAAGGGATCATCAGGAATCGCACCTCTAGACGACTGGTCTCCTCTTTCAAGATCCAGAAAATGCGCCTATGCTATCGTTGTCCTCATAATCGTTATTCTCTATGTTAAGTTGTAGTCGACTAGAGATTTGGCATTGCCTGCCACTCTGAAAATCCAAACACTGGTGCGTCTATTGGATTCTGCCAAGCGCGCTGGAACTCAGTTGATCACAAATGCCAGGTTCCTTCCAAAGGAGAAAAGGCCCTCACAAGATACGCGCAAATGGTGTCCATCACGCGACACAAGGAAGTTGTTTGCTTCTCCTTTTTGATTGCCATTCTATGCCTCTTATTCGCAATTTTCATTTGGTATTCGGTCAATACGTAGGCCCTGCCAGTCCCATCCTTGACCGATGCAGATCAAGCTGGCCCGCGACCTTGCAAGTAGGACGAACGGAACTGTTCGGACCGTTCACTAGTGATGCCGCACTATGCCTTGTGTTCGAGAAGAACGGGAAGCGTTGAGGCACCGTGCGGGATGACTAAGACCCTCGAATCCTTTCCAATAGTCCTCAATGAAGTCTGAAGTGCTCCAGTAACAGTTCGCCCAGGACGCATTCTGAAGACCCTTGAGACATAGTAATCGGGTATGGTGGAAACCAAGTACACCCTCACTTTTTCAAGAGTTTTCGCGAGAAGATATGCGTATTGCCCTCCTATTTCGAATTTCTTTGTGATCTCCTGTTCGAGTCGTCGCGACTTGTCGAACCTTTCCATCCATTGACCAAAGACTTGGTTTCCATAGCCTTCAGAACACTCCGCAACGAGGACTATTGCACCTCCGTCTTCCACGACATCAAGCGCGTAGCACAGTGATTCAATTGACTGACACAGGGTGGCGTCTTCAGGACTGCCGCCTGCACTCACCACAGCAATGTCGACCTTGGATTCGCAAGGCACTTTGCACATGTCCCCCACCTTCGTAGACGCGCTATGGAATGCCTTCTGAAGATCTCCAGAGAAGACTCGCACAGTCTGTCCTGCTCTGTTGAGAACTGCATTAACCATAAAATCGACCCCAGCCAGCTCAGCCGCTTCAGTCATGTCTTCACTAACGGGATTACCATTGAGGACTGCCGGGTGCGCGTTGACGTGAACAAGAAGCGCATGGTTATGCGAGATTGTCTGTTCACCAGATACACCAGGCAGTACGCCTGTGCGGCCTCCTGTATAGCCCGCATATGGGTGCAACCCCACACTTCCAATAAGTATCTTGACATCGGCTTTGGCGAACATTGTGTTGAGAAAGACTCCTGTACCACGACTTGTTTCGCCCACACGCACATGATCTTTGGATCTACAGTTGTGGCTGAGGATTTTCAATCGATTCAAGAGCTCTGTTTCACCCACCTGTAATATCTGTTGCACCCGGGTAGACCCTTGCATGTTGGTCCCAAAGAGAACCGTGATCTCTTCCGGCCTGAGTCCTGCTCCGATAAGCTCCATGATCACTGGCGCAACCAGATCGTTGACTATTGTCGATCTCACCGTGCCTTCAATCACGAGAACGGCTCTTTCGCCAGTCTTGACCATGGAACGAAGCGGCCTTGAGCAGATGGGCTTTTGAAGTGATCGTTCTACATGAGATGCAAGATTCTTGACAACATCATCGTCCTTAGTCTCAATCGCTCCCTTGAAATTCTCTTCTGGAACTTTCACGGAAACCTTCGTCTTTCCGTAAGGAAGCCAGATCTCCACCATTGGTCGTGACCATGTGTTCCGAAGTCTGGTCATCATTTAAACCAATCGAACCAGAAAGTGTATGTTAGTGCGCATCCAACCAAAAACGTTAAAGACGATTGCCGAAACCCCTATGAATGGTGTCAAGATACGGCAGTTGAGCATATTTCGGTGGGTAGAGGACAAATCGCGATCACATGGCTTAACGAATACTCTGGGATCTTGGTGAAGTCTCCTCATGTGATCTTAGTGATAGATCCAGTCGAAGTGAATGAAACGGCTCTTTCCGAAGTTGACGCAATCCTCATAACCCATGAACATTACGATCATCTTGACGAAGGAACAGTGATAGATACACAGACAAAGTCTAACTGCCAAGTAGTGTGCGATAAGGCATCCTACGATAGGTTAAGCTCGGCGATATCATCCGATAAGTTGTCAGCCGCAAACGTACGAGACGAGTTTCAGGTCAAGGATATGCTGGTCACTGCTGAGAAGAGTTCTCATCCTGCTGAGGCACCGCTGACATATCTCATCACGAGCGAAGACGGGGTGACGCTCTATCATACTAGTGACAGTCTCCCATTCAAAGAGATGGCCGACATAGGAAGACGATATGGCATTGATGTGTGCCTATGTACAGTTGGTATCGCCCCGAAAGCCACTCCGAGAACTGGTGCGGAAATCGCGGCTCTTGTGAAACCGGATCTGGCGATTCCCTACCATGGTAATGGCCAAAAAGAATTCGTTGCGATTTTGGCGAAACTCTCTCCTAGCACGAGGTCACGTATTATTAAGCGTGGAGAGGTGTTTATGTATCCAGACCGAAAGAGGTAGAGGCCAATGGTCAACGGGAATCGACTGCGAGAAGATATCTGTCGAGTGCTTGTTAAGACTGGAGCTTTGCGTTTTGGTGCATTCACACTTACCAGTGGGAAGATCAGCCCCTACTACATAGACTTGAGGATTCTTCCAAGTTTTCCTGACACATTCGATCTCGTGACGAGTGTCTACGAGACAGTTGCAAACGAGAAGGTGGGGACAACGAACTTCGAGCGAATAGCAGGGCTTCCAACAGCTGGAATTCCGTATGGCGCTGTCTTGGCTTTCAGAACAAAGAAACCTTTCTTGTACGTGAGAAAGGAGGCAAAGACACATGGCAGAGAACGGAGAATAGAGGGACTCCTGTCTCCGGGCGAGAGAGTTCTGATGGTCGATGACCTGATCACGACGGGTAAGAGCACCCTTGAGGCGATTGAGGCCGTGCGATGTGAAAGTGGTGTTGTTAATGATGCAATCGTGCTTATCGACAGAGAAGAAGGAGGCGCTGACGTACTGAAGACGAATGGAGTGACGCTTCATGCCTTTCTCAAGATCACAGAAATCGCAGAGACTCTTTTTGATATGGGTTCAATAG
This sequence comes from uncultured Candidatus Bathyarchaeia archaeon, assembly GCA_964528315.1. Taxonomy (GTDB): domain Archaea; phylum Thermoproteota; class Bathyarchaeia; order 40CM-2-53-6; family JALHTG01; genus JALHTG01. The sequence goes on from CAZGRO010000002.1 coordinate 39,784, forward strand.
ACAGAAACCGGTTTCAGGATATCATGAAACAGAAAACGACGTAGCAATTGGAACCTGACTCTCCGTCTAGACTTTCTGGTCCCCTTTCAAAGATCATCTCTTCCAGCAAGTTGGAAGCTATTTCCAGATGTAGAAGGTTCCGTGAGATGGGCTTCTATCAATGAAATATGTTAAAGGCGCCTCAGCTACCCCAGGATTGAACTCATTCTTGGTTTATCATCAAGTTCTAGTTATCGTCATTGGCACCGAATATAGTGCGTGCGGACTAACACAAAAACATATTCGGAATCAGGATGCTATATGTTTGTGTTGGGAAAGGGATGCGAATCCTTTTTTCGCTGAGGACGCTGAGCACGACAGAGTGGGGCAGGCGTCACTTGGCTTCTAGGTCCAGAAGTGTCAGATTTGATGTCACAAACATGATTCTTATGTAAGTAACATTTTTGAAAGAAATTCTCGAAACGCGTTGGCTCGATAGTAATGTGTGTTGAAGCGGTATCGCACTATTGTTTTTCCTCTTGAAGCAATCAGATTCTGTTCAAGCAATCTCCTTAAGTGGTTTGACGCGATTTGTCGTTTCAGGCCCGTTACTTGGCATATCTTGTATTTGGTGAAGGCGTGGTTTGGATATTTGGCAAGTAGCCTTAAGATTCTAATCCTGGCCTTTGACCCCAAAAGGTCTTCCATCTCGAAAGCGTAGTGGTCATTTCTGATATTGATTGAATACGCATCATTGTTTATCATGCTCTCCGATTCTCCGAGCATCTTGGCCGGAATCTCCGAAAGACACGGTCAATAAACGAGGTGAATGTTGAGTCAATATAAGTAGAAGAGAGAAACGAAAGTAATGAAATGCCAAAGATATTTGAATAACAGATCCCAAAACTCGTTATCCGATAAGATCATCGACAAGATCGAGCCGAGATCCACCTGAACTATATCGTCGAAGACTCAGAAAATCGCGCAATCTTTCATTTATGAAAGCGACTCGGTGCGTGCGGAATACTAGCAACATTTCCAATATCTTTCAGCTGAGCTCTAGAATAGTGGCTTCCGTCTGAATATGTCGCACCAATTCTGATATTCGCACTAGTGCTGCTGTGCTCACAGGCTACCTTCGTCTGCCCTCAGCTCTCAACCTAACTCTTCTCCTCTCAGCCAAGTGAGCTACAATCAGAGTCACTAGAGGCATAATCACCGCTGCTAAAATCGACAGTTGAGCGAGCCCAACTTGGGCCTCTGAAACAACGGCCTCCCCTCTGAGCGTAGCGAATCCCGGTGCGATGATTTCTCCAGTCAACTCCATCCAGATTCCGAACGAGGCCACTGATGAGTTGATTTCTCGTCTTGCAACCAAGTCAACGATTCGTCCGACTTTCAGCATGTAGGCGGTTTCTGCCGTTGTGATATTGTAAATCATATCCCACTTGGAGAGGGGAACGCTCAGGGGTCTGAATCTGAGCATAGTAATATTGCCAGCAAGGTCAGATGCTCTGTAATGTGTCACTTGGACTGTCCGGTTTTCATAGAACCGCACTCCTGTCATGTTTTCGTATCGTGGAATGACTGGCCGAAAATAGGCCTTCCCTACCTGATTGTAGTTCACTCCTTCCGCCACGAGGTCATCCAATACCTCCAATGCGCGCCATGTGAAATTGGCGATAATCATATCTTCGCGCTTTGTGACTGACAAAACATCGAACTTGATGATGCTTTCAATCGTGGTATTTGTGAATGTACACTGAATAGACAAATCTTTCAAGGAGGTCTGTGGCGATCTTGCTTTTACTTGCTGTTCTATTGTCCGGCTTGCATGACCTAGAGAATCTCCAGAAACTGCAAAACTTCTGTGGAAAAGACTCGTGATATTCTGCGTGAGGTTTACTGATATGCTTGCATGAACTCGGTCAGGGTGGATTTTGGCTGAGAACGTTGATGCAAACGTGACCGTAGAACCTGTTGAGACAATCATCGCCACCAGGAATGCTGCTGTGAGCATCATCTTCATTGAAAGGCCTCTAGCTGCTGTTCTCCGTTGGGACCTGCAAATTGATCCTGGTCTTCTATATAGCTTCTTGACTTCAGGCGGCAGCTGCTATCTGACCTTGGTTCCTGGCGGTACCTCACCGTCAGTGGTCAGCCATATGGGCTTTCCCTGAAGATCTGCTGCCAGCAACATACCCCTCGATTCGACGCCAGCAATGGTTTTTGGCTCAAGATTGGTCAGCACGATCACGGTCTTCCCAACAAAGTATTCAGGAGGATAGTAGTCTGCTCCACCTGCAATTGTTTGCGTCTGTTCGCCACCCATGTCTATCTGAAGCTTGTAGATCTTCTTCTTTTCAGGGATTCTTTCGGCCTTCAGAACCCTTCCTGTCCTGAGATCTAGTCTCTGAAATTCAATCAGTTCGATCGTGTTCATCTCGATCATCTGGCTCGGTAGATGCGTGATTTGACCTAAAAGCATTTTTCGAGGAAATCCTTCATTTGTTCTGGCGCGACCTCGGCATCATTTCTGGGAACACAGTGGCTCAGGTGTTACTAGAACAACGCTCAGGGGTTTAGTGTATGTGCGATATGCGCAGCTGTTCCCCAGGGACTGAATCACAGTGAAAGGGTGTTTATAACAGCCTCGGCTGCCATCATGCTTGCCGTATTCTGAGCCTCAGCGGTCTGCGCCCCTATGTGGCTTGTGCATACAGTGACTCCGTCTGGAAGCGTTACAAGCTCCTTTTCCCACACCTCCTCAGGGGGTTCGTTGTGAAAAACGTCTAGTCCTGCTCCAGATAGGTGCTTTCTCCTGAGAGCTCTAAGCAGAGCACGGCCATCGACAATATCTCCTCGTGAAGTGTTAATAAGAATGCTTCCTTTTTTCATCGAGTCGATTTTTTTCTCATCAAGCAGGTGATGTGTTGACGAGGAGTACGTTACGTGCACTGTTACTATATCTGAGCGAGCTAGAAGATCATTCAGATTTTCGGCAACTCTTATTTTCAGATCGGCTGCACGCTGCCTAACGTCAACGATGTCGTAGCCAAGAATGTTCGCCCCGAATCCAGTGCTCAGGATTCTAGCCACTTCTCCTCCTATCCTTCCTCCAATGCCGATTACTCCAACGGTCTTTCCTTTCAGCTCCCGGCCGAGCAGTTTCGATTTTACCCATTTTCCCTCCTTCATATTTCTGTCTGCAAGGCTAATCTGGCGAAGGACATCGAGCATAAGCGCAACAGTGAGTTCTGCGACACTGGTAGTTGACGCGGCTGGAGTAGACAGTACTTGTATTCCCCTCTGTTTTGCTGATTCCACATCTATGTTGTCCAAACCGACGCCTGCACGAACTATTACCTTGAGTTTTTCTGCAGACCCGATTACCTCTTTGGTGACCTTTGTACGGCTGCGGACTATCAAAGCATCATATCCAGCAACTGTTCCCAGGAGTTCCTCGCCAGAGATTGTAGGCCTCTCGTCAACCTCCAGTCCAGCTTTGCGCAACTCATTCGCTCCTTCAGGTTCCAGCGGATCGCAAACAAGGACTTTTGCAGCCAATTACAGCCCTCCAATTCTCTTCTATGTCGCTTGGGTAGCAACTTCAAGTTTGCGCTCCAAAGCACGTGCGGCAAGCGTAAGAGGATCCCAAACAGCGGAAAGAGGTGGTGCGTAGCAGGTCTCCTTTCTAGCAAATTCGTGTACAGTAAGTCTCATGTTCATCGCTAGAGCTGCGAAGTTGGCCCTCCACGTAGCGTTCTCCTCTCCCACTATTTGGGCTCCAATCAACCGCCGATCTTCAGGGGCACACAGAAGCTTCACCGTGATCTCCTTCGCATTGGACATGTACGGCAGTCTTGTAGAAGCAGATATGCGAGAGGAGACTGGCATAAGTCCTAGGTGCTTTGATGTCTCTGTTGTTAATCCTGCGCTCGCCACCTCCAATCCGAATAGCCTTGTGGTTGCTACACCAGTCGAAGGAGAGTACATCTCGGATCCGCCTGCAGCATTCGTTCCGGCCACTGTAGCTTGTCTCACAGCGGTGGTCGCGAGTTGCAAGAGCAAATGCCTTCCGGTAATAGCACACTCCGTCTCGACACAATCACCAGCAGCGTAGATGTCGTCAATGTTCGTCAACATTCGCCTGTCCACAACTATTCCTCCTGCCTTTCCAGTTCTGACTCCTGCTTGTTCCCAGATCTCAACTTCAGGTTTGACTCTTGTCGCGACAATGATAGTATCCGCTATTATCGACTGCTCACCAGTGAATATCCCTTCGACACGAGTTGTTCCCAGAACCTGAGTGACTGTCGAATTGCGAATGATTCTTATACCGACTCTCTCTGCTCTTTCTCTGACAATAGTTGCCATATCAGGATCAAGCACGGCGGGAAGAATCTCAGGCATCATCTCCACCACAATTACTTCCAAATCTCCGACAGCCAATGCCTCCGACATTTCCATGCCTATGAGGCCTGCCCCGATTATCACCGCGGGGCCTGCGTGCTTCTTTGTGTGCTCTTTCAGTTTTCGCATATCGTCGATAGCACGGATGGTGAAGACCCCTTCTTTCTCAATTCCTTTGATGGGAGGTACGGTGGGTGATGCGCCTGTCGCAATCACGAGTGCATCATAGGATAACTGTTTCCGAGTTCCTGTGCGAAGATCAACAGTTTTAATCGCTCTTTCCTGTGAAAGAAGCTCGGTGCACTCGGTTGAAAGCAACAAATGTACCTTGCTCATAGACTCATAGAAGTTTGCTGGATGGGTGATCAGCGCCTCCAGTGCTGGCACAATCCCGGAATATGCATAGGGCAATCCGCATCTGGAATACTCCGGAATGCTTTCCTTTGTGATCAGGAACACCTCAGCAGACCGATCTGTCTTTCTGGCCTCAATTGCTGCAGTGGTTCCTGCAGCTCCACCTCCTACTACCACAATCCTTCTTGACATTGGCGGCGCCTCCAAGACAACACATCGAAGAGCTTGTCTTAAAGGTGCAAATCCAGAAAATGGGGGAAGGTCTGGTTCCTTTCACAGCCTCTTGAATCTGGGCCTCAGCTTCTCGAGCACCTGAGGAAGAGTTGTATATTCAAGTTCGTCAGGCCCCAGTCTCGCAGGCATGAACTCTCCGTGCCTTCGCATGTATTCAGTAACCTTATTGGCGATGGCCCTGGCGTGATCGAAAGCGGGGTCATCGAATAAATCCGCAGGGTCAGATCCGTGGACACCCACCAAACGTCCTTCACAAATGTTGTAGCCCAATGCAACCACTCTCGGAGGACCATCAAATAACGTGCATTTCGCGTTCTTCAGAGCGACGGGCATGAGCGGCCCGTAGTGAGACCCCCTCATGAATCCTGCAACCAAGTGGGGAAAGCCGAACGTCACCAGAACCTCTCCAGTAGCCGGCAGACCATGTTGTGTACGCACTATCATTACGGGATCGTCCTTCCCAACGTATTTGCCCGCGATTAGGTTCAAACGTGTTGTACTGGAAACGGAAGCAAGCAGTCCATCAGACGTTCTGAATATTCTGTCTATTACGTATCTCCCCGTGGTCCCGATAAGGGCGACAAGGTCATATATCTCTGCGGGACAGCCCAGATCTACAGTCTTGTTCTCAATCACATCCATGACCCTAAACGTAAAACCTTCGTGCATAGCAGGATCTATCACCAGGCCGGCTGTATTATTCGGATCTGCGAATATCCTGAAGAGAGGGAGATTGAAAGCTCCAGGCTCGGTCTTGTCTGCGGCGAAGACTACTATCGGCTCGCTTCTCCTTTCGTCAATCTCCATCTCTGCTACTCCAGGCCCCAATCCTTTCACGTTTCCGCTGAAAGTGTCTGAGAGCAGATCTTGGCCAGCGCCATAGAGCTTCATCGGTTTTGAGACTTTATCGGTTACGTCTCTGAATGTGTTCCAGGCAAGCTCGTGTATTCTCCTGCTGTTCTCGCCATGACGATGCGTCATGAGCAACTCAAGATCATCGCCACAATTAAACACATGAAAGTCAACTATCGTCCCATCATTCTTTGCCTTCTCCAAACAGGATCGGGCGACCACCATCTGTTCCGGGTGTACCACATGATGACCTGCAACAGAACCCACGTCTGCCTTGATTACCGAGACAGTTGTCCTATTGCCACTACTCAAATCGCACACCATGACCGCTGTAGTTCTTATTGGTATTTACTACTTTCGCAATACTACCTCAGGAGCAGCGCGCGCTCGGATATCTTCTGTTGGCCCTCACAATTGGCGCATCTCAGAGTGGGGCAATTGGCTTGTTCACCGGTGCCATATTTAAGTGCAAGAAACTAGAGAAAACGCTAGCTACATAACACGCTGCTGTGACCTATTGGCAAGATGACCATACATGAAGAACAATCATGGGCCGATAATAATCGTGAATTTCAAAACTTACCCTGAGTCCACAGGCAAGAAGGCGATGGAACTTTCGAAGATTCTTGAGCAGGTTCACAAGGAAACCGGGATCCATATGGTCGTGGCGCCTCAAGCTACGGACATCTTTCTCGTAAGCCAGCAAGTTGAGATACCTGTGTTCGCTCAACATATTGACCCACAACCTCAAGGAGCACATACTGGTCACAACTCCGCTGAGGCTGTGAGGGAATCTGGAGCTCAGGGAACATTGCTGAACCACTCTGAAAGGCAATTAGGACTCCTAGCAATCGAGCAATGCATCAGTAGAGCCAGGGCAATGCGAATGACCTCCGTCGTCTGCGCCAACAATGCGATGACAAGCTCAGCATGCGCCGCACTTGAACCAGACATGATTGCAGTAGAACCTCCAGAACTCATAGGCACTGGAATTGCTGTCTCAAAAGCAAAGCCTGAAGTTATTACTGACACTGTCGCCAAAATAAGAAGCGTCAATGCGGATGTAGTCATACTATGCGGTGCCGGAATCTCTGAGTCGGATGATGTCTCTTCGGCACTGAGACTCGGAGCACAGGGAATTCTTGTCTCAAGTTCGATTGTGAAGGCTGAGAACCAGAGGAAAGTGGCGTCCCTCTTTGCCAATGCCCTGCTGCTCCATCATGAGTAGTCCTGTCTCTGGATTGCCCTGTCTTCCACCGTCAATAGGTCGAGCTCGACAAGTGCCCGGCTGTCCCAGCTCTTGGTCCTCCTGAATTGATGGGGCACAAAGAAGAGTTAAATGGAGCCATGCAAGACGAATAGGAAAACTGCTTAAGGTTGAGCGCATTGAAAAGGAGAATGATAGCATCACTCCTTCTTACGATGGGCTTTAGTTTTCTTTACCTCGGTAGCTTCACAACGCAGCTGGACGAACTCTGGAAGCTGGTTAAGGCAGTCAGCGAGACCTGTATCGCAGGAATACCGTAGAGAAACTACAGTTGGAGAAGAGCTTGAGACAAAGGCACATGATATGGTGGATAAGAAAAACAGCTCAGGTGCTTAGTACAGTCGCATTGACTGGAGCAAACCTTGGAGTTGCTAAGACTGTCATTACTCTCCCGATACTACTGACCTTGGGCAGCGGTGAGAAGACTGCTGTTGATGCGCTGGATGCCATCCAACATATGTCTGCTGAAGCAATCGTGCCTTGGTTACCAATCGCAGTCTTTCTTGTTTTTGGCGTCTTCATCGGTAGAGCGACATGTGGATGGATCTGCCCATTTGGGCTTCTGCAGGATCTTGTCGGCACAGTCAATGCAAAACCTGGTGATGTCTCGCCCAGAACACACGGTGGAGCAATCAGAGTCAAATACGCGATTCTGGGAACGACGCTCTTTGTCAGTGGTTCACTCCTGCTTTCACTTATCTACGGGGTGGGAGCAGACTACAAGGCAGCTCTAGGTGTACTGTCACATGGACCGTTCTCGGCGCTCTCTCCTGAAGCCACACTGCTAGGGGTCATGCCAATAGTCGGAAGAATGGTTCTTCTGTATTTTCTTGGAGTTCCTCCTATCGGAAATCCGCTTGCCTTTGATCCTATGTGGAGCAGATTGAGTTCCATGACTTGGTTGCTGGCGATAAGACTGATGATACTGATCTTCGTCATAGTCATTTCGTTTTTCGTTTTGAGAGCATGGTGCAGATATTTCTGCCCTGCCGGAGCGCTTCTAGCAGTATTTGGCAGAGTTAGCTTCCTAGGTCTGAAGAGAAACCTGCTTCAGTGCAATAGATGCGGCGACTGCATGAAGGTCTGTCCCATGCTAGTTCGAATAACTGAGAAGCCGTGGGAGAAAATGACAGATCCTGAGTGTATTATGTGTCTTGAGTGTACCGACGCTTGTGAACACAAGGCGATAACACCCACCTTCCCGTAGCTAGAAATCCGTCACTCTGAAGGCTATTTCTTAGATATCTTTCTCCCAAAAGTCAAGTATCCTGTGTGACCTACCATCAACGACATTGGCCTAGTCTTGCCTTTTTCAACCCGAATACTTCTAACAAAACACTCCACTGTCTCTATGTCAACAAACTTCCCAGTCATCGCCTCCACAACCCTCTCCACCTGATTGATAGTTGGACTGAAAGAGGCCAGTGAGTGACCCCCCTTCAATGCTGTGTGCGCGGGATGGATTACGAGCCATGGATCTCCAAGATCTACGAAAACAGCATCAACATCCTTCTCCTCAAATCCTTCTTTCGCATCAGCGTTTCTGAGGGTCACATATTCGCTGAGTCTCATCTTTTGGAGATTTGTTTTCGCAGTCTCGATGAATTCCGGCCTGATTTCGTAACTGTAGACATGCCCACCCGGCCTAACGATATTCGCGAGACTGGCCGTCATCGCCCCACTTCCTGTTCCCGCCTCAATCACTATACTGCCGGGCCCAAGACCAAGTCTATACAGGCACAGACCTATGTCCTTGTCGTAGAGTATTTGCGTTGGCCTGCGCAGTTGATGGATCCGATCGCATAGGGTAGGCGAGAGGAGATAGAATTCCACTCCCAGTGTACTTGTCACGCAGCTCCCCAAGGCTTTCCCGATCATCTCTCCCAACCTCACAATCCCCATATGCGTATGGAAGTCTCTCCCTTCTCTTGCCTCTACAACCCACTTCCTCTTCTCGTTCAAATAGAGGAGTACTTGTTCTCCATCCTTGATTATGGTCATCGCTTCACCGGCCGTAGCATGCGCCTTATGATGCTGACAAATCTCTCTCCAGACTGTCTGGGTACCATTGTTATTGTGACCGGAGTGTTATTTGTGGCAGTGAGTCTGATCTTGGCAAACAGCCAACAATATGTTGCTGCCAGCAGGCCTGCTGTGCCAAGCCAAGAAACCCACCATACGATCGATGAATAGTTGCCAAGGATAGACGCGGGCCATGATCCTTCACCAAGCCACCATAGGAAAAGAAGAAGGGTAAGTGACGACAGAGAAACAATGATCGGCGGAAAAACACTGTTGACGATAAGCTCGATTGCCACTATCTCGTCGAGAGGGATCTCGATCCTGCCTGGAGGAAACGATTTCAAGATCTCTATTAAAGTCCCATCTGTAGAGATCCGGGCATACAGCCCTCTGCATTCCGCCTTCTGCTCACTCAATTGTACATCAGTTACCCCTACTATCCATTACTCAGCACTCATCTGCTAAGATGTTCACTCTTAATTCTTGGTAGGATCACAGTAGTGAATAATCCTTTTGCCTCATCTTGCAAGCAGTCAGGGTGTTGGACGTGAATGGGAGACTCGTCATGTGGATGTTGGCTGGTTCCCATGAGTTCCGGGTGCTACAAGTGCCGTCGTGGTGATCTCTGTCGAACTCATGAAAGCTGTGACAAGAAGAGATGCGAGTGGGTTTCTGAGGCATATCCACATCTGATTTATGGTATGTGGGCGAGAATTGCTCTCAAGTCGCTTCCTCTCACGATGATGTCGCAAGCATTCTGAGCGTTCCGCTTTGGGTTGAATGCGATTCTTAACCCAGCTTCGCTCGGCAGATCAAAGCTGTTGTCTCCGACGACCGCACATCTGTCAAGAGAGACTCTCAGTTGCTTCGCGATATTCTTGATCACTTGACCTTTTTCATTGAGAGGAACCTTAACGGTCACTTCGCCAGTCAATCGTCCTCGAGAAACATGCAGCTCATTGGCTATGGCGAAATCCATGCCAAGATATTCGCACGCTCGGTCAGAAA
>CAZGRO010000002.1:50012-52497 GCA_964528315.1 uncultured Candidatus Bathyarchaeia archaeon
AGCTCATTGGCTATGGCGAAATCCATGCCAAGATATTCGCACGCTCGGTCAGAAAGCAGGGAAATGCCAGCGCTCACTATTCCTGAAAGTTTTCCATCTTGCCTGAGTCGTGACACAGTCTCTTTGGCGCCGTCTACGTAGGGGATTTCCTTGGTGATTGATATGAGTTTACTGAGTTTAACGCCGCGCCACATGGATGAGTCTTGTCGTGCCCATTCAACGTAATCGATCCTTCCTTTCAAGTAGTTTTGAGCGGACAGTTTTCCAGTTGACCATGTTCCAAGTCTCATGTGTAAGTATTGCCATGTGCTGTCGACCTTGGTTAGGGTTCCATCTAGATCGAATATCACGAGACCGACGTTGTCTCTCAATCGGATCCACCATATGCATGGATGGCTTGTTTTCGTGTGCGTCGAGCTGTTCCCAATCCCGGTACTCTGGTCACATCATACTTTCCGAAGTTTTTCAGCTATTCTGAATATGACTGGTGGGGCGGTCCATATTGAAAACACTTTTATGTAGGCTATTCCAGCTGCCCTTCTGAGAGTACTACGTTCGCCTTCCTCAAGATATCCTATTATGAACCCATCGATGAACTGGTTGAGCCCCTGGGTCATCAGTGGCGAATAGTGGCCTGAGTAGAACAGGAACTCTGACAGATCCCACGCCTTGTCACCCTTCTTGGATGCTTGTTCAAGATCCAACGAGTATATGTGACCATCTCGCGACACGATAAAGTTCTCAGGTTTCGAATCACCGACTGTGACATCAACTGAGTGGATTCTTGCTAGTGCTCTCCCGATCTCCATTGCCAGCTCATATTCTCTTGCCGAAAGTTGATCAGATGACGAAAACTGTCTCACCAGATTTGCCACATTCTCCCCTTCGACGTACTTTTCCAAAAGCATACGTTGGGGGATATTGACATGAATTATCTCTGGCACAGGAATACCTTCCGCAGACAGAATCCGATTTATGCCATATTCATTTGCAAGTCTGGATTTCCCCATAACTGAGAACTTCTTGGTTCCGAGCGTGACGAGATTGATAGTGAACCATTTAAGAGTAAACCAATTTGTATATCGCTTCGCAACGAGATGTTCCTGACCTACGGAGACCAAGTACACATCGTTTAGTACCCCGGCCATAGGGCTAATCGCAACCTTCTCCCCAGGTCTAAGCTTCAATGCAACATCAACGATTGAGGATTGCTCATTTAGATTGACCATGCCAGTCGATGTCTGCAGGAAAAGATGATCCCTCGGATCCTCAGTCTGTTCGTCACTCGAATCAGACTGGGGCCCTCTCTGTAGTAGTTGCCCTATTTCATCAATTATGAGTTCGACTCCGCCTATGCGGCTCCGCCCGTATGTCAAATACGAACGGAAGGCTCTCTGGCTCATCTCGACGACGTTCACGACTTTCTCGAATGATCTCCTCGAAAGGATCCTGTCTGTAAACTTCTCTTGCGGCATGATCATATCGTTTTCGAATCTGAGGATGCCGGCTTTGCTGAGGTCTTGGAGCCCAACCTCGTATCCTTCAAGGATCGATTTCAGATTCTTGCTTCTTACGTCTTTCCGAAGCATGCCTTTGTAGCTGTGCAGCACAGCTGGATAGTGTCTAGCTCTTTTTCTCAGCCTAGACAAAGCGAAATAGGTTGGGGATACCATCAACCCATGTGAAATTTCTTGATATTCTATGACAAGGTCTCTGAGTTCTTCCTGGATGATTCTCTTCTTGGCTTGAATCTCCATTCCCTTCAGGAAATCCGGATTTTCCAGGGCCAGATACGGACCGAGAGTCCTTGAGCAAATGAACTCGCCTAGATGCCCCCTTTTCATGTCCAATTCGAAGAGTTCTCGATCAACCATCAGTACGGCGGCATTGACCCCACCCACTTTCTTGGTGTGAAAACTTAGCCCTTCGCGATATCCTTCCAGCACCAAGATTATGTCAAAATCACTGTCACTTCTGGCGTATCCACCTGCTCTTGACCCGTACAGACAACTCGCAACTATGGTTGAATCTCCAGAGATCTCTTGGCATAGGTGTCGGATAGAGCGCTCTGCCTCACGGAAGTCCACGATTCGCGAAATCCCCTGGACATGATGGCTAATGGGTACTGTCCTTGCGCTCTGTTAAAATGTTGCTCCTCCATGAACCGCACCGTCATTCAGGTGGTTTTATTAGAATGGCAGGTCATCCAACGCTCGTAAGGCCAAATGAAATCAACGAAAGCCATCCTTTGGGCAATTACAATCATCAGCACCATCCTACTTGCCACAGACCTTATTCCTCTCAATGCTGCTGGGAATCTTGGAGTAGACTCGAAAGATCCCGGAATAGTCGCAACAAGATGGCGGGAAACTCCTCCCATAAGAGTGACTATGAGGTCAACAGCCGATTGGGGGCGAATAATGTTCGATGACGAAGTGGGAAACAACACAAATGGGATACGATTCAAGCATATACTCTCCTGTGG
>CAZGRO010000003.1:0-49328 GCA_964528315.1 uncultured Candidatus Bathyarchaeia archaeon
CCTCCGTGGCATCCAGGTCCAGCGGACCAAGTTGTGGTCTTCACGATCTTGATGCGGTTGTCGCTTATTTCCGAATCCCCCTTTTCTCCCGTCTGGATATTTGAGGCAAACCCGGTATTCTCGTGAGCGAGAATTTAAGGAAACCGAAGTTGACCACAGCCAACGGATCCGCCATAGGTCCGATTCATAGCGTTCTCTCGTTTTCCTCACAATCAATGCACTGGCGCGCGCTGCTGAAAAGGCCTTAGGCTGTTACACAAGGATTAGCCTACGCCTCGTTTGACGAAAACCAGAAAGTAACATTAGAGGTCGGTAAGGCTGCTGATATGGCTGTTCTGAGCGGCGACCCACTTTCCGGGGCCCCGATTCGATCAGAGATATCAAGGTGGAAATGACCATCTTCAGTGAAGGGGTAGTCTACCAACGCAATGACTAGAGCGCGACGAGCTGCTCCTGAACTCGCGAGCCCATTTCTATTCTCTTCCGACCAAAGCACAATTGGATGTCGCATGATGTCTCTTCGTGATATGCAATAATCACATGATCTATCTACTTGGCCAGATACTACTAGGAGAGGCAGTATCTATGGAGCGGAACGTAAGGGAACTGGATTCCGGACCTTTGATCGCCAAGAAGGCGAGATTGCCTGACTTGGTAAAGTATCAGGCTGGGTCTGTGGTCAGTAGGACTGTGATCGACAAAGAGGCTGGAACGGTCACTCTGTTTGCCTTTGATGAGAGACAAGGCCTAAGTGAACACACCGCGCCATACGACGCTTTAGTTCAGATCCTCGACGGTGAGGCAGATGTAGCGATTGCTGGCAAGGCCCACCGCCTGAAAAAAGGTGAAATGATCATAATGCCTGCCAATCGACCACACGCCCTGAAAGCTGTCAAACGCTTCAAGATGATGCTCATCATGATACGCGCCTGATCGCGTGCAGAATTCGATTTGCTTCACATCCCAAGTTGACATATTTCAGGTGGAATCCATGTCGCACATATCTTATCGGTTGATAGATTATCATGTTCATTCAACTTACTCGGTTGACGGACGTTCTTCAATCGATGAGATGTGCCAGCGAGCGGTTGAGCTTAGGTTCTCTGAAATCGGTTTCTGTGAGCACATCGATTTCGAACCAAGCGATCCCGGATTTGGCTTCTTTGATTATGAAGGTTATAGTGAAGCGATTGACTCAGCAAGGACAAGATATGCAGGCAAATTGGTTATCAGAAAAGGCGCTGAGATAGACTACGGCCAATCGTATGAGCGTCAGATCCAGGCGTGGGTTGAAGGGAAGGAGTTTGACTTTCTTGTAGGCTCAGTCCACTACATAGATCATGTTGCTTTCGATTTGGATAGAGAACTCACGATGCCTCCAGAGATCGTGGTTAGGAAGTACTATGCCAAGACCGCACAGGCAGCAGAGAGCGGACTCTTCAACGTGATCGGGCACCTTGATTTCATCAGAAGCTACATTCCGCCTGGACATGATCTGGAGCAATCAGACATGATTGATTTGACTCTTGAGAGAATCATAGCCAACAGAATACATCTTGAGATCAACTCAAGAAGAAGATGGAATCGGGAACCCTTTCCTTCCAGATCGCTGATTCAGAAATATCTGGATAAAGGTGGTACGTTGTTCTCATTAGGTTCGGATGCACATTCTGCGCAACATCTGGGCATCGGGATCACGCAGGCCATGGATCTCGTACGTGACTTGAAACCCGGGAAGGTACATGTTCTCTTCGAGTAGCCCTCTCTGCATCATGATTCATTCTCAGAACAAACTGAATCTTGCCACGTGTCATGACCGAGCCGACAACCTGATCGATATCGCATCCGAAGAACCGCTTAAGTCTGAAGAGTGTGTGACGGCCTGTCGATATGCTATGATTTTGGGGCAGTGCGTCTGTGCCGAGAATCACGCTTCAAGGTGCCTTTCATTTCATCCCACATCCTTATTGCTCGTCTCATGTGGGGTATCGTTATCGACCCACCCACAACAAGTCCTATCGCCAGAGCCTCAATAAGCTCCTTGTCGCTGACCCCTTTCTCGCGGCAATGAATTAAGTGGTATCTTATGCAGTCGTCGCATCTGAGCACGAATGAGGCCACGAGACCGAGAAGCTGCTTTGTCTTTGCTGGAAGAGAGCCGTCATGGTAGACCTGAGAATCCAAGCTGTAGAATCTCTTGATTGGCAGATCTGCATATTTCATTACAACCTCATTCAGCAAGGCACGTTCTTCGCTAAATCCCTCTGCTTCGCTCTCCTTTGACAAGTGTATCCTGAAGAGTTCTCTTTCTTCCGATATATCTCTGCTGCAGGAATCAGAAGACCAATGGGCTTCGAATCAGGGGCAACAATATCGGGGGATCATGCATGGATTCAGTTGCGAGCGCCTGCAAACAGCTAATAACAAGCGTAACGGGAGAGGTGGCTTCCCTCTGACCGAGAAGCCAACTCTTTCTCTGACCCTGTGGTGGTGTACACGTTTCTTGGCTTGCAGGTGTCTCTTGAAGCTTTCCCTCATGAAACGGATTGCAAAGAGCTAAGCAATGGGCAGAGGACAGCAAGCGCGCGCGATAACTCACGCAGTGCTATTTGTGCTACGAGATCCACACATTTGGCGCCAATCGCCTCTTCAGAGGCCTGTGAAATCCTCAAAGGAGCGCATAGGTTCATAGAAATGCTTAGTATTGGCGTGCTCTTGTCTTATTGATACATCCAACAGGCGTCAGTTGCAGTGAATCCGGAGAATAGGTCCTGATTGCTTTGTCTCGAAGGAAGAAGGCCAAGAGGAAACCCATCAAGACACAGACTTTGTTTCGTTGGGGCGCGTACCTTCTGATAGTTTCGGTTCCCATTGTTGTCCTTCTAATTGCTTTCAGCTATCAGCCTGTACAGCGAATCGAGTCTGCTTGGACGCGGACTGCGGCACAGACTTCGGAGCCGGCGATCACAACGCGTCCACGTCAAAGAGTTGCTGCGATACTGGATCAGGTCTCAGCATACAATGTGAACCAACAGTTGATCGAAGATGTGCGTGCATGTCTTGTCGGAGCAGGATATAGTGTTGAGGTTTTTTCTGGAACGCAGGTCACCGTCGATCTGTATCGCAAGCTTCCTTCTAGAGGATACGATGTGGTTATTCTTCGGGTTCACTCAACCTCCACTTCGGAGATAGGTCAAGGCCGCGTTGCGTCTGGTGGGCCAGTTTTTCTGCTGACGGGTGAACCGCATAACCAGTTGGGCTATGCTTATGAGCAGACAATGGGCAGGGTGCGCGCGGTTAGAATCGAAGCTGGGACCTTCTTTGGGATTGGCCCAGATTTTGTTGCAGGGTCCATGGAGGGAACCTTTCCGGGAACACTCATTATCATAGCAGGCTGCGAATCCTTGGCCAACAAAGACTTAGCGAAGGCTCTGATTGCCAGAGGGGCATCAAAGGTTATTGGATGGAGCGACAGCGTCGGCCTAGAGCATAATGACAAAGCCATAGTATCATTGACGAGGAGCCTCTTTGAGAAGAGACTGCAGGTTCAGGAAGCAATCCAAGCGACAATGAATGAAGTGGGAAAGGATCCTGCCTTTCAGAGCTACCTTCTCAGCTACCCCTAGACTTCATGGAATAGCAAGCGCACGCTGCTCTCTGGTTTACCAATCTAACACGAAGCACACTTCGGGTGAGGACCAAGCGGGTCATTACTGACCACGTAGGGAAGAAGCCTACAGTGGAAATCCTTGCACTTTGTCAGATCTCGGCAGTCTCTGCATCTCTTCAGATCCTGTATTCTTGTCCCTCTGAAGAATCGCCACCTGTCGGAGAACCAGATATCCTGTATTGTCTTGTCTCTTGTGTTGCCCATACTCCATCTCTGGTCGGAGATTACGAGATTGCACGGGTAGACTGAACCGTCACTCGCTATTGACAGTCGAGTCTTTCCAGCATGGCAGGAGACGTAGCCCCTCTTAAGCTCATGAACGGATTCTCTGAGAGGTTCACAACGCAGAAACGTGTCCAAAGCGATGTCTATCTTTCCTCTACATCGCATCCTGGCGATCACGAGATCGAGAAACGCTTCAACATATTCTTCGTATGTTGGAACCCACGTCATATTGCCTCTTATTCTTCCGTTGGGCTTGAGGTCCAAGAATGCTATTCTCGATGCGTTGTGCTTGACCGCTAGATCTGTAATCTTATTGTATTTGCTCAGGTTTCTTTTGTGTAGACAACAGTTTATCCCGTATTCAATTCTACTTCTCTTCAGAGACTGCAGAGCTTCGATTGTTCTCTCGAATGATCCTTCTACTCCTCTGAAACGGTCGTGATCATCTGCTTCTGAACCATCAAGTGAGATGGTGGGCGTGACCTCCGCTTCTTCTAAGAGACCTATCATCTCGCTGTCAAGTACTGTTCCATTCGTCAATATGACTTTGCGAATTCTCTTTTCTCTAAGAAAAGACAAGACCTCCCTTATTCTTGAATGGAGCAGAGGCTCCCCGCCGTTGATTCTGAGTTCAAGGACACCCAGCCTCTCAAGTTGATCGAGAATCGATCGTATCTCTTCAATTGGCAGCTCAGTTGAGTCAACTGCTTTGCTGTCCGAGAAACAATGGACGCAGCGGAGGTTGCATTTGTTCGTTATGAAAAGGTCAACGGAAGTGGGAGCCGACAGAAAAGGAAGAGGAAATCGTTGGTAGAGCGTCGGGCTGACCTCAGTTCTCTGGGATGGTCTAGGTTTCGGGATCTGAATGCCTTTCTGGACATATCCAAGTCTTAGCATCCGTTTCAGAAACTTGTTGCATCGGTCGTGCCTAATCCCGGTCTCTTTGGTGATCTCATCAATCTCAGAGCCCTTGATGGAGATGTACTCCAGAACAGCATACTCCTCCTTTGTAAGAAACTCCGTGCTAACTGTTCGGTAATTGAAGACTGCGTAAGAATCGTAGTACTGAGGTTCAGATCTAAGAATGGCGTGGGGACTCAGAGAGAACCTTTCAGACAACCCTCAATCACTAGCCCATTGCGAGTCAGTGCTTCGGTCATTAGCTATAACAAGGTTATATATGCATCAACTTGAGCAACCGCAGTCGCAGAAAACGCTCTGATCTCAAGGTTGCCTTGCGACCTGTTTCCTGCGGACTATGATTCTGTCTCTGGTAATGAAGCGATGCGAAGAGAGTGGGCACAGATTTGTCTAGTGCTTACAGTCTCGAGACCATCGGACCGAGCACTTTGAGGACCCAGTCACGCTTCCAGTACATTAGGAACGCCAGAGGAATCAGGAACAGCAACAGTCCAAGAAGAAAATAGTTCACAGGCGGTTGTACTACTCCTCCAACCGACTGTCTGGGCGCGCCACTTCCTTGCATCGGACCGTTCTTGAGAAGTAGAGCATCGACTCGATTTGCTTTGCGTCTGTGAAGAGATACAATTCTCAACTTGCGATTCGCCGCAGATGAATATGCTGCCACAGGTATATAGCGCTTCCTTGCTATTCGATCTCACATGATATTCCAGAAGGAGAGGGAATTCGATTGGATTCCTGACTTCTGGGTGTGCCGAAAGGGACAATAGGCTCGTCAAATATCGGGATCAGGATCACCGATGATTGGCAGGATTGCAAAGACAAGATTTGTGGCATTTGTTGCAGCAATGAGTGCTCTATCAAATGTTCTAGCCTTTTTTGCTATCCCAACTGGAATGGTGACGCTTCACTTGATTCAACTGCCCATTGTGTTCGCTGGGTTGGCTGCCGGATCTCTTGCAGGTGGGCTTGTCGGCTTCTTTGGTGCCTTCGTGATGGCCTTCACCTTGGCCAAGCCGAATCCGTACATAATCGTCGGGAATGCAATCCTCGGATTCCTAACCGGACTGTTCTACTCAAGGATGAGAGCACTCTCGCGAAGAATAGTCGTCCCTCAGGTAGCTTCAGTGCTTTCTGCATGTGCCCTTCAGCTGCCTTATGTTTACATTACCGATGTATATCTCATGGGAATGCCTCACACGGTTGTAATTGGGATCATTAGCGTGCTGCTCATTGAGGATTTGATTAGTGCGCTGATATCACACGTGATACTCTATCGAGTTGACGTCAATAGACTGCTGATTGGATAGTGTTCCTTTGAAGGACTGTAAATGTTGCATGCTAGCACGAATCAATAATCGCGAATATGTTAATAGCCTTGCATCAGCATCTGCGCTGTCTCGAGCATAAGGCAACCCATTATCGCGTCCGGCGGAGACAGGTCATTTCCGACAAATTTGGCATATTGACGCGAAGACGCGAGTTGATCGGCTCTGGTCTTCGCCAAACTCGATTCGCCGTTTTCTGAGGAGGATCACACATGTGGCTGAGACTACGCCAACTCCTGCGAGAAACAATCCTGAGCAAACAATGCTCGCAGTCCACAATGGCCTCGCAGCGTCCACAACTGCTCTAATCATTACGTTCTCTCCGCCAACGATTAGACTCCAAGATCCGGGACGACCAAAGTACGATCTGTTCTTTGGATTGGTGGAATCTCGACCAAGCAACGGATCATAGAAAGCTAAATACTCAACGGCAATGTAGAAATCATTGGAGACAACTAGATTCCGAGTTAGAAGATCGAGATCGTTCCATGCGCTTTCAGTGGCCAAACGATAGGTGATCGGCGTTGTCAACTCTTTGATCCCATCGCTTCCTAGGACGTGAATTCTGACTTCTATTGCACTTCGCCCGGCTTTGTAGAGCCTGGCTGCAGTCAACATTGCCTCCGACACACCGGGAGGTAGAGAGAACTTGACGGCTAGATACGAGCCAACATCCAATGAAGAGGTGGTTTCAGGGCTTCCATCGTCGTATGCGATTTCTGTCAGGGCAAATGTCGCTTCCGCTGAGTAGAGAGCCAATGTGAACAGGACAAGAATTGAAAGGGATCTCGTAGTAGGCATCTTCACTTGTTACATCACTCGATATGGCCCACATCACTTCTTTTGATCCCAACCTGTCCATAAGAAACCTGCGACAACATGCCAACACAAAGAAAGGCAGCGCGTGGCTCTTGTATTCTAGGTACTGTCGGGCTCCTTTCGATCAAATAACGACACAGGCAACCTATTGGTTGTGGGGCGGAAAGTATCTTGTCTTGTAGGCGTCGAATATTCTCCTCAATTCTCGAACTGGATCCGGATGATCATCAACGCGCAGGTCAATATATGGGCGCAACTTTCGCTCGGGATTGATCTTCTTTACCAGCAAAGCAGCTGAAACTCGCCCCCGTTTGTCTCCGCCGGCCGCTTGCCCAGCCTCCAACACAGCGATAAGCCGATCTTCCAATGAACTTTCACTTGACTCGAATCTCCCAGCCATGGCCTGAATCACCTGCGGCCCAACCAGCATGTTTCCAGCGACCACATAGTTTCTGCCAAGTAGATGGCCCTTCCACTCCACAGCATCCGTTCCTGTATGCGCCACGTTCCTACCTAGACTGTCGATGATCGAGACCTGCCTAACTTCGCGCTTGTCATCCTCGGCCAGCAATGCCGTCAAAACCGTTTCCGGTGAGAGCCCGAGCCTGAGAAGCTGAAGTCCCCTAATCCCGTACATAACGTTGGTCGTCGCCTGGGTTGCGATTGCTGCGACACCAAGCTCCACATGAGGAACCACTGAACCCACGGCAGGAACTGCTGTAGAGACACAGACACCCAGCTCTCCAGTCTGGGCACATCGCGCAACCATCGAAAAAGTTCCATAGTATCTTTCACGTGGTACATGCGCATTCGCTATTTTTCGCTCTGAAATTCCGAATGGCTTCACTATCATCAAGACCACACCGACAGATCGTATATGGCCTGGAGTCCACTATAAGATCACGAGGACTAAGCATATATGCTCTGTTTGCGTCCTTTCAGTTTTTCCACACCGCAGAATCGTACCCCACTGACGCGCTCAGGGAGTTCCTAGACAAGAGCAAACTTCAGAAAAGGGTTCTCAGTTGAGAGTACTGCGTCCCAGCGGGCAGTATATGCGGAAGATCATTGTTACGACTGGAGATTTGCCAGAAATCGGCACATACAATGGAGGAGTGATATTAGGACTCTGAATAACCTCAGAATCGCAACAGATGTGTGCATTACTCAAAAAAGAGCAAACAACACTCTCTTGAGCATTGCTTTCAGATCCGCATTTGAAATGCTTCAAGGAAGCTTATCCAATGAAAAGAGTTCCCACGGGCATTGATGGTCTGGATCCACTGATTGAGGAAGGAATACCGAAGCAGAGTCTGGTCTTGGTGTCAGGAGCGCCTGGAACCGGGAAGACCTCGTTATGCTGCAAATTCCTAGAACGGGGGGCCTCTGTCTTTGGTGAGAAAGGGCTGTATGTCTCCTTGTTTGAATCAAAGGAGGTGATGGTTGAGAATCTCTCACACCAGTTCGGCCCTGAGTTTCCAGAACTTGTCAGGCGAGGAATGATCGAGATCCTATCATTTCCAACCATGAAGGGCAAGGGTCTATCTGTAATGATGGATGTCATACTATCGGCCATTGATGAGAACAAGGCTAGAAGACTGGTCATTGATTCGCTGTCCTCGCTGCTGGAGTTTTTGCCTGAAGAACAGGAATCTCGCATGTTCATACACAATATCTTGACCAAGATTATCCCAAGCTACGAATGTACAACTCTCGTAACAAAAGAAACCCCATCAGACGGTGTAATTGGAGCTTCTGCTGAAGACTTTGTTGCAGATGGGCTCTTCCTACTTAGAAGGTTGATCTTCCAAGGAAGGACTCTGCGAGAACTTGAAGTGGCGAAACTCAGGGGAACAAAGATATCTTCCCCAACAATACCATTCACGCTGGAGGGAGGATTCACCGTCTTTCCTCCTTTCCATCACAGAACCTTTGAGTGGGCCAAGAAGCTGAGGAGGATTCCAGACTCCGAGAACCATTTCTCAACAGGAATCGACTCACTGGACAGGATTCTCGCCGGAGGCTATTCCAAGGGAAGCATTGCGCTTTTGGAAGCAGATGAGGCCATTCCTCTCACAGCTTACGGAGTCATGTCATATCCAATAGTCGCTAATTTCCTCAACAATGGCTCTCCACTTGTGGGCATACAGTCACTAGGAGCTGATCCCGCGCGGACATATGAACGCTGGAAGGCATTTGCTGGAGAGAACGCGTCACGGGCAAGATCGGTAGAGCAGGTAAAAGGAACAGTTCAGAACAAGAAACCGTACCTAACCCTCCTGAGAAGCGAAAAGCCCGAAGGGAGATTGGAAGAATATCTTCGAGCAGGAGCCAAACTCAGGAAGCAAACCGGGAAACCCGTTCTATGGTGGGTCGCCTTGGATCATTTCGCTGATATTTTCGGTCTCGACTACGCCGAGAAAGCGCTGAGCCAACTGTCAGTTGAGATCATACGTCACAAAGAATTGGCTGTCCTGCTTGCGAAACCGGGTTTGGAAAGCATAATGAAAACTGTCAGCAACATTGCTGCAACACATCTTCACATAATGGATCGGCATGGAACCATTCTTTTGCACGGGATCAAACCTCGAACTCCACTATACGGCATAAGAGTTGAGATTGAGAAAGGCTTGAATTCCACAGTGTTCACCTCAATCGTCTGAGGGAAATCAAACAGAAACCGCCCCGGGGCGGCCACATACCTGGCCTGAGAGAGATGTTTCCGAGCAAGGAATACGCAAGATGAGCCGCAAGAAGGGCTTCGACATATGTATCATAGAGGCTGTAGACGAAGCCTTGTCTGTTCTCGGGGAAAGCTCTAAACAGGCATTTTACTCGCTTGTCGAGAAAAGCCACAACATCAAACGTGAAGAGATCCCTGAAAAGATAGAGATTTTCCATGGGGCTCTGATAGATGTCCTTGGCGTTGGTTCAAGGATCATGGAGAGGCTTATTGCCAGAATGCTTTACCGCAAGCTTGTCATAGATTTTGAAGAGCGTGAAGAATGGACGCTCGTCGATTACCTCAGAGATCTGTCAGACAAAGGATTCGATTGACCAGACTCTCCTTGACGAAGAGTTGAGTTCAACCGTTAGAGTCTTTTCACATCGTGATGACAAAAGACCAAGGAATTGTTCGATTGCCAGGTTTATGTGCAAGTGTGCGCAACTGATGCTAATTCAAACCATCGGAGTACAACGACCCCTTGGCTTCGTTAACAATGAACAAGTCTAGGAAATACTCCTCTCTGATTGTCGCTCTTTCCATATGTCAAATAGCCGGTATCATAGGCGCTGTATTCACCACGCCCGCAATACCCGAGTGGTACGTAACCCTTCGGAAGCCAAGCATCGCCCCACCAAACTGGATCTTCGGACCAGTGTGGACAACACTCTATCTCTTGATGGGCTTCTCGCTCTACCTGGTATTGAAAGCAGGCCTCGGAAGCACGAATACCAGAAGATCAGTGGCCATGTTTTCAATTCAATTGGCCATGAACGTGTTGTGGTCCTACCTGTTCTTCGGATTGAGGTCGCCTATGTTAGGCCTAATCGAAATCATGGCGATGTGGACTGCCATTCTAACAACCATGGTCTTCTTCTGGAAAGTCTCAAGAACCGCTACCTTACTGCTTGTTCCCTATCTCCTCTGGGTGAGCTTTGCCAGCTATCTGAACTATCTGTTCATGATACTCAACCCATGAATACCTGCCAGGACAAACCTTCCTAGATGTCGCCTGAGCTAACTAATCACAGCAACGCTAGAACACCTGTAACCTCACAAAACAAACAGTATCCTCCAATCTAACTGATGGTGAACCATGATGGTCATCACATGCACGACTTTCCTGTAGAACTCGTCTCTGTTGAAGTCTGTTTCACCTTATGTATGGGCAAGGCCGTGGGCCATAGTCTCTTTTCTTCGTCGAGTGGGATCTGTCCTTGCCGTGTTAGGGGATCTGGTTTGCGGTTCGTGGAGGGTGCGTGTGCGTTGATGATGCATGTGTATGCTTCTGTATGTCTTGGTAAGATCTTTGGGTTGCTCGGGCAAGAAAGGTAGATAGTCATTGGCATAGGGTGGCGCCACCCCCCTACCCCCTCACCAACGGTAATTCGGCAGTCTCAGGGCTTTTTCCGGTAATTGGGCCTGTTTGGGCTTCTCCATGCGAAACAAGGCTTGAAACCGAAAAGGTAACGAAGTTTCGAAGCTCCTAGCGATTGAAGTTAAGGATGGGGAAAAAGCTGTTATTCAACGGTTCCCTCAGAACACGAGAAGACGTGCCAAAAGCATTGAAAGTAATCCTCAGCCAGATTTGGACCATGCTGATAAGCGAGTTCCATGGGATTTGGGATCAAAGCATACCTTGATCCTCCCGGATACGCAAAGAGTTAAACTCCTGAAGCCAAAATAACCACTAAAGAATCATGGAGGTGAAATCTATGCCAGTTGTAGTCGTAGAAATGTGGGAAGGAAGAACCTCGGAGCAGAAAGAGAAGCTAATAAAGGCTGTCACGAAGGCTTTCGAGGAAATCAGTGTAAAGCCTGAATCACTACATATCATAATTCATGATGTACCAAAGATAAACTGGGGCACACGAGGACAACAAGCCTCTAAACTGACGACATAACGAAACCTGTCCTTCTCTTGCTCAGATAAACCTCAAGCCCTTTTTCTCTCAGTTTTGGGTTTTCAACTCCAATCAGCACGATCTTTCGCCCGCAGAGTATGTAGGGCGGCGCTGGTGTTGATGCCCAGCCTGTTCAGTACGAAGGGTCAACATACGGTCCTGTAAATTGTCTGTCACTATCTGACAAACACGCGTTCATGGGAAGCGGCACGGCGTTTCATGGATTGTGAGTGTGACTCGTGCCCCTCGAGACTAAGCTGCAGTTTCAAGAAGATCACATTCAATCTCTAAGATCTCTCCTAAGCCTACGCTGCCTTGTCCACGGTGAGATGGTCATGGCGGTAAGAAAGAATGGTCGAATCCTGTTCTGGTGCGGTTGCCAGAAAGATCTTGAACCCTCTCTGCTTGAGCAAGAGACCTAATCAAGGAGATGCCTTGACTCAGTCCTCAGCTTTAGCCAGATTTGTCTAGTATGCCCAGGGTTTCGTTAGGAATTCGAAATCTTTGGGCTTGCTCACGAATGATCTCAGCAAGCCACTATCCTTTGGTACCGCTGGACTAACCTCGGCATCTACGATTCTAGCCTCAGGGATTCTTCCGTAGTTCTCATTTTTCATCAGTTGTCCTCCCTCCAGCAGATAGTATGAGCCGCCCTTCGTAGTCATGAACCTGTCGTGCTTCTCCAGACAGTACTGTGAAACCAGGTTTCCTATCACCAATTCCCTTGGAGAGGCATTGATAGTGATATGGCCGGAGTAAGGAGGAACAATCACAATATCACCTTCACGTGCCGTCACCAAAGAGACATCTGCGACTTCCTCCCCCCTGTATCTCTCTATGAGAAAACGAGCCTCGCCCTCAAGCACCTCAATCGCCTCTGGATCCGACCACACCCCTTCCACAAGCTGATGCTCATGCCCAATAGTCTTCACATACTCCCTCCCCAGCGTCATTGGAGGGACCACGGTGACGTCGTATCTCAAATCGTGTTTCATTAGCAGTGTTCGTCCGTATTCATCTGGGTACAGATTCCTATGAACTGTGTAGACAACTAGCTCAGGGTCTAGGTCCTTGCAGGAAGCCGCATCGTAAAGAACCGGCTTAAGATCTTTGAGCTTGCGGACCAAAGGGTAACCGTCGACGAGTAAACTCTGCAAGGAAACCGTCTTCCGGTCACCTTGCTCCTCGACGAACACCATAAGCATCTGGTTGACTCTACCAGAAACCGGACTGAGCTTCATCTACTATATCTCCCAGCTCCCCCCAATGTGGTCATCTACCTAAGTGTGAGGAAAGCCAATATAACACTAGCCATTGAACCTTGAAAAGAGTATTGCAAACAGCCCTGTGCATACGGTGATATCTCTCAACACCCCGTCGACCAGTGACATAGGTTCCCCAGAGTTTGACCGTGATCTCCTCCTCATTAAGACCACAACCAACAGGAGAAATCATACTCTGAGAAGACTGAAAATGCTCCACCTGACTACCGGAATCGCATTGCTTTGATTCGAATGCGAGACATGCCTCCTGACGACTTCTCCCGAACATACGGGCTCCACCACGGAAAACGATAATTCGCCATTTGGCGCTCATCAATACCACTTACAGCGGTCAACGGGGCTCCCTGGTGAAGAAAACGGAACAAGTCAAAGATGTGAAGAACAGTTCGTTTCTTCCGCTTGGTAGGGATCTGACTTTGTTGCTGGTTTCAAATTCAGTGGGTTCATTCGGCGATGGACTTTACGCCTATCTCCTGCCTGTTTACATGACTAGGACCCTTGGAGCAAGTTCAGTAGAAATTGGAACGCTCTACGCTATTGTCAACCTCTTTGCGGCCTCAACTCTGCTGCTTGGCGGAGTCCTTGCGGACAGATATGATCCGAAAAAGATCATGGTCATCGGGTGGGGCCTGTGGGTACCTGTTCCCGTAATTTTCTCCTTCGCCAGAACATGGCCTGAATTGATCCTTGGCATGGTGCTTTGGGGGTTCTGGCTCGGTGGACCATCAGTTGCGGCCTACGTCGCAAGGGCGGCAGACAGACAGAAGTTGGCTTTCGCATTTGCGGCATTGTCTGCAGGTTGGTCGTTTGGGTATGTCTTCTCTCCCGCCATGGGTGGATACTTCGCTGAGACATTTGGAATGCGAACTGTGTTCTTTCTCGCCTCCATTCTATATGCTTCTGCAGGCTTCATCTTGGTGTTCATAACCGGACAGCAACCGAACAGCCATTCACAGATGTCTGCAGCACAGAGCTACTCGTTTGTCCAGATTCTGAGAAAGAGAGAGATTCTCAAACACTCTGTTCTCTTCTCGCTGACCATGTTCGCTTTAATGATCTTCCGACCATTCGTTTCACGGTTTCTTGCAGACATGTACGAATACAGTGAAGTAAGAATCGGCATTCTTGGCTCAACTCTATTCTTCGGATCGTCGGTTCTTGGGGTCATGCTTGGCAGATTGGGCGACAAATGGCGAAGATCATATGCCTTGTCCACCTCCCTGGGCCTCTGCAGTCTTTCGCTAATCCTTATGTTGTCGTCCGCGGAGTTCTTCTTCTTGATGATGGCGCTCTTTCTGGCCGGATGCTCGTATACAATGTGGTCTCTCTTGAATGCAATCATCACTTCTGGAAGCCCGGAATTTGCGCGGGCTCGCTGGGTTTCGATTCCTCAGGCGCTTGCGATGTCTACTTCCACGTTTGCACCGTTGCTGGGCGGAATCTTGTACAATTACTCGCCGAAGTATCCATTCCTGTTGGCGATTGGCGCAATGCTCCTTCTCGCCCTGGCGGTGGCTGTTGGGGATTTTGAGAAGTAGCCATCTGCAGTGAAGATGCAGACGGCTGTGGCCCCGCTCCCTAATGACTCAGTCACAGCTGAATCTACTTCTGTTTCCGTGTGAACACCAATAGTGGTACACATAATTGCCGGAGCCATGGCTCAAACTGCAACGGCGGCATTATCGTATACGCAAAAGATTGAAGCTATTGTTCAAACTACGATGGGCGCACATCATAATTAACACGCAAGCATTAGGTTGAATCCCAGCTTGGTTTCACAGGGGGTCTGCACGCTTGCTTTCTCCTACCCAACACAACCACGGCCACCAATGAAAGGCCTAGCACAATTAGAGGCATGGTGAACTCTGGTATGCCTGCGGCCGCTGAGGCGCCATAGATGACCTCGGCAATCAGGTTCGTTGCCAGATTCAGAGATTCGCCAACGCGTTCTTTGAAAAGCGCGTTATCTGTGTCATACTGGTCATCCATCCACTTTGCAGTTCGACCCTTTCCTGAATCGTCAAAAGTTGTGTCATGAGCAAGTTTGAGAGCAGCGTCATGCGCAGAGATTGACTCAAGCGCTCTATCAAACGTAAGATAACTCGTGAATGAGCTGCTGTAGTTGTCAGTTCTACTATTCACCCAGTTCTCATAATCGCTGTGATGCTTCTCCGATCCCCAATCAGTGGCTGAGCCCATAACATGACCAAACACCGCCATGTCAGCTACATAGTGAGCAGTAATGCCCATCCATTTCGCCGCGGCGCGATAGTCCCTTGAAATGAGGTGTGAAAGCGTGTTTTGATAGGCTTCTTGAGCCCGTTTTGCAGACGCGTCGTCTTGGAGTCTTCCGGTCGAACGATAGTACACGTGATGAAGCATAGTGTCGCCTATCCCATCCCCGAGAGGAGCATTCCTGTTGTCAGGCAACTCCGTTCCGTAGAGGTAGACGCCCAAGTTATCTCGAACCCAGAAATCCAAATCGTCCGGCACCCAGTCTAAGGCATGATGCGCCAACCAGTCATGCGTTCCATATCTTGGATCGCTGGGGTCTGTGCTAAATCCACCGTTGCTCCAAGCCCCAACGGAACGAAAAGCGAAAGATACTGAAACAGTTCCCAAACAGAAGAATGCAATGGCAAAGTTGACTGTACGACCCGTCTTCACGCCTCTGATCGCATTCAGCCCCAGCCCGTTATGCCTTGACGATCTTCAGTTCCATAGGCCCACATTGCCGCGTTCGTTCTGAATCACCATGTGATCAAATCATCCGTAGCTCGAGTATTGCAAGATTAACTCTCAAACTGACCATGGCTCCAAGATCAGATACTGAAGTCACCAGCGGAATGACAAGGTTGTCTGGTTCCGGTCCCTCGCGCGCGCTGCTGAATGAACGAGATTAACCAGAGTCGTAACACTGTGTAGCTTAGCCAAAAGATCGCGAACAGAGATTGGCTTGTACCGCATCCTGTCTCTCACGAGAGCTCATCTTTCCATAGAGGTCTTTGCGGAACTGGATTTAAGGATAATCAAGTAGAGTGGAAAAGAGGCGATTCTCAGCCATCAGCCAGATGACCGCCACAGCCTTCTAGGTGATATCGCCCCTGCTCTGACCCAGATAATCCATCTCCTATCAGCGACTGGTGAGCACGCCAATTGCTCGCAGTAGACTCTGATTCGTCAAGAACACAGTTAAGATAATAAGGGGACTGTACAATCGCATTGCGCGCGAGGGATCACCACGAAGTACCGCAAATTCGGAAAGCTTGACTGGAAAGTGTCAGCTCTCGGATTCGGCGCGATGAGGTTGCCCACCGTCGGTGGAGACGCATCAAAGATCGACGAACCCTTGGCAACCAAGATGATACGGTACGCCATAGATCACGGCGTGAACTACGTGGATACTGCGTATGGTTACCACCGTGGAGCAAGTGAAGGCTTTGTTGGAAAAGTCTTGAAGGATGGGTTCAGGGATAAGGTCAGACTCGCGACCAAGATGCCGACATGGCTCGTCAACACCCAAGAGGACATGGACAAGTACCTGAATGAGCAACTCAGCAAGTTGCAGACCGATCATGTGGATTTCTATCTTCTCCACGGGCTGAACAAGGAGCGGTGGCTGAAAATGAAGGCACTGAAGGTCACTGAATGGGCGGAGAAGAAGATCGACGAGGGGAAGATCAGAAATCTCGGCTTCAGCTTCCATGACGAGTATCCTGTGTTCAAAGAAATCATAGACAGCTACGATGGCTGGGTTCTCAGCCAGATTCAATACAACTACGCCGAGCCGCAGTACCAAGCCGGTACAAGGGGGCTCAAGTATGCTGCTTCCAAAGGGCTTGCAGTGGTTATCATGGAGCCAGTAGCCGGAGGAAGACTCGCGGTCAATCCTCCAGCAGGAGTCCAAGACCTCTGGGACAAGTCAGGAATCCAAGCGACCCGAGCGAATCTGGCATTGAGATGGGTTTGGAACCAACCTGAGGTATCGGTGGCTCTAAGCGGAATGAGCACAATGGAGCAGGTCATCGAAAATGTGAAAACAGCTGAATGCTCTGAACCAGGGAATCTGACGGAGAAAGAACTCCGGTTCATCAATCGACTCGCACAGAAACACAAGGAGCTGGGATACATCGGCTGCACAGGTTGCAGATACTGCATACCTTGCCCCCAAGGCGTAGACATCCCACAGATAATCGCTCTATTCAATGAATTCTACATAAAGGGACAAGATGATGCAATCAAGAAGAAATATCGGGAGCAAATTCCGTTAGAGAGCCAAGCGAAAAGATGTGCGAAATGCAGAAAGTGCGAGGCTTTGTGTCCACAGCAGCTGCCAATAAGCACGATCATGAGTAGAGCCCTCTTCATTTTCGAGCAGAATCTCTAGAATCAAACCTTTCTTGATCTACTTTACCATGTGGTTCAGGATTGCACTTGCCGAGATAAACAGCCAAGGCAATCTAACGAGCCCTACGCGCTCGACTAGCGAGATGTGCTCAACGAGGGATGTCACATAGAAGCCGGCCGGAATCATGATGGTCCCACTCAACATGATCGTCAACTATTCTCTTTTGTGAGCATAGGTTGTCGGATCCTGTATTCAGATCTTCCCCGGACGAGGAACAGGACCGTTTGCCGCGACGATTCAGGCTCTCTGTGTCATTGAGGAAGTCCACCTGATGATGACGGCTGTGAGAAATACTGCAATGCCTGATAGCACAACCAAAGGCCCAGGGGGCAGTTGGAGATAGGCAGACAACACGACGCCAAACAACGCGCTCATTATTCCGAAGGCCGAGCTCAGCACAGAGTACCGAAATAGATTCGAGCTCAGTGTTCTGGCTGCTGCGGCGGGCACAATCACCAGAAAGCCCACGAGTAGGCTGCCAACAATCTTTATGCCTATTGCCACCACGAGGGAGACAAGCAGAAGGTACACTAGATTCGTATTGGCAACATTAACACCACTTGATGTCGCGAGCTCCTCTGAGATCATAGACAGAATCATCTTTCTGTAGATAGCTCTCGTCAGGAGCACCGCTGAAGCAGCGACAACCGCAGCTATGGCCGCGTCCAAAAGGGTCACCTTGGTGATGTCGCCAAACAGCGCCTCCAGAAGATCTGGCTCTGGAATGATGAGGATTCCAACCGCCAGTGCAAGCGTGAACATCGCCCCCACGATTGTCTCGATGGGAAGTCTTGTGATTCTTTCGATACGCCACACTATCAATGCGCATCCGAATAGAAACGCGAATGCCCCTATGAAGGGATTGAAGTTGAACAAGATCCCAAGAGCGAGCCCTGGTAGAGCAACATGAGACAAAGCATCTCCGACCAATGCCATCTTCTTCAGCACCATGAGTGAGCCCAAATAACCGGCCGACAAGCCTACAAAAACTCCAATCACAAGGCTGATCAGCGATGCGGGCATTGTACTGATCACCTCTTGTCCTTTCGCTTCTTCAACGTAGTCCCGGGACCGTAGATGGCGTGAAGAACCGATGAGTCCGTGATTTCTTCTGATTCTGCGAAGCATATCACGTTCCTATTCAGGGCTAACATGTATTCCGAATAGTCTCTAATGATGTGCACATCATGGGAAATGAGGAGCACTGTTATTCCATGATCCTTTTCCAATCCGTTTACCATCTCGTAGATGGCCTCCTCGCTATCGAGATCCACTCCGGTTGTTGGTTCGTCAAACAGTAGAACATCAGGCTGATCAACTATGGCCCAAGCTATCAGCACCCTCTGCAGTTGGCCTCCCGATAAGACGCCGAGTGCTCTGTCCATTATACTTGCATCATCTAGACCCACAGCTCCTAAACTCTCTTTAATGTCAGATGACTTCTTGAAGGAGAGGAATTCCCGTACGGAAATCGGTATGTCAGTGACAGACAGCTTTTGGGGAACGTAGCCTATTCTCACTCCTTCTGCCCACTCAATCTTCCCTGTATATGGTATGAGATTCAGCAATGCCCTGAAGAGAACAGATTTTCCAGCGCCGTTGGGTCCAACTATTGCCAGCGTCGTACCCCTCTTGACTTTGAAGGAAACGTTCTCCAGAATTGCCCGGTCTTGAAGCTTCACATTCAGGTCTGACACTTGGAGTATGTAGTCGTCGTGAGTTCCCATGTTTGAACACCTCTCTCGATCCGCATGATGCAGGACACTATTCTCTCCTTAGAACGAACAGTATTATGCCCAGTATCACCGACCAAATAACGATATCTCCAAGCAGATCCGGCGTACTGACATGCCAAGGGGAGTACTGCGGAGCTACGATTAGGCGTACAAGCCATGCAAGCGGATATCCGTAGTGAACAGCACCGACTAATCTGGACGGTGTGTTCTCGAACAGGCCTGTTAGAAGAGTTATTCCGATTCCACCAAGAGCACATGCAAGAACAGTTTTCACACTCATTCTCATCGCACCTCTTCCGACAACTCACTGAGAGGTCGTACGAAGTACATGTAAGTTATTACCCATTTCCACACCATGTATGTGCTCTGCTACACGTTCATCAAATCTACGTCCCGAATACTATCATGCCAATTGAAGTGCGAGAGTCCTTCGCAGAAATCGTTGGAGGCAATGTGCTAGAGAGGAACGTTGACATCGGTTGTCTGAACGATTATCATTGAATGAGTGACGGCCAGACTTCTTTTATACTCGGATCTTGCCTACGTGACCTCGACGAAATCGAATTGACAGAACAGAAGAATAGACCTGCCGGAATAACGATCTTGGTCGTGTTACAGACGATCGGGGCAGCGTTTGCTCTGCTAGGAGGCCTGGCCCTTCTCGGGATCGCAGGCATCGCAACACTGCGCCCCGTGATAGAAATGGTGCTCGTTCTCGTTGGCACGTTACTAACTGGCATGGGAGCAATCAACCTTTTTCTTGCATACGGGCTCTGGAGCGGGCGGGCGTGGGCTTGGACTTGGGCCCTCATTTTCAACGTATTTAGCATCGTCCTTGGAATCTTCAGTCTCACACGAGGACATCTCTGGAACATCATCAGCCTTCTTCTTCATGTTCTGACAATAGTCTACCTGAATACGGCACATGTCAAGGCCTTCTTCGGCAAGGCCTGACCTTCCAATCCCCGCATGGCAAGAGCAGAAGCCGAATCCGCTATACTTTTCTGGAAACAGCAGTCAGCAATTGAAAAGTCGAGTTTGCCGAAATCCTTTGTGGATCTCAGTCATTCCTCCCTTCGGGCTATGCGTGCTGCCACAGCTGAGATTTCTCGAAAACGAAATGAGAACTTACTTCGCTCAGCCAATCTCTTCTCGTAAGGAGAAGCTTGACAGTGAGCGTACCAAAGAACATATCCGAACTCAAAGAAAAAGGTGAGCCTTTCCTGAACTCTCACTTTCTGATTCGGCATAGCTGTGGCTTGATGAAGTTTGTCAGGCCTTCGAAAGTCGTACGTTGAGAAGGGCACTCAAGGGAATCGCAGGAACGGTCTGAGGGCGAAGAAACCTATCGCCGCAAGCACCACTCCTACAATGACGAAGATCACCGCCGCCACCAATGCGATCAAGAATGCCTTGAGCCACCCACAGTCGAAGAAGTGCTTGATCAACCCAAGCCACATGATCAGCACGACTACGGTCGCAGCTATGCCTGAGAAGGCGAAGTGAATAAGAGAACCTATCACTGTGCCAAGCACAACTATCCACAAAGCATCAGTAAACTTCGCCTTATCTTTCCCTGAAAGCGCCCGTCCAGCCAACCAGAGCACTGGAGCGATAATTACCGCATTCACTATTACATGTATCACCAGAGCGTCGAGATTTATCGCCATATCCTCTCACCACTCATCTTTGTCCCACTCTGACGCCATATAAAGATTAGTAAGTTATCATGACAGAAGATCGTCTGAGGAGAATCCAGTACGGCGTGCTTGGATTCTCCTAGTCAGAATTTCCTCTCAAACGTGGCTCCGATTTCGTCGCATATACTCTCAAACGCAGTCTCCACGTTCTTCTCGAATTCCGCACGCAGAACAGTGCCTTCAACTTGCCGCTTGGGATATGGAAGCGTTCGGTAGAGTTCCATAAGAAATGGGTAGATCCGAAAGACATAATCCTTCGATCGTTTCATTTTGTACCCATAATTCGGGCTGCCTCTGTATCTCTGAGTGTATACTCGTTCTCTTCTTTCCCACGAGACTTCTGGGGCCACATGGACGAATATTACGCCTGCGTTGAACGAACTTAACGCCTGCGAGTACTTGAGAAACAGTATTTCGGCCAGATCTGGATTCTTGACTCTTGCATGTGCCACAGCGAAGATGTTTGATTCGTCTAGGTATATCTTGTTGCTCGGCTCGTGTGGAATCTCTCTCATCCTCTCCAAATCGAGCTGGAGCACCATTTTCTCGAATTCCTTGTCGACAAGAGCGCCGCCGAGCAGACTTCCTTCCTCTCTTTCTCTTTCTAGGAGGATTTGTCCTGCCTCTCGAAGGGCGACTATGTTCTTGTAGGTTCGGACTAGGTGTCTCTGTGCATGGCTCTTTCCTGAGGCCTGAGGCCCGCCGATTATCACGTATGCCCTGCCTCTCAAATGATCTTCCTCAGTCATGCGTCCTTTCAGGTTCACGCGTTGAATGTGATTTGATTGAGGCTGCAGGTGAATGAATTGACGCCGAGACTAGGCACCGAAGGCCCCACCTAACCACTTCCCTCCGATCTTGTTTGCGAGTATTATTGTCGTCGACGTTACAGCCATGACGATCACTCCTAGCGCTGCCGCTGCCCCGAAGCGTCCACCTGACTGAAAGAGTATGAATGTTCCTATCGTCATGGTTTCCCAACCGGGAAGAAATAGGAACATTGTGGAGGACACTTCTTGAATGCCTGTTACAAAGGAGAACATTGTGCCTGAGAAGACACCCCTAACGATCAGTGGGAGGTTTATCTTGAAGAACGTTCTCAACCTGCTGGCTCCAAGTATCTCCGATGCTTCCTCGAAGGCTTGGTCTGTTTGCAGCAGAGAGGCGTACGCAGATCGCACAACGTAAGGCACTCTTCTTATTGCTATGACGAGAGGCATGATGATCCACAGATGCGTCAGCGTGTCTCCAATCCCGGGAATGATGAGTTTGTGAAATCCTCTCAAATAGCCGATTCCCACAACAATCCCTGGTACGGCGAGAATCATCGTGACCAGACCGTCCATAAGATCCCTGCCCGGAACACGGGTCCTAGCTAGAAGGAAGGCTATCACCAGTCCAAGTATCAGATCCATCACCAAGGCAACCCCTGAGAATCTAAAGCTGTTGACAATGTACAGCGGGGTTTCCGAAATAACGAAGAGAAAGTTGTCGAGGCCATATTCCAAGGGGAACGGTGTCAGCCTCCAGACCTTTGCGAATGAGGATATGGTAAGCCACACGGGAGCCAGCAGTGAAAGAACTGCTATGATGATGCAGAAAGAGAAAGCAAGGCTCCTCTTCACACCCTCGGTTTCAACGATTCTTCCTTCTCTTGTTGCGCCTTTGCTCAGCGAAACATATTGCTTGAGGCTGACGTACTTTCTCATTCCCAGCAGCATCACCATGGAGAAGATGGCAATGATTATGCAACCAACCATCCCCTTCTGGAATCTAGGAATGTCAGTGAATTGAATTAGGTCTGAATACGCCTGCGGCGCCAAGAACTCTTGGAGTCCCAACGTCATAGGGGTGACCCAGTCTGAGAACACCCAAATGAAAGCAAGGAAGGCTCCCGCTGCGACGCCAGGCGTTGCCAGCGGAAGAGTTACTGTGAGAAATCTTCTGATTCCAGACGCGCCCTGTATCTCCGCCGTTTCCTCCAGTTCCGGATCTATCTGAGTCATCGCGGCTGCAGCGTTCAGATATATCAAAGGATAGAGATGCAATGTCTCCAGCAATATCAGGCCGTGAAGCCCATAGACGAGGTTTATTGGCTCTCTGGTCACTCCAAGCCAATCCATCAAGACTAGGTTTATCGTGCCATATCTTCCAAACAGGAACACGAAAGCCATAGCTCCCACAAAGGGTGGAACTATCATCGGGATCAGTGAAATCGTCATGAAGAGAGTCTTTCCTGGTAGTCTGTATCTTGAAAGGAAATATGCCATGGGAATGCCGATGAGAGAACTGGTCAAGACGCTGACAACGCTTGCAGCTAAGCTGTTCCAGAAGCACCTTGCGTAGTAAGGATCACTTAGGAAATCGCCGTAGTATTTCAGAGTGAGCCTACCTTCTATGAAAAAGCTCTCATAGAATACTATGATAATCGGGTAGACAAGAAAGAGCGCCACTACGGCGTAGACGCTAAGGCTAAGCGCAGTGTTGCCGACAGTGATGGTCTTCAGCTTTCGTCCTAAGATCATTTTGATCGGACTTCATCTATTACAACGCAGTTCTCCGGTCTCACGTGAACAGCAATCTCGTCGCCTTTGCTCAGAACCACCGAAGGATCTGTTCTGACTCTGATCAAGCGTTCACCGATACGTATCCTGTAGTCTCGAACATCTCCCAGATATGCTGAGGCCACCACCTCTCCTCTCAGAACGTTTCTCTCCATTCCAGGTGTCCGAAAAATCTTGAGATTCTCTGCCTTTATCGAAAGTGTTGCCTTGTCACTGGTCTTCAGCGCCTCTGGAACGTTGCAGTCAATTTCGGAGTCATCAAAGGTGACAAATCCGTTTCCAATCTTCACTGGAATCAGATTTGTCAGGCCAATGAAATCTGCGACAAACGGTGTCTCCGGGCTCGTGTAGATCTGTTCTGCGGTACCAACTTGGTGGACCCTTCCATCATGCATCACGGCTAGTGTATCCGACAAGGTCATCGCTTCTGCTTGGTCATGTGTGACATAGATGCTTGTCGTGCCCACTCGTTTCTGGATCTGTCGAAGCTCGAATCTCATCTCATCTCTTAGCTTGGCGTCAAGGTTGCTCAGAGGCTCGTCCAAGAGAAGGATCCTTGGTTGGGGCGCCAGTGCTCTTGCGAGTGACACTCTTTGCTGTTGTCCTCCGCTGAGTTGCTGTGGGTACCGTTTCTCGAATCCCCTCATGCGCACGATTTCTAGAGTGTCTTCGACCCGCCGCCGAACCTCATCCCTTGGCAGCTTCTGTATTCTCAGACCGTAAGCAATGTTATCGAAAACGTTCATGTGAGGCCATACGGCCCAGCTCTGGAAAACCATTCCCATGCCACGTTTTGCAGGCGGCACGAATACTCCTTTGCTCGCTGAAACCAGAATTTCCCCTGAAACAACTATTTCCCCCTCATCAGGCCTTACGAACCCGGCAACACATCTCAATGTAGTTGTCTTTCCACATCCAGAAGGACCTAGCAGAGCAAAGAATTCTTTCTTCTCTATGTGAAGGTCAACATTGTCTACGGCTTTCACGCCGTCAAATCTCTTCGTCACACCGATGACATCTATCATTTCTTTGACCCAGCTTCCACTGGCTCAACACATCCTAGATGGCAAACAGTCCCAAATGCACTGATTAACAAAAAGGGAGGAGTTAAGATCCTTTCTGGTCACTTTTTCCTTTTCTTCAGCGTCACAAGAGCTACTGCAGCGATGACAACAACCAGAAAGACCACGGCAAGATTTAGCGGCTGTTCATACCACTCCAGCTTTCTCGTGAGTCCTACTGAAGCGGCAGCTTGGTCTTTGGATTTTACAGCAGCAGTGGCGGCTTCTGCGTACTTTCCGGTGTCAAAGTTTGTTGTCGCCTGAGTCAGTGAGGTTTTTGCTGTATTGATGCTGTCTTTGGCTTTGGCCACATCATATCCTTCTTTTTCGCGGGCTGTTATCGTACTCTCGGCCTCGGTCAGAGTCTTCACAGCGTCTTGTATAGCATTCCAAGCTTTCGTCAGTTCTTCGAGTTTCTTGGATATGGTGTCATCATATAGATTGTTGACGTCTGAGAACCTCTTGGTGTACAGATCGAAATTCATGGGAAAGTTCTTGGTTGTGATGCCGTATACGTTCTCTGCCTTCATGAACTCCTTCAAAATCGCTGCACTTGGAATGTCTGGGTAGTCAGACAGCTTCAGATCCTTCTTTGCAGGAATGAGATCTCCTAGGAGAAATGCTGCTTGAGCTTCCTTGGAGGGTACCCAGTCCATCCAGAGTTTTGCTATGTTAGGTCTGGGCGTTCCTTTCAGAATGCCTATGGGACTCGGGGAGAAGAAAGCTACATCGGGATACACAAAGCCAACGTTGTATCCTGCCTTCTTTGCCATGACCGCCGAAGTCTCTGCGATAGCTATCCCTATAGCGTATTCACCCTTCTCGACTAAGCTTGAAACTTCAAGACTTCTCGCTGCCCACTTCCCAACATTGACCGCTAGTCTGCGCCAGTATGTCCAACCTTTTTCCTCTCCTCTCGATTGTAGGAGAATTTCGACATCTATGTGTAGACCGCCTGACCTAGCAGGAGTCGTCATGATGATCTGCCCTTTGTATTTCGGATCCAACAGGTCGTCCCACGTTTTCGGTTCAGGAAGCTTGAGTTTGGCTAGAAGATCTCTGTTGGTCATTATGCCTGGACAGTAGAAGCTGACAGACATCCAATGTCCCTTGGCATCTTTCAACGCAAAGCCCTGAAAGTCGGCAGGGATCTGATCCCAGCTCGCGCCGAGATGTGGCTCAAGTAGTCCTGCCGAAGTCAGCTCCGGATAGTATGAATACTCGCCACCCCAGAAGACATCTCCATCAGGCTTTCCGGCCCAGGCCTTGACCTTGGCATACAGCTCAGGCGAACCGCCCGGTATGTGCTCTACTGTGACTGTGAGGCCGTGTTTGTCTTTGACGTAACCCACGAAGGCTTTCGCCACCGGATCTATCGAGGCACGTGAGATCGGACTCACCAGAACCAGTTTGTCCTCGATCTGTGCTTGTGCAGGATTTGAGGCTAGGAAAACCATGGGAAGCAGCAGTATGCTCAACATAAGGATTCTTTTCAACTCTTTTCCTCCTGTGCAATAGGTTGGTTTTTGATCGAGTTTACCCTTCCTCTCATCTACCTTGCTCTCTTGAGCTGTGCTGTGAATGCCCGGAGGAGGTTCTTACCATTTGCGGTCGCCAGTTTTGACGGGTGTGGAAGGCAGATCGTCAAAAGGTCAGAGCATTCTGGTATGAGAATTGCCAAAGTTAAGATCGAGTCTCATTTCATCGATCTTTTTCTTGACGGAGAGATCAGGGCCGTTGTGACTTGCAGGAACAGGCAGCAAGTTTGGCCATATGGTTCCTCTGACTCACATCTCTCACATAATCAAGAAGCGTCCAGCTGTTGTTCTCTATGAGTTCACAACCGAGTATATCGTAGAGATTCCTGACGATGAGTTTCTCAACAGCTCTAGTCCCCGCACCAAGAAGCTTCTCGAGTGCTTCATGGAACTCTTCCATCCTACGCGGAATCTCTTCACGTTTCAGGTGCTGAATTCTCTCAACATGGTAGTATATGGTGTGTCTAGTGCCCTCGCCGAGGTCGAGCAGACCCAGATCTATAGCTCGAAGAATAATCTCGTTGAGGCGTTTCTCATCCGTCATTATCTTCGGGCAGATACGATGTTTCTCTAATCTATATCTCATTATATCGTGTTTTTCGATTCAAAGATGTTCGATCTTCAACTTCACGCACTGTGGACTCGCAGCCTGATCACATTGCAGTCGTCGGCAAAAGCGCGCGCTGAGATCGCCGGAGTGGCATGTTGAGGTCTTGACTTATGCAGTTCTTACGTTCTCTACACCTTGTTTGCCATAGGTCATGTGGCTGGCGAAGAGCCCTCTTAGACTGCTAACATCTTTAGCCTCGTGTGCTGTGGGGTTCAGGAGAAAGAGAGCGCTCATTCTGGGCTCAGAGAGCAGCTCAAGTGCGCTTCTCGCGAATTTGTAAGCAGCTTGAACATCCACAGATAGTGCTAGATCAGTTAGGCTGTCATACACCAGGCCCAAGGCCACACTTGGATGCTGTTGAATAATGGGAGAGAGTATGGTCTGGGGAGTAAGATCGACAAGCTCGATTCCTTCGTCTCCATCAAGAGCCCTTTGAACTGAGCTTCCTTTCTTCGTCAAGATAACAATCTTCTCTTTGTGAGAAACGCATTCTAAGGCAAAATCTCTGACCAGTCGCTCATATGGCGTAGAGGGGTCGAACTCGAGAAGAATCTTCTTCCCCTTCAATGTATCATGGCCCAGCCCCAATAGCGTGGAGAATCTGGATCCCCTGATCCCGTCCAGTTGTCCCTTGATTTCTCCAACGAGACTTTCAGAGGCGAAGGGCTTGGTCAAGTGTCCGTCAGCACCTGACTCTTTGCTCAGTTTTCTGTCAACATCTCGGCCGAGCGCAGTAAACATCACGACTGGTATCAATCTTGTTTTGGCCTGAGTTTTCAGAATCCTACAGACTTCTAGACCACTCTTCCCGGGCATGACCACGTCGAGAAAGATGAAGTCAGGCATGTCGGAATCAGACTTCTGAAGCGCCTCTTCTCCACTAGACGCAGTAATCACTTGGTAGCCCTTTCTCTCTAGAATTCTCTTGGCGAGGTTGACCGTGTCAGGTTCGTCATCAACAATGAGGATCTTGTCAGGCAAGATTAATCGCTCTTTACCGCTTCTTCCTTAGGCAGGACAACAATGAAAGTTGTTCCTTTTCCCTCACCAAGAGATTCAGCCCAGATCTTTCCTCTATGAGCTTCCACCAGACCCTTTGTCACGCTTAGGCCCAATCCTGTACCTTTGACATATGTAGGTTTCTCAATGGCAGCAAAGGGTTCGAAAACTCTCTCCAAATCCTCCTTTCTGATCCCGATGCCAGTATCGGAGACCCGAATCCTAACCGACTCTCCTCTCTCCTCCACACGGAGCACTATGTTTCCACCTTCAGGCGTGAACTTGTTTGCGTTATTGAGGAGATTCATGAACACTTGGATAAGCCTTGTACGATCTCCTCGAATCGTTACTGGTCTCTCCGGGTTCTCTATACGAAGGATTTGGCCTTTTTCATCTATAAGTGGTTTTATTTCTTGGGCGCAGTGGTTTACTATCTCTCGAAAATCGAAAAGAGTCAGGTCGAGTTGGAACCTTCCAGATTCGAGACGCCTAATCTCAAGCAATTCATTCACTAAGTCTAGAAGCCTGTCAGCGTTGCGTTTCACCACAAGCAAGCTCGACGCGACCTGTTCTGACATTTCGCCTACTTCTCCAGTGAGAACATCGTCCACATAACCCTTGATGGAGGTGAGCGGTGTCCTGAGCTCATGAGTCACGACGGAGATGAATTGATCTCTAATCTTCTCAAGTTCCCTTCTCCTAGTAACGTCAAGAAGGATGGTGGAGGTCAATTGATCCCTCATCCTCTCCAATTCTCTGCGCTCAGTCATGTCCATGATAGCTCCTTGGAGACCAATGATCTTTCCCTCCTCGTCTCTAAGCGCATAGGCATTCAGAAATGCATCGAATACTCTTCCGTCTTTTCTCTTAAGTCGTATCTCATGGCCCTTCACGGGGCCCTGTCGTACAAGTTCGATGAGTTTCTTCCGGTCGCTTGGATCCGCGTACAAGTCAATGACGTTCACCTTTCTCATTTCATCAAGAGTGTCAAATCCAAACATCGACACGCCTGCAGGGTTCATATCAACGATGGTCCCATCAACACTAGTTGTGTAGATAGCGCTCAGAGAAGCCTCATAGATCCCCCTATACTTCTCCTCAGATTCCGTGAGTTCTCTCGTTCTCTTACTAATCAGCATCTCCAAGTCCTCAGAGTGACGCTTAAGCTCCTCCTCCAGCTTCCTGTAGCCCGTGATGTCAACTCCCAGAATGGCAAGTCTAGTCACGTTTCCTTCCACATCAAGAATAGGATATACGTGATAGTCGATGATTTCTTCTCTACTTGTCCTCTCAACAGAGACGGATTTACCTGACCGGATCGCCTGACTGATGAGCGCTTTCCTATCTTTGACCACATCAGAAGAGAGAAGATTGAATATGCAGGATCCGACGAGTTGGTCCGCAGACTTCCGAAATCTCTTGGCTGTCCATTGATTCGCAAGGATGAATGTCCCATTCGTGTCGATGATATATGCATAGTATGGTATTGCATCGATGAAGGACCGAAGGGTCTCCTCACTCCTCTGCAGCGAGTCCTCCATCTTCTTGCGTTCTGTGATGT
Organism: uncultured Candidatus Bathyarchaeia archaeon; assembly: GCA_964528315.1. GTDB lineage: Archaea > Thermoproteota > Bathyarchaeia > 40CM-2-53-6 > JALHTG01 > JALHTG01. The sequence continues at coordinate 29,053 of CAZGRO010000003.1, forward strand.
CGACCTGCATATTGAGTATACATGTTTGACCGCCCAGCTCGACCACTTCAAGGGAGTTCAAAAGGGAACGGATTTCGCCTGACTTGGTTCGTCTCTTGATCTCGACGTTGCTGAGCCGTCGCTTCTGCAACACGTCTTTTACGAGTTGATCGCGCTGTTCTGGGTCGAGCATCATTCCCAGTTCAATCGTTGACCGACCGATCGCCTCTTCGCGACTGTAGCCGGACATGCGCACCCAAGCATCATTCACATCCACGATCGGCCCTTCAGGTAGGGTAATTAGGTACGGAATAGGACTGAACTGGAAGAGCTGACGAAACCTCTTTTCAGACCGTTTCAGCCTCTCCTCCAGCCGCTTGCGTTCGGTCTGATCATATATATACCGTGCGCGTGACCTACGGTAAGGAATGGCGCTTCTTGCTTTGCGGTCCCCCCTTCGGTGGCTTCTATGACTCAAATCTCCGGCTTCCGTTACGATTGTTGCTGCATTCGCCAGAAAAATCCTCTTTTGTTCCCCAAATTGCCATTCTGAACTCATGGAGGGTGGTGTATAGCCATGAAGCGTACAAACAGGCTCAGTTTCATCTCAAATACGAAATATCGGAATGTGGCGGTGTCTGGATGTGTCTTGGACGCGTTACTTGTTTGAATACTTCTAGGTACCTCTCCGGGTCATCAGAAGGTCCTACATTGCATATATCCGGATTTCAATGTCATGATCTCGGGGGCAAAGAACATGGGCTCCAAGTGGATCACCGCATCGCAACCACCTCTCTGCTCGGAGGCCATGTTTCAGCTCCTCCAAGCATACATTGCATTGAGATTGGTCTTCGAGGAGAACAGGAATGGGTAGAACAATTCCATCTTGGCGCATAGGCCTTGAAGAGGAGTTTAAGCGATGGAAAGGGTTTCAAGGCATACTTCGTACGGAAGAACGCATAATCTTTGAGGATTTGATGGATGAGTGTCGGCGATATGCAGCGGCTGCAGGTGCGGCCTGCTTTCCACTTAGATCCGAAGGCATGTTTCTCTCAGTTCTATTTGCACATCACAAACGTCTGAAAGAATTATGCGACAAGATCGATCGACTCAACAATCTCATGGAAAGATGCATCCAAGTGAGCAAACCGCCAAGCGCGCGCGCTCAATAGTCAAACTGAGCTTTCCATTCCAGGCCTGACTTCAGATGTGTGACGCTGAGGCAACAGGCCTATTCAAGAAGATGTCTCTGTGAAGGCCCCAGAGATGCCAGATTACCAATATTCACTCTTGTCAGATGTTTCTTGGCTGCCTCATAGCAATCCTTCACTTGGTGAAATGGGGTCACCGGTAGATCGTCCATCATGAAATCTGGGTGAAAAACGAGCAAGCTGTATGGTATGTTCCTATCCAAATCTGCCAAGAATCTAGAGATCGCATCAACTTCATGATCATCCACATAACCCGACACGAGCGGTGTTGCAGCCGTTAATAGGGGTACGTTTCGGCGTTTGTCACCGTATTTTCTGAATAACCTCTCGAAATTCTCGAAAGATCTCTGGTTTGAGACACCGCTCAGACCCATGCTCAACGATTCTGTTCTGCATTTGAGGTCAAACTTGATGTTGCCCCCGCTTTCTAGCGCAAGCTCGGCAGCCTGCTCGACAAGGGTCCTGTTTCCTGCTCCGTTCCATTCAAAGCAGATCCTCAAGATTCGGTTCTGAGGTTTCGATTCGAGCACGGTCCTTGCAGCCGATATCGCAAAGGGGAGCTGGGGTTCCGGTGATCCGCCGAAGAAGCACCAACATGAAATCCTATCGTTCTCTAGCGTAGTGGAGATGAGTTCTTCCGAGCTACAGATCTGAGCCTGCTCGAGTCTCTTGTGAGAATCGTTCTGGCAGAAGAGGCAATCAAAGTTGCAACCGTAGAAGAATATTGACAGGTTGCAGTATCCGATTTCTGGTCCCTCCTTGTAGGCGTATCTTGGGTATCCTGCGCCTGTGCCAGCTGGACAAAACCAGGCGGCGCAACAGTTAGTGACATGGGGATCAAGATAGTATGAGAGAGCAGCCTTACTCGTACTCGAAATTGAGGCGAAGAAACCTCGCGAATATTCTTTTAGTCCGCAGTAGCTCCTGTCTCCCTCTCCGATCACACACTCATTCGCGCAGAGGTTGCATAGAACTCCGTTTCTTGTTTGTGGCGGTGTAGCTGGTAGACCAAACCCTCTCCGGATATTCCTGTGAGCTTCAAAGATGTATGGCTGGGCCTCGCCGAAGTTGTTTCTGATGCAATTGAGGCACACCCCTAGACTAGATGATGTGACATGTGACTTTTGATGACAGACACGGCATGTTTTGTCGGATCTCAATCCCAAAGAGTGGCTCAGGATGAGTGTGGCCACGGTGGAATAAGAGTTGTACTGTGATAGGTTGAAGCAGCTTGTCAAGTTGTTGCTTAGACGTTTGCTTTCTGCAAGCCTATGATCTGGTCTATCTTGGATTTTGCTCCTCTGCTCCGGCCTAAGATTGCTTCATGGTCTTCTCTTCATTATGCCTCTTTGGGTTTCCGTTCTTTCCCGAGATAGTCAGCAACTCAGTCGAGGGGCTATTGCTTCATTCGTACTAGTCTATCGGAAGATTGGAGAAGGGAAAATGAGGCTATTGGAAATACAGCAATGCAGGCAGCAAAATAGGTTTAAATCTGTTAGTAGTGCTCAGTTTAGATATGGATCGCTGCGAGAACTGCAACAAACCATTGCCGCGGCATTCACATCTGCGATTTTGCGAGGCGTGCAGAAGGAACGCGGTGAGAACGCTCAAGCAAAGCTGAGAAATTCTATCTCGGCCAACTGCGCGCCGAAGTCTGGATGCCGCTTTATCCAGTTGCGGCGACAGGGCGAGTTCTCTGTGCGGATTGTGAACGAGAAATCGACCGAACTGAAAGAATCAGTTCCATTCTCTGCACCTGAGATGAGTCGAGGGTTGAAGGTTTTGGAGCTTTAAGAAGCGATCGCGTCTCAGCGAGACTCCAATGTGCTTGAAAATCGAAGAGATGAAGATCTGATGTGGTTGCTGAGGCCTGCTTTGTCTCAAGATCTTGTCAATCGGTTTCAGTTTTCTGCGGTGCTTATCTGAAATGTCGATACAGTATTTTATACAGAATTGTCTAAAATTTATATGGGTCCTCCGCTGACTAGCTTAAGGTATCTTCAGCGCTTGGAGCTTGATGCTTGCTTGGTGTTGCAAACAGAACAGGAGCAGACGCCTGACTCAATCAAGTACTTCCCCGCCGTAAGAACATCGAAAATACAGTTTGAGTCTTTCGATGCGGAGAAGATCAAAGAGTCCCTTATGCGAGAAGTGAATCTTACAAGTGACGATGCTCAGAAGATATCTGAGAAAGTGGCTGAAAAAGTAAATCGAATCGGGCTTTCTTTTCTTTCTTCCCCGTTGATACGGGAGCTTGTATGTGTAACACTACTGGAACACAATTTGGAGAGAGAACGTGCAAAATACACGAGACTGGGTCTTCCTGTCTACGATGTAACCAGAATGGTCGCTAGTGGTGATAAGGAAAACGCTAATCTTCAGCACAACCCTGAGACCATTCACAAACTCGCAGCCGACGCAGTCTTCAGTCAATATGCTCTGCTTTCAGCTCTTCCTCCTAACTTAGCTGATGCCCACATGTCAGGAGAGATTCACATTCACGAACTCGAATACTTCATCACCAGGCCATTCTGTCAGGAACACGATTTGAGATTCTTCCTTCGGAGAGGATTGATGGTTGATGGTCAAGGTGTTCACACCTCTGTTGCAGGCCCTGCCAAACACCCTGAGGTAGCTATGCTCCACGCAGCCAAGGCCTTGGCTGCTGCCCAAACAAACTGGGCTGGTGGTCAGGGATACGACTTCTTCAATGTCTGGCTGGCCCCGTTCATGCGCGGCCTTTCATATGAGAAGGTGAAGCAGCTAGCTCAGATGTTCATCTATGAGATGTCGCAGATGTATGTTGCCCGAGGTGGCCAGACAGTCTTCTCATCTATTGCCTTGGAATGTTCTGTTCCGAAGGTGGCTGAAGATATTCCGGCAGTTATGCCGGGAGGAAAAGTTGGGCCTGATGTCTATGGGGATTATGCGGATGAGGCCAATCTCTTCTTCAACGCCATAATGGATGTATATCTTGGCGGAGACTTTGCAGGCAAACCATTCAATTTCCCCAAGCCAGAAGTGAAGATCCGCCCGGAATATCTCGGACGTTTTGATAAGGAATATCTCAAAGCAGCGGCGCTTGCAGCCAAATTCGGATCACCTTACTTTCTCAACCTCTGTCCAAGCTACATGCCAGATATCGTGAACTCCCAATGCTGCAGGATAATTCTGACGCCGGATAGCGAAGAAGAGGACGACTTCAGGTTAGGCAGAGTGAGGATGGGAAGTCTCCAAATGATCACCATCAACTTGCCAAGAATCGCTTACGAATCCAACAGAAATGATCAAGAGTTTTTTGAGATTCTGGATGAGAGAATGGACTTGGCAAAGGAGGCGCTGGAGATCAAGCGGAACACAATAAAGAAACGCTTGGATGAAGGCGCACTTCCATTTGCATCTATGGATGTTGATGGAGAGCCATACCTGAAGCTTGGCAAACAGGTTCTGAATATCGGCTTCATAGGTCTTAATGAGGCGCTGAAGGCTCACACTGGTGAAGAACTTCACGAAACTCAGAACGCTTGGAGATTTGGCCTCAAGATCATTAGCCACATGGCGAACCGGGCTGAGGAATACACAAAGGAGACTGGTGGCAGATTCGGAATTCTGCAAACCCCGGCTGAGAGTACTTGTCATCGGCTGGCTTTGATCGACAGGAAAATGTTTGGCGACAGGGCGGTGGTCCAGGGGGATTTCAACAATGGCTCACCATACTACACAAATAGCTCCCATGTCAAACCTTCAGCCGACATCCCATTCGGTCAAAGAGTTAAGATCGAGGCGAGCTTCCATCCGATCACTCGAGGCGGAGCAATCATGCACGTCTGGCTTGGAGAGGCCAACCCTTCGCCTGAGGCAATAGCCTCCCTGACAAAGAGAATAGCGACAAAATCACTTGCAGCATACTTCACCTACACCAAAGATCTCACAATATGCACGAAATGCCAGAAAGTGGAATCAGGGCTTCTGAAAATATGTCCTAACTGCGGTGCGGTCGATCCGGATCTGGAATGGTGGTCTAGGATAACGGGCTACTACCAGCGCGTCAAAGGCTGGAACGCAGGGAAGCGCGCAGAACTAGCTGACAGAAGACGATACGCAACTGGAACAATGGTTCCGGCCTGACTCCTAGGACGATGGATTTCGCCTAGTCTCCCAAGACTGAAGCGAGCAACGCCATTCTTGTCAGAAGGCCATACCACATCTGCTTGAAATACTTGGCATGTTTCGTTTCGTCTATCTCGAAAGAGATTTCATCTACGCGAGGCAAAGGATGCATCACAATCATATTCTCTTTCACACTGCGAAGATGGTTTGCGGCGAGTTGATATGAGCCTTTGACTTTCTCATACTCGGCTGGATCTCCGAATCTCTCCTTTTGAATCCTGGTCATGTAGAGAACATCGAGCTTCGGAAGAAGCGTCTCCATATCTGAGGCTTCGGCCACTGGGATTCGATCCCTTATGTCGACAACTATTTCCGGTCTCATTCTCAGCAGGTCAGGAGATACTAGGTACAGCTTCACCTTGTAGAGCGAAAGCGCATAGGCCAAGGAGTGAACGGTTCTTCCATATCGGAGATCGCCTGCCAAAGCGATCGTGGCTCCATCAATTGAGCCCAACTCTCGCCTTATTGTGTATAGATCGAGGAGGGCCTGTGTCGGATGTTCCTGTGCGCCTGAACCTGCATTGATAACCGGAATCGAGGCAAAATCCGCCGCTAAACGAGCTGCACCCTCAAGAGGATGCCTTATCACAAGAATATCAGTATAATTCTCCACTGTTCTGACAGTATCGGCTAGATTTTCCCCTTTCTCCACCGAGGCCATCTTTGTTTCAGCAAAGCCTAAGGCTCGTCCCCCCAAACGCATCATCGCCGACTCGAAGCTGAGTCTGGTTCTTGTGCTCGGCTCGTAGAACAGCGTCCCCATCAGCTTTCCGTGAAGCATATCAGATCCGGTCTTGGCAAGAGCCTCCATCGAATCAGTCTTCGCCATCAGTTCGTCAATGTCTGATCTGGAGAAGTCCTTGATTGAGATGACATCCTTCCCCTTCAGATCCACACCCATATCCTCAGGCCGTTCATTTGAGCTTGTTCGTTAAAACGGTTATCGTACGATTCCTGTGGGACTCGCACGAATTCTGATATGGCGGCTCCCTCAGGACGAACTGTTATCTAATCGTAGATCAGTCTAGTGGTAGGGAGTCACTTTGTCCAGCAGGGAGGAGCTCCACGTCAGAAAAATAAGAAATGGAACAGTTATTGACCATATAGCACCAGGCCACGCGTTGGATGTTCTCAGAATCCTAGGCATCAATGGCAGAGAAGGCGTAGTGGTAAGCATAGCCATGAACGTTTCCAGCAAGAGATTCGGAAAGAAGGATGTCGTCAAGATAGAAGAAAGGCAGCTTGCCCCTCAGGAACTAGATAGAATTGCGTTAATTGCTCCAAATGCAACCATAAATCTCGTCAAGGATTTTGACGTAATCAAGAAGGAGAAGGTACACCTCCCGGACACGATCACAGGAATAGTTCGATGCGCCAACCCAGCATGTATCTCCAACTCTCGAGAGCCCGTTGCTCCAGACTTCAAAGTGGAAAGCTCTGAACCCTTACGGATACGATGCAGGTTTTGTGGAAGGACCATGGAGAAAAGTGATGTTCTCAAACAGTTCTGAGAGCGGCAGACCTTACACCAGGTCGACCCGTAAATTTAATCAATCCCTGTGGTTTTCAAAGAGAGAAAACCGTCTCTATGATCGGGGTCAAGATTGGGAGCACAAAAGATAACACAGCTAATTCACAACGGAGTAGTCATTCCTCAATATGAGCCTAAAGGCTTCTCAATCTTGCACAATGGAAAGAAGATTCCTCTGAATCCCACACAGGAAGAGATGGCTGTAGCATGGGTTAGGAAACTTGGAACCGAATACGTGAGCGATCCGGTATTTGTGAACAACTTTGTTTTAGATTTCTGTAAGACGTTGAAGCTGGCGAACCCATGCAGAATCGAGGACTTTGACTTTTTCGAGATTCAACGTTGGGTTGATGATCAGAAGCTGAAGAAGGAAAGAATGTCAAAAGAAGAGAAGAAGGCTCTGGCAGCGGAACGAAAGAAGATCCGAGAGGCAAACAAGGAGAAGTACGGATACGCAGTTGTGAACGGACAAAGAGTTGAACTGGGAAACTACACAGTTGAACCGGCCTGTATCTTCATGGGCCGAGGCCAACATCCTCTGCGTGGAAGATGGAAAGCAAAAGCAAACTACAGCGACATCACCCTCAACCTGTCTCCCGACGCCCCAGTACCTGTGCCACTTGATGGATCGCAGTGGAAAGAGATCGTATTCAACCCTGAGTACCTCTGGATCGCAAAGTGGGATGACAAGCTCCGAGGCGTCGAGAAGTATGTGTGGTTCGCTGACACTGCAGAATTCAAACAGGAACGGGACATAGACAAGTACGATCTGGCAAAGCAACTTGAGAAGAGTCTGCCCCGAGTGAGAGATCACATAGAGGAGAATCTTGCGTCCCCGGAACCGATGAGGAGGAAGATAGCTACCGTGTCCTATCTCATAGATAATCTGAAAATGAGAGTCGGAGACGAGAAGGATGAGGATGAAGCGGACACCGTAGGCGCCACAACCCTTCGTTCAGAGCATGTGAAGATATCTGAAGATGGCGAAGTCACCTTTGACTTCTTGGGCAAGGATTCTGTAAGATGGCTCAAGACGATTAAGCCTCCTGCTCAAGTTGTAGAAAACCTGAAGGAATTCAGAGGCACAAAGAGGCAATCTCTTCTCTTCCAGGGAATTCGATCGGAAAAGGTGAACGCGTTTCTTGACGAGGTCATGCCCGGATTGACGGCGAAAGTGTTCAGAACCTATCACTCCACAAAGGTGGTGACGGAGTATCTTTCTAAGACTGAGGTGAAGCCTGAGGATGAAGAAATTGTGAAGAAGAATGTGGCAACCATGGCAAACCTTCAGGCTGCAATAGTGTGCAATCATAAGCGGAAACTGCCAAAGAAGTGGAACGAATCAATGGAGAAGAAACTACAGCGCCTGAAAGAGCTTAGGAGCAAGGGAAAGAAGAAACAGGCAAGAACCTTGACTATGCGAATCAAACTTCTGAAGGCGACCAAAGACTACAACCTTGGCACATCTCTCAGAAGCTACATCGACCCACGGACCTACGCCAACTGGGGCCGAAGAATTGACTATGACTGGAAGAGATACTATCCGAAAACACTTCAGCGAAAGTTTGCTTGGGTCGACAAGACGGATACTGCATAATCCTGTTTGCCGTGCTCCATGAACCTGCTCGCGGGCTAGCCTAGAATCTTGATTCCGGAACCTTTTGGATGCTTCTCAGCCAACTCCACAAGGGAGAGGCATTGCCCCCCCGCTTTCTCAACTTTCCTTTTGGCTTGATCAGTGAACTTTTGCGCTCCAACGGTAACCTTGTTCTCAATCATTCCTGATCCTAGAACCGTTCCTGGGACCGCGACAATATCTCCCTTTGAGGTGTGCCTCTCGATCTGCCCAACATTGATCGATATTCTTGACCTCTTGGATTTGGTCAACAGCTTGGCCACGGCCTCCCATATTTCGACTTTGTTCTTTCTTGACAGTCTCCTGAGTTCGGCCACCGTGTTCCTCAACTGAGGGTTAGTGCTTTTGGAAGACATCCCGTTCATCTCATTTTCTTTAGCATATCTCGTCTAGCGTCTTCGGCTATGACGCTCTCGTCTCTAATTAAATTGTCTAATCGCAGTAACGATTCATGCGGCAGCAGGTCCCACGAGGTCTCGCAGCGAGACTATTCCAACCAACCGCCCGTACCTCGTCACAGGAAGATGATCCACATGTCCAATCGTCATGTCGACAAGAGCATCCGCAACTTTCTTTTCCACTTCGCATGTGATGGTTGGGCTCGTCATCACGTCCTTTACCTTGGTGTCTGGCGTCTGTCCACGGGATGTCACTAAGACGAAGTCTCGTTCTGTTAGAATGCCGACAGGTAGGTCGCCTTCAACAACCACTACTGCCCCTGTTCGGTGTTCGATCATAAGGTTGGCAGCATGCCTGATGTCGTCATTGCGTCGGACCGTGACTACTTCTCGTCTCATTACCTTCTCTATTTCTCTGAAGCCGTAGCCTGAATACTGAGGCATTCGCTAACGATTCCCCAATCAATGACTGCAGGAGGCTATTTATCCTGTTCGGCAGGTCCACAAGAGAAATCAGACATCAAGTCTTGTTCTCTGTCCGTGGTACTGCCCTCAGGTATGGGCCAGATTTGAGAATGCTTAAGTTTCGGCTATAGTGGCATAGGGACACACAATGAGGAGGGTTGCCGATCAGATTTGAACTTGGTGATGTTTGGACCACCGGGCTCGGGCAAGGGAACATATGCGTCCAGATTGTTTGCGATACTAAAGCTTCCTCACATATCGACTGGAGATCTGATCAGACAGGAGATCAAAGAAAGGAGTGAGACTGGAAAGCAAATTGAAGCCTATACTAGACGTGGAGAGCTGGTCCCGGATGACATAGTTGTTGGATTGTTGAAGAGAAGAATCTCGCAGCCTGACTGTGCGACAGGATACATTCTAGACGGCTTCCCCAGGACAATCCCACAGGCCGAAGCTCTTGAGAAGATAACCGAGATCAAAGTCGTCATAAACTTGGACGTTCCTGACGAGGTGATGATCGAGAGACTCTCAACGAGACTAACCTGCAAGAACTGTGGCGCCATATACAACAGCAAATTCCTGAAGCCGAAAGCAGAAGGAGTCTGCGACAGCTGCGGTGGGCAACTATACACTCGAGACGACGATAAGCCCGAAGTCATTAAGGAACGCCTAAACACATACAGAAGGCAAACCCAGCCCTTGATAGACTACTACAAGAGAAAAGGCCTAATTGAGAATGTGCGCAACACTGAAGCCGCGGTTCCGCCGGAGAGGATAGTCAATCAAATCCTTAGCATAATAGAGACAAGAAAGTAGCTCTCAATCTGCGCTGGCCTAGGCCTAGCTCGTAGCAGCCGCGTTCCTTTTCAGTTCTACTATTGCTTTTGCCAAGTCTCCTTCAGCAGCTTTCAGCGCTGCCTTGGCTTCCTCGATAGTCACGCCTGCCTGCTCTGAAACCAGTTTCACATCCTCTTCGGACGCCACATCAGGCTGGACGAGGGGCTCCTCCCTCTGCTTTCCTCCCATAATCTGATAGATCTGTTGGCCTTGAAGTGCGACAGCAGACACATTCGGGTCTTCAATAATGATCCTCTTGTTTCCTGTTGTGATGATTACTTCCTTCGCTCCCTCGATCTCGCTGACCTGCATACCCATCTTCTCCATCATTCTCATGGCGTCTCTCCCTCCAGGTATGCCTCCTCTCGCAGCTCGCAATGCTTTGTACGCCATTTCTCGAATTCCTCTCGCAATTGTCCAGTTTGTGGTATCCCACTAATGAATGCGACTGAAAATCAGAGGCGAGTCAGTGTCTCTGTCTACAGGTACTTCTTGAACCAGTTGACTATGTGGTTGAGCCTCTCTATTCTGTGTCTAGGTTTTCCGCTTCGTGAAAGTTCGTGATTCTCTCCAGGAAAACGCACCATCATGGTTTCCTTGCGAAGCTTCTTGAGCGCCACAAAAAGCTGTTCCCCTTGCTCAATTGGACAGCGATAGTCCTCGTCAGAGTGAATAACGAGCAGAGGAGTCTTGATGTTCTCGACATAAGTTATGGGAGACTCCTCTTTGTAGTGTTGAAGGTTGTCCCACGGAACGCCTCCAACTTCCTCCTCCGCGAAGTAGTAGCCTATGTCGCTGGTTCCGAAGAAGCTGTACCAGTTGCTTATCGACCGCTGCGTCACCGCGGCCTTAAACCTGTCTGTATGCCCAACTACCCAGTTCGTCATGTATCCTCCGTAGGATCCGCCGGTAACGCCGAGTCGGCGTTCATCTGCAATTCCGGCCTTGACAACATGGTCTACTGCCTCCATAATGTCCTTGTAGTCTCTGTCGCCATAGTTCGTAGGGATTTTGGCTGCGAAGTCTTCGCCGTAGCCTGTGCTTCCTCTCGGGTTTGTGAAAACAACCGTATGCCCTGCAGCAGTTAGCAACTGGAACTCCAGCATGAAGCAGTGCCCATAGGCTGTTCTGGGTCCTCCATGAATCTCCACTACGGTGGGGAGAGGTCCACTTCCGCCGCGTTGAGGCTTCATGATCCATCCTTCAACTTCCACGTGGTCGGTGGCCTTGAACGAGAACCTCTCTGGCGTAGAGAGTTCAAGTCCTGAAAGGAAATCATCATTGAAGCTCGTGACCTTCTTCTCGCCTTCTTCATCCTTTATATACAGTTCGGCAAGGCTCAGTGCCGTCATGGAGGTGTAGGCCAGGGTTTTTCCATCCTTGGAGAAACTGAACCCTTCGATACCTCTTTCGCCTTGCGTGACAGGTCTGACCGCGCTGCCTTCAGCATCCACAGCATAGATTTGGCATGTTCCGCCGTCTGTAGCTAGAAAGAAGAGCGATTTGCCGTCAGGGCTCCATACGGGGCTGGGGTCAGGCGTGTTCATCCGCGAATCTGAGCCCAGATGGTTTCCAACACCCCTGTCGAGCTTCTTTGTCAACTCAACCGAAGCCCCTCCTGCAGATGGCACAGTCCATATCCCCATGTTTGTTGCCAGTCTTCTGCGGAGATTGTGTCCCCGGTAGGCTATCTGCTTCCCATCTGGAGACCAGCTCAAGGCCCCAATTGGGCCTTGGCTTTCCGTGATCTTGCTCGGCTCTCCTCCTGTGACGGGCATCGTGTGGATGTCTCGTACAAACGTGTAATCCGCCTCATCCGTCATATTGGCGATGAAGGCTACTTTGCTCCCGTCTCTGGATATGGAACAGCCTTCCACATCGAACTCTCCTCTCGTCAACTGGGCAGGCATCCCTCCCTTTCTCTTGATCGAGTAGAGATGCGTTCTCTTATCGTGGAAGTATCCTTCGCCGTTGAGTCTGTAGACAATGCGTTTTATGATCTTGGTGTCGCTTTCGTTCTTCTCTCGTTTCTTCATATCTGAAAGAAATAGAATCCTATTACCATCAGGCGTCCACTTCGGATCATTGATCTTCCCCTCAATCTTTCCCTTCTCCAGTTCCAGGATGGTTCTTGCTTCTCCTCCGTCAGACGGCATCGTCATCAGCCGCGTGTAGCTCTTGTCCTCAGTCTTTCTTGATGATACGAATAGGAATGTCTTCCCGTCAGGAGACCAACGTGGACTGGTGTTCCTTCCCTCTCTGAAGGTCAGCTGTCGCAGTCTGCCTCTGGAGATCCTCCAGATGTTGCTTGAGTAGTCCCCATTCTTGCCTTCGTCTATTGCCTGGGTTACGACGAAGAGAATGCTTCTTCCGTCTGGAGAAAACTGCGGATCGGTAACAAACTTCAGTTTCTTGATGTCTTCGGCAATTGGGAGCCTCTTTCCCGCCATCTTCCAACCCTAGATGGTACTGTACAGGGAAGGCTTTTAGATCTTAGCCAAACTGATTTAGCCTTCCCTGCTATAAGCCAAGCGAGTTTGAGCTGTGACGGAGAAAGTTGCTGTTGACAGAGGCCTCGTCAGGCAGAAGAAGCGCTATGAGGAAGGCTACACAGACTGAGCTCCACAAGCTTAGAGGGGTGGCGAGCTATCAGCTCGGCAAAGGAACCGGAGAAGTTCTCTTCAAAAGAGACACAATGGTCGTTCACTCCCCGAACACGGGACGTATGAGGCATCTATACCGTGACGGAACACTTCTCGCCACCCTGCGCGCCAATGACGGAATGTTTGCGCTTTCAATTGCAGGTGCGCATCTGCTTCTGAGAAGCAGACGCTTCAAGAACATCGTCACTGTCCAAAGCGACATCTCAGACTTTATCAAGCAAGGAAGAAACGTCTTCGCTAAACACGTCAAACGTGCCAGCCTCACCATCCGCCCAGAAGAGGAGGTTATCGTCATAAATGAGGAGAGGAAGCTGCTAGCGACCGGGAGAGCCTTCCTTAGCGGTGAGGAGATGCTTTCCTTTAAGCGCGGAGTTGCTGTCAAGGTAAGGCACGGTGTGACCGAAGCCTAGCCTCCCGCATCCTTTTGGATGGTCCAATCGAAACTGTGAAATTGTGATCCGATAGCTATACACGGCTTTGAGGTTGATGGTTGTGAAGGTACGCACCAATGCTGATAGATTGGTTAGAATATCTGTCATGGGTGAAGTTGTCAGCCCTGTGATCGCTAGAGCAGCCTACAAAGTCACGGCGGATGGTAGACCGGTCGTTCTTCCTGGTGTAGGCGGGATAACATACAATGTCCGAGTGGGGGATTTGGCCTCAGGCTGGGAAGCAGATCATGTAGAACCTGGAGTAAGCGTCGAGAACAAAGAAGATGACAAGCGTTTCCCAGAAGGACCTAACGCAGCCCTAAACATCTATTCATGCGTGGGAAATGAAGCTGTTGTGGCGAGTGGTGATGCGAAAGGTTCGAAGGGAACGGTTACCGGGAAGCACGGCGGGATCGAGCATGTCCTAGTTGATTTTCCGCCTGAAACCTTGGAGAAGCTGATGTTGCAGGACAAGATTCTGATCAGAGCCTTCGGCGTGGGACTGAAGCTGGTTGATCTTCCCGAAGTGAAGATCATGAATACCGATCCGAGGTTTCTTGAGGCCATGAGTCCGAGGATTGTTGACGGCAAGCTTGAGGTGCCCGTTACGCATATAGTGCCAGCGTCTGTTATGGGATCTGGGTTAGGAGCAAGTCAAGTGTACTCAGGTGACTACGATATTACGTTGTTCGATGAGGCGACGAAGAAGAAGTGTGGCCTAGAAGACGTAAGGTTGGGAGATCTTGTTGCCATAATGGATGCAGATCACAGCTTTGGCAGAATATACAAGCAGGGGGCTGTGTCAATAGGCATAGTGGCGCACAGCGACTGCGTAATAGCGGGACATGGACCCGGAGTCACAACTCTCATAACATCAAGTTCAGGCGCAATCGTCCCAAGAATCGACCAGAAAGCCAACATCGCGAATCTGTTGCAGCTCAAATAGCCATCGGAACATGCTCAGAGCAGGACCCGTATCCTGAGTGCACAAATTCATCAAGACCAAATACACCTACCTCGCCATTATAGATAGGTTTGGAATTTGAGCTGCGACATATGCGGGGAAGAGATACGGGGAAGGCCTCTGAGGGTGATTATAGAAGGAGCAATTGTGGTCACCTGTCCGCGGTGTGGCAGGCTAGGAAAACCCTACATTGAGCCTCCCAAGCCACGCCTCAGTCCACCAGTTCATGTCGCACGACCGGCTGCTCGTCCAGGCGCACGCGCTCGCGCAACCCAGCCGATTTCACGAGAAGCTCTTGGCGAACTTGAGGTTACTGAGGAGTACGCAGCTAGAATACGTAGAGCAAGAGAGAAAATTGGACTTACTCAAGAGGATTTGGCAACAAGGGTGAAGGAGAAGCTGTCAATCATACAGAAGATTGAATCTGGAAAGATGACCCCGAACATGAAGCTGTGCAGTGAATTGGAGCATTTTCTCAGAATCGAACTCCTCGTGCCAAGCGTGGAAGCCCCAGTGGCGACGCCCCCACCGCGATCCGCGAATCTGACTCTGGGCGACATAGTCAAGGTGAAACGCAAGGACGAGAAGGAGCTTACGTGAAGCGGTTCAATTTTGAAAGCTGTTGTACTTAGGTGGGGGCATAGGCCCAGAGATTTCCGAGTGACCACCCATGTTGCCCTCACCGCGCGTGCTTTCGGCGCATCAGGCTTCATTCTCGCCGATATAGAAGACAAGAGCATCAAAGAGAATGTCGAAAGAGTGGTCGCGGACTGGGGTGGAACCTTCAGTTTCGAGATGGGTGTTCCTTGGAGGAAGGCCATAGCTGAATGGAAAACGAACAGAGGCCTAGTGGTTCACTTGACGATGTATGGCGAAAGTATTACTGACATGGATCTTGTCTCAGAGATCCGGGCCTCGGAACAAGACATCATGGTGATTGTTGGAAGTCAGAAGGTTCCCGGTGAGCTCTACTCAGAGAGGTTCTCCGACTACAATGTCTCGGTTGGGGGGCAGCCCCACTCCGAGGTGGCTGCACTCGCCATCTTCCTTGACCGATTGTTTGAAGGACGCGAGCTGTTGAAGGAGTTTGAGAACGCAAGAATCAAAGTGCATCCTTGCCGGCGAGGAAAAAGCCTCAACAAGTTGGAACCTGCGTCTCTTTCGTCGGCTCTGTCTGACTGATGAGTGTAAAGGCATTAATCTTCGTAAAGATATATTGTATTTATAAACGCGTTTGGCTGGGTGACTGGGCCGACAATGGCTTTCATGGATGAAGAACTTACAAAGGTGGCTAGGTTCTTCGGTGGAGACGAGGCCGTCAAAGTTGTTGAGGTTCTTCAGAGGCAGAAAGAGGCCACTGATGACGTGATAGCAGCTGAGACAGGTATTAGGCTGAACACCGTTAGAAAGATCTTGTACAAGCTCTACGATCACGCCCTGGTCTCCTCAACAAGGGTTCGGAACGAGACGACTGGCTGGTACACATTCTATTGGCGACTCCAACCAGATCAGCTTGACGCGTTCATAAGGAGTCGAAAAAGACGAACTCTTGAGAAGCTGAAGTCACGTCTAGAGCATGAACGCGGCCACAGCTTCTACGTGTGCAGAAAATGTTCTGAAGTCAGGATGACCTTTGAGGAGGCTATGGAGACAGCGTTCCGCTGTCCCAAATGCGGAGGCCACGTCACCGGCGTGGAGAATACCAAGATAGTTGAGAAGCTCTCAGAGCTGATCAAGAAGCTCGAAGATGAACTACGTGAGTAGCGGGCGCGGCGCATTTCTCAGCGTCATGTTAATATGAAGACTTGTTGCGCATGTAGAGCGCTTCATGTCAAACATGGCGATGCCTTTGATGGAACGTGGTGAGCAGGTCTTGGATGAGGCAGACCGTGAAAAGCATGCAGAGCCGTGGCCTTACCTAGTCGCAGTGTTGGCACTCGCAATCGGTGTGTGTCTTCTCTTGGACGGTATTGCCGGAGGTGTCCCGCTGGAGATCAACATACCGTTGTTGAACGAGCCCGCAACGATTTCGGCAATAATCTACCACGCGGCCGCCCTTGTCATAGGCGGATACGTCGGGATCCTTGGGTTGAGAGAGCTCATCTTTGAAAGGAGATTCTCGGTTGAAGTTTTGATGGCTATGGCAGCGCTAGGCGCAGTATACCTGCATTACCACTTCGAAGCGGTTACAGTGTTGCTGCTCTACTCATTGGCTGAACACTTCGAACATTACATCGAGGACAGGGCGAGAAAGACGATCGAGAAGCTTTCAGAATACATGCCTGATGTGGCAAGAATCATAGAGGGTGGCGTTGAGAAGACTGTGGCCGTGAAAGAGGTCGCTTCTGGGATGACTATGGTTGTGAGGCCTGGGGAGAGGATGCCGTTGGACGGCAGGGTGGTTGAAGGATCCTCTTACGTCGATCAATCAGTTGTGACCGGGGAATCTGTTCCAGTGCTGAAGAGGGAGAACGACATCATCTATGCAGGGACCTTGAACACGGGTGGTCTGTTAAGAGTATCGGTCACGAAGAGTGTCGAACACACGCTGGTGTCGAGGATTGTCCAACTCGTAATGGCGTCGAGGAAGAGGAAAGCGTCCATTGAGAGACTTGTCGACAGGTTCGCTCGCGTCTACGTTCCAATAGTAATTCTTCTTGCTGTGCTCACAGCCTTCCTCGCGCCAAGAATCCTAGGAGGAGCCGCTGATACTTGGTTATACCGGTCACTGATATTCCTCGTCATTTCCTGTCCGAGCGCGTTCCTCGTGTCAGTCCCAGCGACCGTTTTCACAGCGATAACTGTAGCAGCCAGAAAAGGCGTGATTGTGAAAGGTGGGGCATATGTCGAGAAGATGGCCCAGGTAAAGGCCGTTGTTTTCGATAAGACAGGCACCTTGACTCTGGGCAAACCAACAGTGTTCGAGGCAAGCACGTTCGCAAGCTTTGACAAGAATCTTCTAGGCCTTGTAGCAGCGCTAGAACAGTATTCGAATCATCCGATGGCTGACGCCATTGTAAAAGCGGCGTCAGACGAAGGATCGGATTTCAGAAGGCTACAGGTTCGTGATCTCCAAGAAATTCCTGGAAAAGGCATGGTGGGCACGGTTGAAGGAATGAAGGTTGCTGTGGGCAACAGGGAACTTATGAAAGAATACGGTTCGAATCAGCAAGATTTGGTTGAAACGTTCCACGATAAGCACACCTGCGTATTCGTTTCAGTTAACGATTCTATTATGTCGGCCTTCTGTCTTGCGGACGATGTTAGAAGGGACGCGATTCAGGCAATCAAATTCTTGAAGGAAAGCAAGATCCACACTGCGATGCTGACAGGTGACAGAGGCAGTATTGCAGAAGATATCGCAAGCAGGCTCGGAATGGATGAGGTGTATGCAGAGTTGCTTCCTGAAGACAAGCTGCGCATTATGGACAACATCAAAGCTCGGCACGGGTTGGTGGCGATGGTGGGCGATGGGGTGAATGATGCCCCGGCGCTGGCAGCATCGGATGTTGGCATAGCGATGGGAGGGGGAGGAATTGATGTTGCGTTGGAGTCCGCTGATGTTGTGCTTGTGAAAGATGAGCTGGCCATGATACCATATCTCCTGAAGTTGAGCGAGGTCGCTGTGAAGGTCTCGAAGCAGAACATAGCTGCCTCACTAGGAGTTAAGCTGATGCTAGGCGTACTGGGGTTCCTAGGTTTCATTCCTCTATGGTTTGCAGTGGCTGCCGGAGACGACGGGTTAACGATGCTTGTACTGCTTAACACGCTACGGCTTGTCAGAATCAGGTAGGCTATGCGGAAGTGAGAGGGTACGCGTCCTCACTGATCTTGTTTTCTTGAAACAGGAAGTGGCGCGTGCGCTAGGTCCTCACTTGAGCGGGTCATCTTCTCTTGGTTAAGTTCCTTGATCGATTGCGATTTGTCCGGGCTTTCTCTCTGGATAGTTCGCAGTCTCGCATGTTTGTCAATTGCTATTCGTAGTTCCCCATGAAATCTCTTCACGAGCGCGTTTTCAATGCGTATTATGTCGCCGACCGAAAACGTGTCTATGTGATCATTCCAGAGAGAAAGCGTAGTCGTTCCGCTTTCATCCTTGATTGTTGCCGTGGAAAGAAGAAGCTCCTTTCCCGATCTCGACAGAACAGTTCTGGGAGTGGACTTCTCAACGATCGTTGCCTCAAGATTGAACCGCCGGGTTCGAAAGCACAAGTCTTTGATCGCTAGGTCCTCGGGTTCAGGGAGACTGGATTTGGTGGAGGCATATCCCACAAACTGAAAATGATCGAGCTCTGTCTCTTTCAGTAATCTGAGCATTTCTGATGTTAGCCTAAGTTGGGTCATGATCTGCCCGTCGCGTGTTATCAGGAAGACTCCATGATCTTCAGTTATCTGACGCCTCGTGACAGATATGTCTCCGAAGGAGGATTTCCCTTTGAGCCACGCATCGACGATGTGGTTGAAGAGCCCGGATGTTTCGATTTCGTGTTTCTTTGAGAGTCTGACCAGATAGGCGAATGAGTTCCGGTTAGGGAGAGAATGCCATGGTTTGCCTGGCCTTCCTCTCGCTCCCCGCGAAACATCCAGGGTAAGGACTCTCAACTCAACCACCACATGTAGTGACCATCCTCCTCTTTAACCTGCACGGCTGCAAATAGACAAAAACCCAAATACCGCCAACTCCGACAACAAGAATCCGCCAGAACGAGCAATGGGACCGGGCTGATCCACTCGGCTAGGAGACCGAAGACCCATGAACACGCCTAAATCGGAGAAACACCCCCCTGCAAGAACAGATAACGTGAGTAGTCTCCCTTCAAGAACAAAGAGTCTGAAGATTCTTAAAGAAGCTGGATGCGATGAAAGCGTCCTCAGTCACAGCCTTCTAGTCACAAAGGTCGCTATGGAGATCGCTTCCTTAGTCAATCACCGGCATAAAGTGAATCTTCGCCTGGTCGAGATCGGAGCTCTTCTTCATGACATCGGAAGGTCCAAGACTCACGGGATAACTCATGGTGCTGAAGGAGCAGAGATTCTTGAGAGACTTGGTTATCCAGAGCAATTGGTTCGACTTGTACGAAACCATGTGGGAGCAGGGATACCGCGTGAAGAGGCCTCCGTGATAGGCCTGCCTCCCAATGACTACACTCCTGCAACTATTGAAGAGAAGGTCGTGTGCTACGCAGACAAACTAGTTAGCGGAAATACGCGAATTTCCTTTGAAGAAGCCTTGAACGCCTTTGCTGAAGACTTGGGCTGGAAGCATCCTGGGATAACTCGCTTTCGAGACCTGCATCGCGAGATTACGCAGATGGCAGGAGGCACAGTCAGTGAAGCTGACACTGTTGGAGAAGATTCCGCGGGAAAGAGATAGAAGGTTCATATCTGAACTGGAAAAGAGACTCAGCGAAGTCACTTCCGGGCTTGTGGTAGAGTTCGAGATTCTCGGCTTAACAGACCGACGTATGCCAACGGTTCAGGTCTCAGGTGAAGACGAAGAAGCAGTCGCTGAGATTCTCAGAAAATCGTTCGGTTTCGCCCCGAAGAACATCCGCGACCTGAGAAACCGACCGGTGCAGAAAAGCTTCATAGAAAAAGCCTTAGAGCAGAAAGACCTTGTAACGGTGGATGTTGGACTGGAAGACTCCGCGTCTTTTCGTGGCGTTCTAAGAGCGGAAAGGTTGAGTGCGCAGCTTTTTGATGGCGCTTTGGTTCCGCTCCACAAGATGATTTCGAGATTCGGTTTTTTTGAAGACTTTCCGTTGGAGATACGGGTAGTCTCCTGCGACGAAGCTGGTCAAGAGGCACAGGTCGAGTTATCCGATCGTCAAAGGGATGTGCTTGAAGAATGGAAACGGCTCCCATTCGACCGAATCATTATCCAGAATAGCACAGCATCAGAGGTCTCAAACGCGGTGAGAAAGGCTGCGCTTGAGAGAGATATCGCGGGCGTGGAGAGCCTCTCACTCGGCACCCATAGCTTGATCTGCA
>CAZGRO010000003.1:49428-51265 GCA_964528315.1 uncultured Candidatus Bathyarchaeia archaeon
AGAGATATCGCGGGCGTGGAGAGCCTCTCACTCGGCACCCATAGCTTGATCTGCAAACTTGGAACCGACGGTCAAGGACTCGTGCGAAGACTAGGGTCACAGCTGGAAGCAGCCAAGCTCTTCGTCTTCCATCCCGACAGAGAGCATCCAGAAGAAACGAGGCGCAAGACCAAGCAGCCCGAAGAAGCATCGTGATGCTCAGAAATGGTTCCCAGAGCTTTCCACTTCCAGAGCTTGGTGTGTCTCCAGTACGAGGGGCCGATCATTTATATGACCTGTCTGTAGACCTACTCAAAGACAAACCAGACGATTGATGATTCACTGTATAGCGTGCCAAGATCTTGGAGAAGAATCAACTAAGCGAAGTCAAGAGCGATGAGCTCACTCAATGGCTTGAATCCTTAATCGCCAAAGAGGTTAAGCCAATACGAGAGCGAGCATCATTCCTAGTCTCCCGATCAACCGACGCCCTGAACAACATCAGGAAGCACGCAACAGCTTTATCCGAAGAGTCCTCCTCAACCACAACCTCATCGGAGACCCAGAAGACCGACATTGCAAGGAATTTTGGCATAAGAATAATGGGACTTGTGGACGGGGTCAAGGATCCGGAGCCAATCTCTTACGAGACATTGTCAGACTTCCTCAGCAGCCTCCGAAGGTTCCACGGAGGACTAATCTACGCAGGATCAATCTGGATAAGAAAGCTCGATCCGAGATACAAGGAAACTGTAAGAAGAATAGAGGTCAGCCTGACAGAGATCCGCACCTACGGAAAGATGCTGGAGGAGCATTTGGATCGAAAGTATATGACTGTCAGGAAGTATGAGGTTCTGCTAAGAGACGCAGAGACACTCAAGACTGCTTCAGCAGAACTCAGCCGAATCGAAGACGAGATTCAGAAGCTTCAAACTGAGAAAGAGAACACCCGGGCTGCATGCGAAAGACTGATCGAAGAGAAGAAGCAGCTGATTACCTCAGAGAAACTGGCGGAGCTTTCAAAACTGGAATCAGAAGTCGACAAGGCGAAATCAGACATAGTCAGCCTATTTCGTCCTCTCGAGAAGCCTGTCGAGAAGCTTCTGAAACTGCCGGAACGAGAGAGGCAGAAGCTCAATCCGACAGCGGCTGTGAGCCTCTCAGATTACGTCACAGACCCTGTTGGCAAATTGTGCAAATCAAACATAGACTACGGAGAATTAGAGTCGGCACTGGATGGACTCAGAACTATGCTGGAGAGCAATGTTATCGACTTGAAGGACACACGAGTTCGGTCGGCTCTAAAGAGCATCCTGCAGGTCAAAGAAAAGACCAATTTGGAGCAACTCAAACAGAAATACCTTGAAGCAAACAATACCTATGAGAAGATGGCTCAATCCGATGAGGTGAGATTGGTCCTTCTCAGACGTCAAGAAATAGAGTCCAAGCAGAAATTGGCCGAAGAGAACATCGGAAGACTCGACCGCACTTTGTCCACCGCTCAGGCACGGAAGGAAGAGCTATCAAAGAGACATGCCCAACTGAAACAAGGTCTAGAGAAATCCATAAAGGAAGTCACGGAACAGCCTATTCGAATACTTGATTGAAAGACGCACCTGCTATCACTTGGTGTGAGCCTAGACGCGCCCTTTTCATACGTGTCTCATACGCATCCTCCGGTTCCCTGGTAGTATTGGGCGTTTCAGATGGTCGGAACGTGCTGTGAAGATATATAACAACCATAGAACAAACATCCGACAGAGACCCGAAACAGGATTCGCTTGGGCCGGTAGTTCAGCTGGTTAGAACGTCGGCCTTACACGCCGAAGGTCATCGGTTCAAATCCGATCCGGCCCAC
>CAZGRO010000004.1:0-24295 GCA_964528315.1 uncultured Candidatus Bathyarchaeia archaeon
CTGAATACGAGAAACTGATAGGAAGACTTGGAGACGGAACCGTGAGAATGGACGCCATCAACATCTCACACCTACTCTTCATCATAGCCATAGCGCTCGCAAACGTGGGTTATATAGCAACGCGGAGGAAGAAGTAATGCCATATCCAACAGACCCCTTGATCCTCTCCGGAGCTTGGGCCTCGGTAATACTGACACTCATGGTCTACAGCTACGTGCTGTACAAGGAAAACTTAGCCTACAGGTTCACTGAACATACCTACATATCGACCTCCCTAGCAATCTCGGTAGTAGTGGCCTCACAGACCCTGACGAACAACGCGTTCCTGCCTCTGTCAAAAGGCGACATATCATACGTGATTCCGATAATCCTCGGGCTACTGCTATTCACCTTGCCCTTCAGGCAGGTGAGATGGATAAGCAGATATCCACTCGCATTCGTTGTCGGCGTAGGCACAGGTCTCGCAATGAGAGGCGCCGTACACGCACAGATGGTCGCCCAAGTCCTGACCGCAATAACACTTCCCAAGGCACCTCAACCCATCGACTGGTTCAATTTCTTTTTCTCCCTCATAGCGTTCCTGACATCAACAAGCTACTTCATATTCACAAGGGAACACACAGGGTTCATGGCAATTCCGACGAAAATCGGAAGGTACATGATCATGCTAGCGCTCGGATCATACTTCGGAAACACAATACTCTTCAGAATGGCAATGCTTTCAGGCAGAGTCGAGGAGATTCTCAAAGTCTTCGGGATAATTCCCTGGCGCTAGTGCGATCTGCGCCAGTAACTTCCCTTTTTCTTTCATCTTTCTTGGGGCAGCGGAGCTGATGCAGCAGAGGACAGATCACGGAAGGAATATTAGCGCGTGCCTGTGAGATTTATCTGATACTCAATGATATCCGATGCCCAAGCAGTTGTAACAGATCTGTTACGCGAGAAGACATTATGGCCTCAGATGCTTCTTGAATACTATCTAACGGTCGCAACCGGCTTGCGCAGATGCTCTCTTGTGACAATTCCAGCAGAGTGGCCAGACGCGGAAGACATTTCAAGACGAATCGATGACGCCTGCATTGAGGACTTCAAGCAACTGGCACATGAGAGAGATGTGATAAGGAAGATGAAGATGATCCGGAGTGTCAAAGAGAAGATGCGAAAGATTTCCCTGGCAGAGATCAGAAGCTCTCTATCGTACAACAGCCACATCTCCTGGATCAACCGGTTGAGGCTTGAAGTGTTTGAAGTAGAGATCCGGCCTACAGTGAGGGAGCTTTTCATATACAAAGAGAAAGACATGAAGCTCAGGCTTGAGAACCTGATGAGGAAAAGACTGAGGTTTCGAGAAGAGTTCCTGAGACACGCAGGCCAATCAACCCCCAGATCGATAGCGGCTTACCCAGAGGAACTCTACCCCGAGTACCTCACTGAAATCGGCGGGCTACTCGCCTACCCGGCCTGCTGTGTGAAGGCATACATAGAGGGGAGAGAACAGGAAAAACCGAGTGCTGAGCAAAGGGCAGCAGCTCAGATTTCTGACATTAGAGCCTTGGGCCTCGAACCCGACGTCTACGCGTATTTCTCAAAGGACTTTATTCCGTGTTCACCAACATGTGTGAATGCATCTGCCTTGGGTGGCAATTTTCATCAGGGACTGGCGACGGTTGACGGCAGACTTTCAGAGTTTCATCTTCAATGCCTGAAGAAGAATGTTGATGCGGTTGGTTCATACGTGCAGAGAATTGAGGAACACAGGGCCAAGATCAGCCTAAGATCAAGGGAATTGGGGATTGAGGCGGTAAGGTAGCTGTATCGCTATTGTGATCTGGAGTCTCGAGCTTCTTCTGAACGTTGCTCTCGCGAGTAGAGCATAGATCCGATGGGGCCTCCGATGGCGAATCCGAATAGTATCAGCATAAGCACGTGTATGTAGTCGATTGAGAAGGTGCCAACTCCGAAGAATATGTTGACAATTGAGGCAAGGGCAGCTGCCTTGAGACCAATCGCCCATGATCGGTCTCTCAGGCGACTGGAAAGAAATCTCCCTCCCATGATGCCTCCTGCCAGAACGGTCACAAACATCAAAACGACATACATATTCCCTTGAAGCCCCAGGAACCCGATCACACCAGTGTAGATCCAGAAGGGTATGTTTGCAAGTGCAGCAGTAGCGAAGAATAACCCGAAACTCGGCCTACCTCTGTGCAAATCTTAAATCCTCAGCGCTGAATTATGCGGGCAGCAATATATCACGATTGGGTTCCAATAGTGTGATGAATGAAATGAGCCAGACACCCGCATTTGACCTCGACAAGATCAACATCATTCTTGCGACGGACTGTGGAAGCACGACAAGCAAAGCGAGATTCTTCAGAAAACTCGGGAAGGAATATCGTTTTGTCGCAAGCGGCGAGGCGCCTACGACAGTCGAGGCGCCCTATGAAGACGTGACATTGGGTGTACGAAATGCGGTGAGAGAAGTTGAAGAACTGACGGGACACAAGCTTCTGTCAGATGAGGGGATTATCGTGCCATCGCAAGGAAGTGCTGGAACGGATCTTTATGTTACTACAAGCAGCGCGGGCGGGGGATTACAGATGATGGTGACCGGGGTCATCAAGAGCATGACTGCGGAAAGCGCGGAACGTGCCGCACTAGGAGCAGGCTCCATAGTCATGGACGTAATTTCTGTGGATGATGGCAGGCGGACTTACCAGAAGATTGACAGAATACGTCGTCTGAGGCCGGACATGATCCTCATCTCGGGAGGAACCGACGGAGGAACAGTGCGACACGTACTTGGCATAGCTGAGCTCATCGCCACGGCTGAACCCAAGGCTAGACTCGGTGCGGGCTATGATCTTCCCATAGTCTACGCAGGGAATAAGGAAGCCAGAGAACAGGCCAGGAAGATATTGAGCACCAAGTTCGCACTGAAGATCGTGGACAACATTCGTCCAGCTCTTTCACAGGAGAATCCGGAGCCCGCTCGAGACGCAATTCACGAACTCTTCATGGAGCATGTTATGTCGCATGCCCCGGGATATGACCGACTCATGAAATGGACTTCTGTCCCGATAATGCCTACTCCTGCGGGGGAGGGAAAGATGTTTCGGACTCTGGCGGAGATGAGAGACGTCAATGTGATAGGGGTCGGTCTCGGCGGAGCCACAACAAACGTGTACAGTGTATACGATAGGAAGTTCGTGAGGACGGTCAGCGCGAATCTGGGCATGAGCTACAGCATATGCAATGTCCTGAAGGAAACGGGCATCAAGAACATTATGCGTTGGCTTCCTTTCGAGATGGACGAGGTCGTCGTTAGAAACCGCCTCAGGAACAAGATGATTAGGCCTACAATCATTCCGCAGTTGATTGACGCACTTGTGTTGGAGCATGCAGTTGCAAGAGAGGCGCTTCGGTTAGGGTTTGCTCATCACAAATCCTTAGCCAGAGGCCTCCGCGGAGTTCAGAGGCAGCGCGACGTGAGTGACCTATTTGAGCAATCTATGGAAGAAGAGTCCTACATAGATATGATGAGGATCAACATAATTGCAGGAACAGGAGGCCTGCTATCTCACGCACCAAGAAGAGCCCAGACGGCCCTGATACTCACCGACGCATTTCAGCCAGAGGGAGTCACGAAACTGGCGCAGGACAGTGTCTTCATGATGCCTCATCTAGGAGTCCTGTCAACTGTTCATGCTCAGGCCGCCATGGAGATCTTTGAGAAAGACTGCCTGGTTCGGATCGGAACGTGCATAGCAACGAAGGGATCAGAGGAAACAGAGGAGAGCATAACGGCAACGGTCGAACTGGATCTGCCTGACGGCAGTAGTCGTACTGAGGAGATCAAGCAGGGCGAGATTAGATTGACACCGTTGGGAGAAGGACAGTTCGCCGAAGCAAAGATCAAACCAAGGTCGGATTTGGATGTCGGCGCGGGCCCGGGAAAGGAGCTGGAGATAAAGATTGAGGGAGGAGTTGTCGGAATAATGCTTGACGGAAGGGGAAGACCTCTTGCCCTCCCGGAGGATGATGGGACTAGGCGTAGACAGCTTGTCAAGTGGTTCAGGGCAATAGACGCATACCCGCAAGCAGCCCTCGATCGATACGAGAAGGCTCTTGGTTAGGTGACCGAGAAATGGCATTGGCATATACCCCCGGACTCAAAGTGAAAAAGAAGACAGTAATCCAAAAGGTGCGGAGACTCCCAATACCCGGCGAGGTACTGGTCAAGAAGGATGATGTTCTGGATTTTGACACGATAGTCGCGAGAACAAGAGTGCCGGGCGATGTCGAGACTATCAGGGCCTCTCAGATCCTAGGAATAGAAGCGGACGACATCGAGGAGTTGGGGCAATACATGTTGAAGAGGCCAGGAGAAACTGTGCGGAAAGGGGAGGTCATTGCTAGGAGAGTTGCCTTCTTTGGGCTGTCTAAGGCATTCGTTGAATCTCCTATCGACGGAACCATAGAGCATGTCTCAGATGTGACGGGCCAGGTGACGATCCGAGAGGATCCTGTGCCGGTGGAAGTCAAGGCGTACATTCCAGGCAAAGTGGTCTCAGAGATTCCGAAGGAAGGAGTGGTCGTTGAGACAGACGCTGCAATAATACAAGGAATATTTGGCATTGGCGGAGAAACGCATGGACAAATCAGAGTAGTTGCCAACTCACCTGAGGACACTTTGACGGAAGATCTCGTGACTTCCGGGGATGTAGGCAAGGTTCTCATAGGAGGGTCACTTGTCACGGCAGAAGCATTGAAAAAAGCGGCCAGCATTGGAGTCAGAGGCATAGTGTCTGGCGGGGTTCAAGACAAGGATCTGAAAGACCTGTTGGGATATGAGATTGGCGTTGCGATCACGGGACAAGAGGAGTCTGTCGTGACATTGATCATCACAGAAGGGTTTGGGAAGATGCGCATGTCAAGCAGGACGTTTGAACTCTTGAAATCTTGCGAAGGTATGGAGGGGGCTCTGAACGGCGCCACGCAGATACGGGCCGGCGTCATAAGACCAGAGATCATCATTCCTAGGATCACAGTCTCCAAGGAAGAACCGGAGAGAGAGAAGACGATCATTAGCAAAGGTATGCAGCCAGGCATGACAGTCAGAGTAATCGCTGAGCCCTACTTCGGGGCCATTGGCACGATCATCTCTTTGCCAGCGGAACTCGAAGAGGTGGAATCTGAGTCATCGGTTAGGATCCTAGAAGTAGAGTTGGAAGACGGAAGAAAGGCGGTCATACCCAGAGCCAATGTGGAGATAATCGAGCTTTAGTCCAGTCATGGTGAACGGATCAACGTTGACGATGACGCAGCACCCCAAAGCTTAGTTCAAACAAGACCACGATCTTTCCTCAACTTTACAACCTGTTCCCTCACTGAGAATCCTTCAGCGGCAGAAAATCCCAGATCTACAGAGACTGAGTTGTCTCATGAATACCCCTGAAACTGCAAACCCTATTGGTAGAGAAGTCACTAGTATTGTAGGAATCTGTGTGGAGGTGTTGAAATGTTTGGAGCTCAGTCCGAGTACAGGCCGTTGAGAAGAGTGTTGATGCATACCCCGAGAGAATCAATTGGACTTGTGAACGAAAAGAACTACGGACGTTACCTGTTCGCGACTCCCGTCTTCCGAAGAAGGTTCATTGAGGAACATGAGCAACTCGTGAGGCTGTTGGAATCTGAAGGCGTGGATGTGTTACTTGTTGAAGAACTATTGAGGGACAATCATGAGGCGTCTATACGCATCCGTCATCAGCCTAATCTCACGTATATCAGAGATACAATCACAATAGCGAATAGTGGATACATCAAAATGAAAATGACCTCTAAAGTGAGAGGTCCGGAGCCTGAGATTTCGGAACAAGCAGCGAGAAAACTGCAGATTCCATGCATGCTTCAGGTTTCAGGAGAGGGACGCCTTGAGGGGGGCGACCTTGTCTACTTAGATGACGAGACTCTTCTGATCGGAGTCGGAGCGAGATCGAACCTGCATGGCGTCATACAGCTTGCGAAGTCAGCTCTTGGCATGTGCCTGAGCCAAATTGTAGCGGTGCCTCTCTCTCCCTGGAATATCCACCTAGATGGAGCCTTCATGACAATTGATGGGGATCTTGCTCTGGGTCACCCGGAATCGCTCGCAAAACCTGCGACCCTATTCGAGAAGGGAAGAAGGGCTCGGAGACTCAGGCTGCTTCCCTGGCTCGGGAAAAGAGGGATCGAATTCATCAAGATAGATTCCTTTGAGAGATTCATGAAAGGCACTAATGCCATATGCCTAGCGCCTCGAAAATGCATCGTCTACAAATGGAATGATGAAGTCGCTAGAAGTTTGAAGAAGCATGGAGCTGAGGTCTTAGAGATAGAGGGAACTGAGCTTCTGCGAGGAGGAGGAGGCCCGCACTGTATAACTGCCCCAATATTGAGGACGTAACATACAGGAGGATGCGATCATCAACTCCACGATCAAAGATCGGATACGAGACGTAGGTGGTCTGAAGAAACGGCACGAAAGCTGGAGGAGGATGAAGGACTGCGCATCGTGAGTAATATGCAAGACTTTGCTGGAGAGGATTCCTGTTCATGCCGATCCATCAAAGCAGGTTTCGAATCAATATCTGCAATATACTGCAGGACTGCCGTAAGTCCCCGCTTTGCTCATGCCCTGTTTCTCACGACCTTCAATAGATCTGCTTTCGTAATTATGCCTGTGATACTGCCTCTCTTTGTAACAATCACAGCCGGACTATATTGGAGCAGGGTTGATACGGCAGAAAGTGGAGATTCTTCATCTAGCTGCGGAAATGGCTCATCCATGATCTCTTCCACACGTTTTCGAGAGAGCTCAGCAAGATTCTTTACCCTCAGAATCTGAGCGAGCATAGTTTTCTCAGACACGCTTCCGACTGCAAATCGACCATCAAGGACCGGAAGCTGTGAGTATCCGGATTGCCTCATCAACTCCGTGGCTCTGGAAACAGCGTCTTGTCGTCGTACTCCCAAGACTTTCTTGTTGGCGAGTTCCTTCACTTTCATTTCGACCCTTCTTTCCAACTCTTCAAGCGCATCGAAAATTCTCTTTGTTCGCTCATAGGATGGACTGATCTTCAACGCCTCGATCTTGGCAATCATTGATTGGCTGACTCCCGCTAACAGAGCCAGCTCTTTTTGGCTAAGGTTGAGGCTCTTTCTTCGCCTGGGTATTTCTTCCAGCTTAGGCAACATAGACATCAATTGTGTGAATGCTCCGGTATATGACTTGATCCCCATCCACCGGACCGCAGCACCTCAAGCCACTAGAAGACTTACTTTGATCCTCAACAATCAAGAGGACTGACTGGGTATATTGGCCGGGAATGTTGTCTTGGCAATGTGCTTCTTGAGATCACGCAAAAGAATGGCATCATACCAAAATCGTGAAACGGTTCAAAGGATCGACTGCCTGATTGCTGCCAGCCCATTCCTATAGGAATATTCTGGACCCCAAGGTATTAATATCATGAGCGTGTTCCCCCCTCTGAGACGGCTATATGATGCGGAAAATCGTGGTTAATCAGTTGACCCAGATTCCCCTTAAGAGACAGGGAATTGAGATCGTTGAGAGAAAGGGGTTGGGGCATCCAGACTACATTTGCGACTCCATAATGAACGAGATCTCCGTTGCTCTGAGTAGAGAATACAAGAAACGGTTTGGAGAAATTGTTCATCACAATATCGACAAGGGACTCCTCGTAGCGGGACAGACCGAAGGACGCTTCGGGGGAGGGATCATCAAGAAACCTATGTTGATGGTTTTTGGAGATCGAGCAACCTTCGAGGTAGGAAGGGATAAGATTGATGTCAATACGATAGCGATCGAGACAGCCAAGAACTGGTTCAAGACCAGACTGAGATTCGTTGACCCAGAAAAGCAGGTGAAATATCAAGTGGAGATCAAGCCTGGCTCAGCTGAGCTGACGGATATCTTCCAACGAAAAGGAAGATTCTTAGGCGCAAACGACACATCGGCTGCCGTCGGGTATGCCCCCCTCACTCCTACAGAGGACCTAGTGCTTAGGACCGAGAAGTATCTCAACGCACAAGCCTTCAAGAGGAAGTTTCCCGAGAGCGGCGAAGACATCAAGGTCATGGCATTGAGACGAAACAATCAACTTGAAATGACGATCTCGATGGCATTTGTTGACAGATTCATAGAAAGTGAGGCAGACTATTTCTCGAGAAAGGAGAAGATATTCGAAGAGCTGAGGAGCTTCGTTGCATCTGACTCAGGCTTCGAGAAGATAGACCTGAATTTGAACACCCTCGATGCCAGAGGAAGGGGGCTGGCAGGCATCTATACAACTGTGACCGGCACCTCCGCTGAAGAGGCAGACAGTGGGGAAGTGGGAAGAGGAAACCGTGCGAACGGCATAATCTCTTTGAATAGACCATCAAGTTCAGAAGCGGCCGCTGGAAAGAACCCTGTCAGTCACGTTGGCAAGATCTACAATCTCCTGAGCTTCAGGATAGCCGACAGAATAGTCACAGAGGTTTCAGGTGTCGACGAGGCCTATGTCTGGCTGCTGAGTAGGATCGGAGTTCCGATTGATCAGCCTGCAATAGCCTCAACACAACTTGTTTTGCCTGCGACTACGAGCCTTGGAGATATTTCATCCAAGGTGCAAGACATTATGGATGATGAACTCAGTAGGATGAATGAGTTCTGCAACGACTTGGCAGAAGGAAAGATTCCTGTCTGCTAGGCATCTTCCTCTTTCTCTCCATTCTTATTTGGCGCGAATTCCTTGAAGAGCCTCTCAAGCTGCCTCTTCATCAGTCGGGTGTCTTGACTTAGATTGAAATAGTCGGCGAATATCCGTGTTGTTCTCAGAACCTTGGTTCGGCCCAGCTTCGACTCAGAGATAAGCTCGAGATCTTCGAGCTGCTTCACATGCTGATACGCAAGCTTTCCCCTTACCTTAACAACATAGGACTGTGTCACTGGTTGCTTGAGGGCTACGAATGAGAGTGTCTTCAAGGGACCTGGAGTGAGCAGTTTTCTTGTTGCGAGCTTCTTGACCGAATTGGCAAACTCCGGTTTCAACTGCATGACGAATCTTCCGTCTTGAAGTTCAAGAACCTGAAGAGATGTCTGAGATTGTCCATATCTTTCGACGATTGATCGTGCAATCTCTTTGACTTTTGCTTCCGATCTCATCTTGGCAACAGATCCAAGGGTCTGCAGATCCAGCGGTTTTCCTGAAACATAAAGCGCTCCTTCGATGACCTTGGCCTTGTTCGTGGTACTGGGGGGGGTGGTCTTATCAGTCTGAGCCAACCTTAGGCATCAGCTCCAGCAACCTTATGATTATGTCGCCAAAATCTTGTTCCTGAACGAGGACAAGTCTGCCTTGGCAAGCGAGAAAAAGAAGCAATATGAAATCCCTCACCATCTCGACAGCCGAGAGCCCCCTAGTCAGACGGACAAATGAGATACCGGAAGCCTTCCTAGATGACCTCTTGAGGTGCATATAGAATTCCTCCAGACGTTCATCAATGTTCGTGAGAAATTCATCCAAATCCTCAGAGATTTGTGATGGAAGAACTATTGGCTTACTTTGCTTTGATGCTATTATCTTCTCGGCTTGTAGAACTTCCTCAAGAGCTGTCAGAAGCTGCTCGACGGAGGCGGACATATACTCATATCGTATCGGAATTTGCAGAGGCGGTGGGATCTGCTCATCTGGTCTAGGCACCGGAGGCTTCGGCGGTTCTTCAAGTCTGAGAACAAGCTCGGACTTCATGCGGTGAATTATTGCCGACGAAAGCAGAGCTGTGCCTGACGCAGTGAAATCTATGTATCCACTTCTTTTCATTTCAGATAGGAAGGAGTTCAGTAAGAATGAAACATTGACATCCCACGGCCTGAGTCTATGAAGCCTTATGAGGTCAAAGAGAATCGAATATGGCGGGTTCAGCCAGAAAGGCTTACTGGCCTCCTCGTGGGTCACTTAGCTGCCACCATTGCAGGAATTGTCACAACCTGAGATGACCCATCTTGCACGAAGACACCGTATACGCGGTTCGCTCTGCTCACCGTTGTGTCCCGAAGGGAGATGACCATGAACTGTGAATTCTTCGACCTTGTTTTCAAAAGATCAGCTAATCTCTGGGAGTTCAAATCGTCTAGGTGAGCGTCTATTTCATCAAAGATATAGAATGGCAACTGACGTATGTCTTGAAGCGCAAGCAAAAAGCACACAGTCGCCACTGATTTCTCGCCTCCGCTAGCCGAGCTTACCCCGAGTTCTGCCTTGTCTGGAAACTGGAGAAGCATATCCAAGCCTCCCTCGAATGGTTTGTCCAGATTCTCCAGAACCAACCTTCCTCTGCCACCAATGGTGATGGCTGAGAATGTTTCTTGAAAATTCTTGTTGACTTGGCTCAATGCATCCATGAATGTGTCGCGCTTCTTCTTGTCAAGTTCATCTATGAATGAGAGTATTGCAAGCTTCTCCTTCTCGAGTTCGTTTATCTTGACTGATAACTGTCTGTAGTTGCCTATGACCTCGTCATATTGTTGTGGGGCCAGCTGATTCACGGCTCCGATACTCTGTAATTCCCTGCGCAAGGCCTCGAGCCCTGTCTCGACTCTCACGGGGTCTTCTGTATCAGGCTCATCCGCCTCAACATGCCCCAGTTCCTTGAGCTCGGTCAAGTGAGAGGAAATCTGTGCTTCCTTCTCTTTGATTTGCGCAAGGATTTGGTTGTTGTCCTGAGCGACTGATTCGTACTCGATATATGTCTTGTCGATTTCACTTTGTATAGTTCTCAGCTCGCTATCGACTTTCGCCTGCAACTCCTTGATGGTAGAAACCGCCTCCACCAGTTCGACTTTTCTTCTTTCAAGAGACTTTAGTTCGGCTTGAACTCTGTTCAGATCCTGCTCAGACTCATGGAGACTTTTCTGGTGTTTCTGGATCTCTTGGCATACCGATTGAAATTGAATGCGAATCTGATCCCAACTTGGGCTAAGCGTGCTTATTGATGACTCAAGAGAAGAGATTCTCCCTTCAACCTGTATTTGCTCTTGCTTCGTCTCATTGAGGGTTCTCGTTAGGGTCATCAATTCGTTCTCGATCTGGACAAGATATGCTGGCTTAACAGAGAGTTTCAGCGAGTTCCTTTCCTTTTGTAGCTGCGATAGTCTTTGTTTGCATTCGTCTTGGGAGTTCTTGAGTGAGGAAAGGCCTTGAAGTTGGTCTTCTATTTGGTCCGATATATCCTTGATTCTTGATCTAGTCAACTCAAGCGATTTCTTGGCACGATCAAAGTTCTGCTGGATCTCTTCTATCTGCTTGCTAGCACTGTCAATAACGTTCTTCCCATCAATCTCAATCGTCTTCATGTCGTGGATATCTTTGATCAGCCTTCGCATTTCCTGTTCTCCTTGCGCAATCAATGACCCCAGAGAACGCAATGTCTGATCTAGGTCTTGGATTGCAGATGGCTTAGGGAACACGGAGGCCAAGTCGAGATGTTCTCTGAAGTATCCTGTCTCCATTCCTCCACCTGGCTCATAGACATCTCCAGTCAACACGACTGATCTGGTCCCCTCGATTGATGCTAGGAACGCCGCCTTTTGATCTTCTGCAAGCACTGTGTCTCCGAAGACAAAGTTCACTGCGGGTTTGATCTCGTCCGAGCATTCCACGAAGTCCAAAAGACGACCAACTATTCCAGCAACGGCCGGGCAATCTTGGATAGGTTCGAGCGGAGCAACGCTTGCGACCGGAATTATCTTAATCCTGCCGAGCCTTGCTCGCTTAAGGATCTCGGCGCAACTCATTGCGGTTTCAATGTCTTTGACTACAAGAGCAGACATCCATCCATCTGACGCCGCATCAGCCGCTCTTAGGCACCGGTCGTTGACCTTTACCAACTCTCCGAACTTGCCGTAAATCCCAGATAGCGCTCCGGCTTGAGCCATCTGTTCGATTCTTCGAAGAGCATTTGCCTCCGGGGCTACCGTCTCGATAAGCTCTTCTTGGGCGTGGAACTCTGCCAATGATACCGTGGCCCTTTTGGCTATTTCTGCTGCTTCTGCGATCTCCTTCTCCTTCACTTTGAGTAGGAGTTGATTCTGCTCCAGTCTTGTACTGCCATATCGGATTCTTGCTTCCTCTTCTTCGCGTAGCCGCGTAATCTCTTTCAGCCGATTGTCGATTTCTTCTAGGAGCGTTGAATAGTCGGCGTTGCGAATTTCAAGAGACTGCTTCTGATTTCTGAGCAGCTCAATTCTCGCGGAGCTACCTGTGACTTTGGTTTCCACATCCAACAGTTGCTTTGAGAGCTTTTCGATTTCCTGTTCTATGTGTTCAATCTTCCTGGTGTTCTCTCCCAGTCTCTCCCTTGTGGTCTTCACCTTCTCGGAAGTCTTGTTGTACTGTTCTTGGATGCCTGTTTGGGACGATACTATTGCTCTGTGTCTCCTTTGAAGCGTCGCGAGCTCTGCCTTCATTGCTTTGATGGAGGAGGTGATTTGATCCAGGCGGAGTTGGAGGGCTGCTTTCTGTTTCTCTGATGTTCTCAAAGCCGCCTTTTTTGATTCTATATGAGTCGTCAGGCCTGCCAGTTTTGCATTGAGGTTGCTCGCACCACGCTCCACTTCAAATAGTTCATTGCTGCCTTTTTCAGCCAGTTCCCGCTCGAATTCTTCCCTTTTTGACTCTACAGATTCTCTTCTGGCGCCTAGCTCCTCTCGTTTCTTCCTTATTTCATCTACTCTTGCCCGCAGCCTCCCGGCATCAGCCTGAACCGCCACGAGCTCCTGTCTGAGCCTGCTGACCTCCTTTGACACAAGCTTGGCTTCCAACCTCTTGATTTCTCGGTTCAGAGAGGTGTATTTGAGAAAATCGTTTCTCTCACGTTCAAGCGATTCGACTCGATTTCTGACTTCATCGGTTCTTGCTGATGCTACTCTCAGATTCGTCTCAGCTGCGCCAAGTTGCTTCTGGGCCTCTTCCTTCTTCAGATCATAGACGCCTATGCCGATCATATCCTCGATTATCTTGCGACGTTCTTCTGCTGTGACCTCAGCGAGTCGAGTTATGGCGTGTTGAGGAATTAGGTTGTAGCCAGTCACTTGAATGTCTGCTGACGATAGTACTTCGGTCAACTGTTTTCGTGATATCTTTCTACCGTTCAGACGGTAGATCCCTTCTCCTCCTCTGCGGAACTCTCTCGATATTGTGACAAGAGTTGCCTCTACTGGGATTCTCCTGTCGGAGTTGTCGAATTGGATCCCTACCCAAGCTGATCGAGCTTGGAGCTGGGGAGAGTTCTTGTGAATGATATCGCTAAATGATGCACCTCGAAGCTCTTTGGAGCTGAGCTCACCAAGAGCGAATCTCACAGAATCCAAAACGTTTGATTTCCCAGAGCCGTTGGGACCGGTTATGACAGTTAGACCCTTGTCTAGGGAGATGGAGACTTTCTTGCCAAACGTCTTGAATCCTCTGAGCTCAATCTTCTTGATGTAGACCAGACCCAGTTCTGCTCCTACGAAGTAATGGACAAGCTTCCGTAGGATCACAAGTGCCGTCTTAAAGGATTTTTAAACATTCTTTGACATGGCTGCAGGCTAGATTTCATGATCTAGACGGTCATCTTCGGTTTCGGGAATCTTTTTCCAGATAGAGATAGGTGCGGGCGTCTCTAGCGACGCTTCTTTCTTGTTAGAGCTGCAGTAAGGACCAGCAGCGACACCGTCACTATTGAAAGGAAGTATGTGTGAAACTCAGGTATTGGGATCTCTGACCGCTCGAGATAGAAATTCAACTGAGCTGAACCACCATCGGAAATGGCGACAAACCTGGCCTGTGGCTTGAACCCGGGAGACTGCACAGTTACGTTCAACAGCCCGCCCGGAAGGAACATCGCGTAGCTACCATTGAATCCTGTCGAGACCGATTCCACTAGCGTACCATTAGCGTACGCCGAGACTCTCGCCCACACCAGTGGTATTGCCTCATCGTACATGTTGTATCCGTAGACCCTGCCGCTTAGCATACCTCCTACGGGCCTCATTGCCTTCGTGCAAGAGCTTCCGGCAAGAAGAAGCATCACACCTACTACAAGAAGCAGAGATGTAACGTACATTCTCTTCTTCATGGATATACCCCTCTTGCTGTAGACACATTTGGCCCTAGGCCCATTAAGGATTTCGGAGCACCCGTATTCCTTCCCTTGATTTCATATGATCGAATCTGCTCGATCAGCCAATGAGCGCTGAGAGCTATTCCCATGGCTGAGAAACACGCAGACAGAGCTAGGAAGAGGAAGGTTCCAGCGGTTGCAGTTATCGGCGCTTGAGTTATCTCTCCGAGCACTATCAATTCGATGCTGATCATGAGGGCGATTGCAATGTACTTTGGCGTATTCTTTCCGAGATTAGGTCTTCTCCTTCTTGCCACAAGCAGCAACGGAAGAAGCGCGGGCAGAAGATAGAGTATGCCAGCAAGTAGTGAAGCTACGAATCCTGCGCCGAAGAAACCTAGCTCTGAGCCTGGGCCGATCATGAAGTAGACTGAAGCAGATAGAGGTAGAATGTGCAGAATTGGGTACAGTAGTGCTTGGAAAATCGTCTTCAGAATTGGATTCTCAGCCATCCTTATTGATATGTTGGGAAGCAGAGAGTCAAATATGCCGCCAAAGATGTCAGACCAGTGATTGGCAGCGAAGGTTTTGGTGAGATATCGTTCTCTGATGGTTTCTAGGAGTGCGAGCTGGCCGCTGGCCTCAGGGCTGTAGGTAGATTCCAGTATGTGAAGCAAACCTCTGGGCTTTCTGAAGTATCTTGCTTCAAGGCTTTGAGGTGCGCTGACCAAGCGAGGCGATTCCATCGTGCGGCCATCAGAGTCTCTGAGCCCTTCAAACACATATTGGTCAATGCCTGCCTGAAGCTTCGGCAAAGCCTCAAGCGTCATGTTGGAACCGCTGTCTAGCCATTCCGAGAAACGGAATGGCGTACTGCCATTCCACCACTTCTGGTTCAATCTCAGCGCAACTGTAGTTCCATTTGGAAGCCCGGAAACGCTGAATCTGATCAAGTATTGCGTCTTCCAGTTTGCGGTTACGGTCTTTGGACCATTCATGATCGTTGAACTGTCATTCGAGGCGCTTTCGTGGTCCCCCGTCCACTTCATGAAGATGTGGCGAATTCCCTCTGCCCAGTTGACTGTTGCTTCGACGGAGAATCGTGCTGTCTCTCCCGCGGGTATCCAGCCTGAACCCGACGATTTGCCATATTCACTCAGTATACGAAGCTCATATTCCGTTCTCCAGTTCGCTACCACCATTTTCGGCCCGTTCATGATGACTGCGATCTCCATCGATTGCGAAATCAAATCCCCTGACCAATTCACGAATACTCTTCGGGTGCGGTTGCCTTGGTCGATTGGAGAGACTGCCTTGACTTGGACAGTTCTTCCTTCTCTGTGCCATCCCTGTTCAGCGAACGTGCCGACGAGAGATGCTATTCCGAGATAGTGTTCAGTGAGCCAATTGGCTGTCAGATTGTAGGGGCGGTTCATGGTCAGCTGAACGGTGGTTGAGTTTGATGTGTAGTTGCCGCTCCAGTGCGAGAACAATTGGCGGGTTTTTTCTCCGCTTCTGAGGGATGGGGATGTTGCCTTGGCCGTGGCGCTTGTGTTTTCGTCATACCAGCCCTCTCCTGAAGTCTCGCCTTTGCCGGGCACTATGGTGAGGCGATATTGGGTCTTGTATTCAGCTGTGAGCGTTGCGTCTCCTGTAGTTCGGTAGGTCCGAGGATTCGACGTATCTCCATCATTCCATCGCGAAAAGGCTAGGCGCGTGCCAGGCTGCAGAAGGCGTTCGGCAGGAACCTCGACCGTTTGGGTTGCAGACAGAACAGGTATTTCAACTGTGTAGGTTCCATTTGCTGCATAGGTTGTGCCGTTGACCTTTATTGACCCGCCTGACCAGGGTAGCCTTATCGAGAGAATTACTCCTACGATGAACTCTCGGATTATCTCGTTGTTGAGGCGATTGATATCGTTAAGTTGTCCAGCTGGGTCAATCAGGCATCTTACGACGTGCCTGCCCATGGTAGC
Source organism: uncultured Candidatus Bathyarchaeia archaeon (assembly GCA_964528315.1). Classification (GTDB taxonomy): domain Archaea; phylum Thermoproteota; class Bathyarchaeia; order 40CM-2-53-6; family JALHTG01; genus JALHTG01. Next base: position 16,125 of record CAZGRO010000004.1, read on the forward strand.
GTTCCAGTTAACCTGTATGAATTGGTTTTGACCAGGTTCCAATGTCGCAGAGCCTGTGTAGATCAGATTTGTGTCAAGATATACCTGCACGGTGAAATTGGATGCTGATATGGTACCTTGATTGGTGATCTGAAATAGCAAGGTCGTCATTCGGCCGGAGCGTGGAGGATACGGTGTGAGTTCAAATCTCGTGGCCGCTATGTCTGGTGCAGGCCCAATACGATTAACCACAATCCGGTAGTTTTGTTCAATTGCACCTAAAGCAGAAAAGAACAACTTATTGGTCGCATCGGTGAAGGTTTTGCCGGGCTTGAAGGTAGCGTCATCAAGCGTGGCAGTCAACGGGTTTGCGTCGACAACTCTGATGCTTCCCGCACCATAGATGTCTCCGTCGATGTAGGTTAGGAGAATGCCATTATCAGGTAGACCAATATCGAATCCAATCCTCTGCCTGAGTTCCATGAGATAGTAGGCCTTGTCGGTTATTGGTATCTTGATCACTAACGTGGTCCCATTTATCTCGAGAGGACTTAGAGTGATGTTTCGGACAACTCCGGTCTGCACCACGGCTATTTGGCTTTCGGATATCCATCCTAACCTGATCTTTTCCCACGCGAACATGTGAGCTGGACTGCTGCTAGGAGGGTTTCCGTTCCAGAGCCCTTTTCCCATCAGCTCCCAACGACCGCAGTAATCACTTCTGCGGTAGGGATCATAGAGATCAGGGAGGCCGAGAAGATGAGCGAATTCGTGCGCAATCACGCCAACTGTATCTGCTCCTTGACTTTCCAGCTCAGGAACGATCATCGCCTTCGAGTATGATATTCCGTCGTGGGTTCTGAACCATATGCCCATCAGGTAGGCACATGACCACAGGTCATTGGGATTGTTGGAGGTTTCCTGCCCAAAACCAGCGTGTAGAATGATGAGATATGTGTATTGGCTGAAGTCTATCTCCGCATCTGCTGCGTAGATTGCCTCCTGAATTAGCATCCAGCTGTCTGGCGCGCCATCCGCATCAGGATCATCGATGTTGAGAGCGCTATCTCGTCCGTAAGCGCCCATGGTCTTGTTCATTTGATACCACCGGGAAACCGTTCCAGTCAAGGAAACTTGGCCATATGATACATCCCGATAGTACTGGCTGACTCGATTGAATATTGTGTCGTGAATTTCATTCTTGCTCTTGGTGTGATTCTGATTTGTGAACTCGACAGACAGTACTATTGCGGTTAGCTGGCCCGCAGGAGCTAGGCCGATTCCGTACGAGACCGGGGGGATTGTGAATGGAAGTGGTACGGGAACAGATTCGTTCAATGGCGGCGAAAAGCTAGCAGACACATGCTTTGCGCCAGAAGTTCCATTCCACAGGGGAATTCTGAGGTCGTTGGCCGCGACAAGCGCAAGACCTAGAAGAATAAGCAAGCTAAGAGCTCTTATCGTAATCCTTCTCACCAGATTTCCACCTTACTGCATGCGCGAAGGCTTGGCCCCGTAGCGTGAGGAATTGCTGAATAAAGCGGTTCAAGCACAATATGTTGCAGAGCAGCCTCTGCCAATTAGGCAAAATCCACACATGTAGGTCATTTTTCACGCACATAAGATCAAGCGTACAGTCATTCCCAGCGGATGGCTCGGTTCTTAATAGCTGAGAACCAAGACCGCTCTGACTGTGCGTGGCCTGCCAGCTATCAGCAACATTCTAACTACGCAAGCCTTTCTTTGAAAACGAGGATCGCGAGTATGCTGAATTTCTCCGCAACCATCGCAATGGCTTGATCGGACAACACTTTTCTAAGGCATGAAACCGCGCGAAGAAGCGATTTCGATCTGATGTTAAGCGTCTTGATTTGCATGAGAGTCCTTTCGTAGGTGAGATCTATGGCACGGTACTCACGGAATAGGCGAAGTATCTGCTTGCGCGTCTTTGGATGGTACCCAGCATAACTCTCTCCTTTGCGGGTCAATCGGAGATAGAAATCAGCCAGTGGCCCCGGAAGCCAAGATAGGAATGGTAGCAGAAAGTGGGGCTCCATGATCTGGTATCTTCCCGCGCATTGGATGTATGTCGCACTGCCTTGAGCCAGTACTCTCAGAAGCTCCTTAGCCAGACTTTCACTATCCGCAACGTGTTCGAGCACATCGTTGCACAGGACAAAGGTGAAGCTTTCGTCCTTGAACGGCAGATCTGTTCCATCAGCGAGAACAAGCTCCAGCGAAGAAATCTTCCGGGCCTCCCCTAGGTAGCGTTTCTCTTTGTCAAGGCCAACTAGACGATGTGACATATGTCTGAAGTTCTCTGACAAAGGATCCGGCCCACAGCCAATGTCCAAGACCAGCTCACTCCGCAAAGCCACATTCTTCAGGAGACTGAGAATCTCCCGGGCCCTTTCTCCCGAAGGCCTTGAGTATGACGGGGGATTGCGCCCAGTGATCGTTGATTCTCCGAACTCAAGCTTCTTTGGTGCAAGAGGGTGGCTCATTTCCCCTGACCAATCCTCCGCATAAGCATGTGCTATTCGACTCCACAATGGTGTTTTTGTCCGGACCGACTTGGCACGCTGTGTCCCGCGTCAAGCATCACTCAGGCATTGCATCTGAGCGGTTTTGGACACGTTCTAGCTGAGCGATGACAGTCGGCGTCTCCTTCTTCTCCAGATCAAGAAAACAACAAGGACCAGCAACCCTACGTAGATGGGAAGGGACATTGCGTTTGATGTTGTCCAGATAGTTATCTCATAGATTCGTGTAACGAAGCTCAACGTCATCGCCAGAAGCTGAGTGAAGAATGGGAAGCTCTCTAGAAAGCCAGCAAGGTTACGGAGAAACTGAGGCCACTGAAATATGCGACTTGCATTTGAATCAATGCGCGTCACTGTGACGACTGAACTCTCGATGGGCTCGTAGTCAGGATCAAAGGTCCATCTCGCTTTGAGGTATATCTTGTTTATGCTCTCAGGCTTCCAAACGTGTTCGTAGCTCCCTTGAGAATCCGTCGCAACTGTTGCGGCGATATTCCATTCCACTGAATCCTTACTCCACAGAATGACAACCTCTGTTCCAGGCTGTGCCGGGTTTATAGTTCCCCTGATTGTAACCGTCTCTTTCAAGAGCAGAATTGTTGGGTCCGCTTGTATGGTCACTCGACCAACGAATGGCTCTTCCAGATCGTACCTTGCTACAATTTGTAGTGGACTGTTCACGACAATAGGAACGTCAATGGCTGATCCAGATTCTGTCTGCCATCGCACAAACATGAATCTTCTATTCGAAGAAGAGAAACGGACAGGGTCAATCGTCATTCTCATTGTAGAGTCTGCATCAATCCATTGTCGAGAGGTGAAGGGCGTGGTTACGGTTGTCTGATTGCCGTTCATAGTAAGATTCAAAGAGGTGCCTTGTGGGACGCCCTTCACAGAGATCTTGATTTCGTACTGACGTTTCCATATCGCTGACACCGTCTTAGGCCGATTGAGAGTAATAGTGCTCTCATGGGTGGTAGCGTTCTGACCATCTGTCCATTTGGAGAAAACTAACCTTGTGCCATTCATTAGATCGATTGTAGGGTTCACTGAAAACTTGGCTGTTGCACCTTCGTCGTACCAGCCTTCGCCTACGGGCGAGCCATAGGGAGACTTCACGGATAGATAGAACTGCGTCTTGTATTGTGGATATAGGTCCGTGTTCTGTGAAATTCTGACCAAGGCAGGGTTCGATTTTGTGAGCCACTTCCATTCACTGAAAACTCGCCTCGAACCGGTTCCCGTTGATGCTTCCTTCTGGGCCTCAATCTGAATATCTCCTCCGGGCACTCTGAGCTCAATCCTCCCCAGTCGGTCTGTGCGAAAGGGAAAACCATTGATCTTGGTTGTGATATTGCTATGATCAGAAACCACGTTCAAAGCGTAAGGAAACGCGCCCGGCATCCACTGCGCCGCGATGCTCTCAAATGCAGCAAGCGAATAGTCATTCAAGCACAACGTGTGTCCTCGAAGTACATGGTCACGATCAGAGTCAAACAGATAGAAGATTGAGTAATAGTATCGCCCTTGATGATCGCCAATCAGCAGCCAAAGCTCATTCGTGCCAGAAAAACTCCTGTATAGCAGAGGATACAGAGACAAGACCCTTGTTTGGTTCAGGTACAATCCTCCATGGTCATTGATAAAAACGGTCGGGCCGAGAGCAGATATTCCACTTGGGTTTTTCGCCTGAGGCGTGATCGACAATCTCTGTATCTTAGGAGTAGGGGTCAAACTTGTTCTGTTCTTGACATAGTCTGCCCCATAGAATATGTAGCCATCTAGCAAGGAAGATTCATACTCATAATGCCAAAGAGTGAAATAGCCAGTTCCATTTCGCAAGTAGAGATACATTACCCTGAAGTTGTCCGAGGTGACATTCGCAAGAAACACTACCCATGTCCCTGTCTTTGCATCATACACAGTGTTCCAAGGAACAACTTTGAGATGTTTGCCTTTGAGGAAGATAGCTCCTCCGTTGTTGGTTGCCTTCACATAGTCTCCGCTCTTAGTTTCTGCATCAACAAAGAATTCCACCGATGACAACAATGGAGGACCAAGGAAAGGAGAGACTCCTGTTGATGGAATGCTTGGAACTGGGACCTCGGAAGAAGGAGTCACTGGCGCTTGCCGCCAAGGCTGTAATACCTGGTTCTTGGGTCTGTTGGCTGTTGTGATTCCGCAAAAAACCGTCATGATCATGCTAGCAAGGACGAGTGACAGTAACAGCTCTGTACGAAATTTCAAGTTTCGGATTCTCCGACGGACGTGATTTGGCCACATGCGATTCGTATAATGTTTTGACGCAAGTACGCATAAAATCGAAGATCCCTGTGACACGCAGTTGTCACAATCAAATCTGATTCACAGCAACCTTGTAGCGCAAGCAAGTGTCTGCCAAGATCTCGATCTGCACCTTGCTACCCAAAGTTCACTAACACCGGAAGACAGCCGAACGCAATGTCACCAAGTTTCCAGCCGACCGGATCTGATCCACTTCACAAATAGACTGAAGAAATAGAGATTGTCTGTCATCGTGTTGTGGGAGAGGTGTTACGCCAGGTGCGGTGACCAAAACCCAGATAAGAGTTGACCAAATCTTAGAGCGAGATCTCGGACTGACAGAATGTGGAAGGCATCGGATTTGTCTGATCTGCATCTCCCGCGTAGAGTACTGGTCTCAGCAATTATGCTCATGAGTATTCTCAGTGCGTCTTCGGTCTCTGGCAGCGCATCAGGCGCCGAGATAGACATCGTAATTAGGATCGAAAAAGGCACAGATTGGATTCTCGAGCAGGTTGTGGAGTATCAGAGAGGCAGGTACGCTTTCTCGAGAGGGGTCGCAGAATCAAACGGGGCAGGGGTCTACCTTGAGGACAACGCGCGAGTTGCGTGGACCCTCGCCAACTATCACAAAGATCTCACTTCGACGAGACACGACAGGTGGCTGAAGGCATCAGTTGAATTCGTCTTGGAAGGTCAGACTGGGAATTTCGACTTTCATAGATACTACGACACGAAGCGACAGCAATGGGTTGGATCAGGGGCATTCTACTGTTGGAATAGTCACGTGATAGCTCTACTGGCACAAACTGCTTTCTTAATGCGGAAGCTTCCTGAAGGATTGATCGAGCACACGTTCTGGAATGGAGTCATACAGAGGATTGAGGCATGCATCGACTTCTGGGCCGGTGCAGCTATGAAGGAGGATGGTAGTTGGGAAATCGTCTATCCTGAGCCTCGATCAGTTCGCGTAGAAGATGTTGGAATGATGCTGAATGTACTCTCGTGCTTATCTGGATACGAGAAGATGTGGGGAGACAACGGTCGAGCTGAGAAGTTCTCTAGAGCTGCAAGGAAGACCTGCGATTGGATTCTGAACCAGCAAGAAATGAATCGGGACTTTTGGGGATATGGTGGTTACTATGATGATCAGTCGAAAGCAATTCAGACGACCGTGTCAAACGGAAGAATAGTCTTCGGTCTTCTGTCATTCTGGACTTTCATAGGGCTAACGGTGCAGGAGCCAGATTACGATATGTTAAGAAAGAGGATGATAGCTTGGACAGATGGCTTTTTGGTGAAGATGACTGATCAGTATGGCGGTCCTGCAGCGAACCGGACGAAGCTGTTGACATCGCTCTATCCAAAGAGGACCCTGGTTGCAGCGGAATTCATACGAGATCTGATGCTTATCTGGGTGGACTTAGGAGGATCATACTACTGGTCCCTCACAGAGTTAACCTACGGCTGGCTTGTCGGAAAGAATGAAATGCAGAGAGACATGCAGCTCGTGAACGAGCCTACGGGACGGAGAGGCAGTTTCCGCTTGGGGATGCACAACTCCACGTATGCAGATCTCGAATCCACAACCGAAACGACCGCAGAATGTGTGGAGGCTATGCTTCATGCAATGACAATAGACATTCCAGAGCTTCCTCACTTCAAATATCCTGCGGCCTCTATGATCGTCGGAGCGGCAACATTACTGATGATCCTGACAAGGAGAAGACGAACGACCTAGCGTCTGAAATGCGGGCTATCCCAGGAAACCGCGAGCTTTCCGAACTCGTCGCGAGAGATACAGATCTGAACTGTGGTGTCTGAGGAGTAGATCCGTCAATTTCCTTGCTGAACGCATCTTTGTTGCCACAATAAACACGGTACAAGCAATGGCAGATAAGGCGACAATATATATCAGCATAGGATGGATGGTCTGGCTCGGCAGCGCCTGTGTTCGAAGTGCAGCGATCCTTCCTGGAGAGCTGTACATGCCGCAGATCAGGGATTCGTTCAGAGGAACGAGTGCATATACTCCGGTTTCCTCTTCGTTGAAGCGCAGGACGTCCAGACGCTTCAGGTCTCGGTCTAATTTGACAACTCTTCCTGGCCTTGAGTCTAGACCAGCATATACAAACCCCTTATGGACTATGAGGCTCCAGACATTGTCTTCTCCCGACAAGAAATGTACCGCAGATCCAACCTGTTCAAAGATGGTCAGATCGATTCTCGCTATTCCTCCTGGTTTGGAGTAAAGCCCTGAAAACAATAGATTGTCTGAGATGGCGAGCACGTAGCAGTAGTCCTCTCCGGGCCTTAGCCGCAGAGATTGCGCTTCCTGAAAAGTCTCCAGCTTGATTTTCGCTACTCCTCCGGGCCGCATGGCGACGTTTGTATAGAGGTATCCATCTTTGATTACCATAGAGTACACGTTGTTCTCGCCAGGCGCCAATTCCAGAAGGCCAACTCGCTGAAAGGTCCCAAGATTGATCTTGACTATCTTGCCAGGGAACATTCTCAAACCTGCGTAGAGGAAACCGTCTGAAGCAGCGAGGCACGTGATCCAGTTTTCTCCTTCGCGGAGAGTCAGCACCCCTACCTTGGAGAAATTGCTCGTATCAATCTTCACAATTTTCCCAGGGGATGTATACAACCCCGCGTACAGGTACCCATCCACAACCAGTAGAGAGTAGATTGAGTTCTCTCCATCAGACAGCTTCAGCGAAGAGCCAGCAGTCCTCATGGAGACCGTATTAATCCTTGCCACGATGCCCGGGAAGGTGTTCATCCCCGCGTAGAGCGTCGTACGTTCTATGGCAAGAGAGGTGATCTTCTCCTCTCCCGGGCCGAACGTGACGACATCACTGACCGCAAGACAGTATACTGCCCTCGCAACAAGTGAAAACACAAATGTTAGGCATAGAAACAGAACCGGGATGCAGGAAGACCAAGGAAAGCGGATTTGTGGCTTGAAGGGCGAAGCCGCACTTGACACCACAGTCTTTTCTTGTCTCAATCTAGGCTCAACCTCATGATGGCTTATTTCAGTGTTTGAATGACCTATGTACTCAGGCTCTAGGCCTCCCAAGCAGTCCGCTTGGTCGCCTTGCCTCGTTGATATATCTGTAATGGCCGCGCTTCCTACAGATCAGGACCCGTAGGTCCGTCTTCTTTTTTGATAGGTTCGAATAGCTCGCAAAAGGTCAATCTTTCGGAATTCAGGCCAGTATACGTCGACAAAGCACAGTTCGCTGTATGCAGATTGCCAGAGAAGAAAATTGCTGAGCCGCTCTTCTCCAGATGTTCGTATGATTAAATCTGGGTACGGGTTTGGCAGATGCGCGGTGTACAGGTATCTGCCGAAGCTGT
>CAZGRO010000005.1:0-23438 GCA_964528315.1 uncultured Candidatus Bathyarchaeia archaeon
CTCCCTTCAGGATTCCAAGCCTCAGAGAAATGCCCGAGTATGAACAGGGCCTCGTCTATCCACAGTCCCTTCCCGCCATATTGACAACCAGAATCCTAGATCCCCAACCGAGAGAAACAATCATCGATTTCACCTGCTCCCCGGGCGGAAAACTCTCGCATATCTGTCAACTCACCAACAACGGTGCAAAGGTCATCGGAGTCGATCGGAATGAGCCGAAGGTTTCTTTGGCACATGAGACAATGAAACGGCTGGCATGCCAAGGTGCCAGCCTAATCATTCACGACTCAAGATATCTCGACATTGACTTTCCAAAACTCACGGCTGACAAATGCCTTGTCGATCCTCCATGTTCCGCGCTAGGAGTAAAACCGAAAACCTACGAGTACACCTCCCGACCAGAAATTGAGGCTCTTTCCAAGTACCAGCGCCAATTCCTGAAAGCTGCGTCTAGGATGCTGCAGGCTGGTGGAGTACTGGTCTACAGTGTATGTACTATGACCTTACAGGAATGTGAGGAAAATGCGCGATTCGTAGTTGAGGAGTGCGGGTTAGAGGTGGAGAAGCAATGGCTGATCCTCGGCTCACCGGGGCTTGACGCAGTCTTCCCGGAAGGAAGGTTCACTCAGAGATTTCATCCTCATCTACATGACTCGGGATACTTCATAGCTAGGTTCAGGAAAAAGGCCTAGGTCTTCGCAATCGTAAACAGTTGGATCAACGCCTTCAATGGAATACCGTCAATACTGTCGTAGTTGCTCTTGTTCACCAGTACAACTATGCCAGTTGGTTTGGCTCGAACGCTCCGAGCGGTTTGAATAGCTGCCTTCACGGTTTCGCCTTCCATCAGAACCGCGTCAACCAATAGCACCTTCTTGTTGTCTATTGATGCGAATGAAGGGTTGATTGCTCCGGAAAGCTTGTTGTGCGCAACTCTCTGCGGCCTCACGGAGGCAAGAGGTTTCTCCAGCTGCTCTGCCACAGCCATTCCGAGAACCAGGCCGCTTCCCTCAATAGCCACAACAACCTCTGGTTGTTCAAATGTTCCGTTTGCAATCGACTCGCGCGCCAAATCGGCGAGCGTCCACCCCGCAAGAGACAGACGACGAACATTAGATCCTATCTGGCTCCAATCCACGAAGAGATCTGTTGGTGCAGGCTTTCTGAGACGCTCCTTTCCTCTGAGCAACAGCCAGACTACAGTGTCTGCCTGTACCTTCAGCTCTTCCGAGATTTCTTGGGTAGTAAGGCCTCTAGACTTGAGTTCCTGCGCCTTCGCGATCAATTGATCAAGTGATCTCAAACAGGTCCCTAGAGCTTCTTCTTGGCTTCAAGCTTTCTTAAAACCTTCCTCTTCAACACGGTTCCGCACACCTGACACTCAGGATACGGGTAGGTTTGCGAGTAGCGTCTAAAACATGCGGGACAATACAGGATCCAATTGAACTCATAGGTAATTCCGAACGTGGCGAGCGAGGTATATCCTATCGACAGTTTCTCTGCCACGTTCTGAACCGCATAGTCATCACTCACCACGACTGGCTCCAATCCATCACTCCTTAAATCTAGAGCCAAAGCGAGAATCTGAGAATCAGCTTCCGAAAGCACCAGTTGTTCCCCGAGCTTCAGCGACTCTTCTCTCACATGCGATTGGGAAGCCTCACTCGGCATTCTTACTTCAAGTCTATGCGAGTCCCTTGAGGCTGAGAAACGAACCTTCGCCAAGCTGGTTAAGGAAAGTTCCCGCTCAACTGCGGGCACTGTGAAAGCCCTAAGCTCTACAGATAGCGGATTGAAACCCATAACGAACGCTGAGGTGTCAAGGACTAGCACTTTCACGCTTGCCGATCTCCACTGTTGGAAATCGTACTAGGTTTCTTCTGATTCTCGGCGGATCGAATCTAATGAACGTCGCTCTATTCTTTGACTCTCTTATCGTGATGGAACTACTGGGCAGCAGATCTTGGCAATGCCTTCCATCTACAACCACCACGGCTCTGCTGGCCGAACTACTGAGTCGGATAGAGAGGTCTTTTCTGGCGGGAATCACGAGTGGGTGAAAGGGGTCAACGGGGCATAAGAAAACCAGAAGAAAGGCGTCAAGGGAGGGGTCAAGCACCGGCCCTCCAGCGGAAAAGGCATGAGCCGTCGAGCCGGTTGGTGTAGCCACAATCAATCCGTCAGCACGACAGTCAACAAAGTCACTTTTTCCTATTCCTATCTTGACGTCAATCATCTTGTAGGGGAGGGCTGGTGCAATCAAAGCTTCGTTTAAGCCATCAACGCTGATTCCACTGCCATGTGTCATTGTGAGTTTCATTCGCTCCTCTAGACGCATTTTTCCCTTCACGCAGTCGTTGATCGCCTCCTTGGCTTGCTCAGGAGATACCTCTGTGAGATATCCTCGTCTTCCCATGTTCACGGCCAGGATAGGCGTGTTGGGTTTAGGTATCAGCATTGATGTCTTCAGAACCGTGCCATCCCCGCCAACTGTGACTATGAGATCAGCTTTGATCTCGGACAGAGGCTTACCTCCGCTGAGATGTTTTGATCTGGCGAACTCCTCTTCAGGTATAGCCACAAGGCCTTTGCTGAGCACGAATTTACAGAGACTGGTTGCAGTCTCCAAGGCCTCAGCGTCATCAAGTCTAGACACGAAGCCAACCTTGCCAATCAATGAGCCGGCACCTTGCTCTAGTATCATCTCGTTTTGTTATAGGCATTAGGGTTCCGCAATTGAGAGTCTGGTCAATCCCACCTCTTGGATGAATTGACGGCTGCCGCTTCGCAAAAGATCTTCACTGCTTCTCATCCATCATGAATGGTTCAGATCAATGGAAACATTCCTTGGCAAACGAGCGGAGCACGCTCACGCTCCCTCACAGCGGCATCTGATCAAACGACGCGGATCAGAATCTGCTCCGACAAATCGAGTTCTCTGCACCAGCGCATTATCGGTAATCCTTTTTAGATCTGACTGAACCTCTAGGGAATGAATGGGTGCTGAAGTTGAGCAAGCCAGTGGATGTAGGCTCAATCAAGATTGGTCAATACATAGTCCTCGAGAATGAGCCTTGCAGAATAGTGGAATATGAAAAGAGCAAGCCGGGAAAGCATGGAGCCGCAAAGGCGAGAATAGTCGCCATAGGAGTCTTCACGAACCAAAAGAGAAACGTCATCAGCCCTGTTGACGGAAAGCTCGATGTTCCACTCATAGAGAAGAAAACGGGACAGGTAATCTCACTGACAGGTGAAGCGGTTCAGCTGATGGATATGGAAACCTATGAGACCTTTGAAACTCCTTTGCCTGAAGAGGAGGAACTTAGAGGAAGACTGGCCTCTGGCCAGGAAGTCGAGTATTGGCGAATGCTCGGCAGAAACAAGATAGTTAGGATAAAGACATAGATTCGCAACTATTTCTCTCTGGATCCAAAGAGCAGGGTAGGAGACGGTATGAAGACGGCTGAACAGATGAGAGTCCGTCCCCATATGACTGTGGACGAGCTTGTTCATCAAATGGATAGATGCGGAACTCTTGGGGCTGGAAGAATTGGGCTGGCAACGAGAGTACTCAGCGAGATGTTCTCTGACAGGGAATGCACGGTGTTTCTCTCTTTGGCCGGCCCTCTTGTTCCCGGCGGCCTGAGGCGAATTATCGCGGAACTTGTGGACCGAAGGCTAGTCGATGTCATCGTCACTACAGGAGCCAACATCGTGCATGACATCGTTGAGGCACTGGGCTACCGTCACTATGTCGGATCATTCTTCGCTGACGACTCGGAGCTTCGTAAGAAAGGTATCGGAAGGATAGGGGATGTTTACGTTCAACTGAAAGTGTTCGAAGCAGTGGAGAAACTCGTCCTTCGGGTACTTGATGAAATTCCTGAAGAGGAGAGAAAGAGGCTGGCCCTCCAAGACTTCTTGCACCGCATTGCCGACACGCTCCATGACCCGACAGCCATCTTGACTCGATGCAAAGCCAGAAATGTGCCAATCTTCTCGCCGGGATTTCTCGATTCAATGATCGGACTAAACCTTTGGACCTACAATCAAACCAAAAGCCTAACAATTGACCCACTTCAGGACCTGAAGCGCCTTATGCAACTCGGACTGGACGCAAAAAGGTCCGGCGCCATAATTCTGGGAGGCGGCCTGCCAAAACACCATGTGTTAATGGCAAATATCCTAAGAGAAGGGGTTGACTTGGCAATTCAGATCACAATGGATCGGCCGGAAGCTGGGGGACTGAGTGGAGCATACCTAGAAGAGGCCATAAGCTGGGGCAAGATCCGCCCGAAAAGCAAGTATGTGACTGTAATAGGAGATGCTACCATCTGCTTTCCTCTCATTGTCACATCTGCACTGGAAAGGGCAACAGGAAAGAGGTAATTGGCGCGTTTGCTCGCTGATCAAATCTCGAAACCAGTCACAGTAATGCCGCTAATGTTTAAGAGAGGAAACTGATTACTGTCGGCTAACAGGTTGAAGACGCCCAACTGAAAAGGCGGAGATTGTAAACTGAGTGCACTGGAGAACATCGGCAAGTCTCTCAACGAGGCATTGAGAAAACTTCTCAGACTTCCCTTGGTTGACGAGGCAGCCATCAAGGAACTTGCTAGAGATCTTCAACGGGCACTACTTCAGGCCGATGTGAATGTTGATCTGGTCCTTCAGCTCTCTTCCAGGATACAGAAGAGAGCAATTGATGAAGCGCTGCCTCCGGGAGTATCGAGAAGGGAGCACGTGATCAAAGTCCTCTACGAAGAACTGGCCAAGTTCCTCGGAGAGGAACCCTCAAAGACATCGATCCAGAAAGGAAAAATGTTCCTCATAATGCTTGTCGGAATTCAGGGATCTGGAAAGACTACCAGCGCCGTGAAGATCGCGAAATTCTACCAGAAAAGAGGACTCAAGACGGGGCTGGTATGTGCTGACACCTTCAGGCCAGGTGCATATGAGCAATTGAAACAACTTGCCGATAGAATTGAGGCACCCGTCTATGGGGAATCGGGCGAAAAGGCTCCGAGAAAGATCGCTGAGAACGGATTAGAGCATTTCAGAAAGGAGCGATTTGATGTTGTCATCGTTGACACGGCTGGAAGACATCGGAACGAGAAAGATCTCATGGACGAGATGAGACAACTCGCGGAAGCAATACACCCAGACGAGATCGTGCTTGCTGTAGACGGAACAATCGGACAACAGGCCATGACTCAAGCCAAAGCATTCGCAGAAGCCACTTCTATTGGCTCAATACTTGTAACGAAACTAGACGGTTCAGCGAGAGGCGGAGGCGCACTATCAGCTGTCGCAGCCACCGGAGCCAAAATCAAATTCATAGGAGCTGGAGAGAGAATAGATGACTTGGAGGAATTCGTTCCATCAGCTTTCGTGGGCAGACTTCTGGGAATGGGCGACATCAAAGGCCTTGTGGAGAAGGTTGAGGAAGCCGAAACAGGGGTGTCAAAGGAGAAAGCGAGAGTCTTCTTGGAGGGAAGGTTCTCGCTGAAAGACATGTTTGATCAGATGGAGACGCTGAGAAAAATGGGTCCGCTCAAGAAGGTGTTCAGGATGCTACCGGGAAGCTTCAACATACCTGAGGACGCATTGGACACCGCGGAACAGAAGCTGGATGCGTGGAGAGTCATAATACAGTCAATGACTCAGGAAGAGATCCAAGAGCCTACGGTCGTGGATTCCTCCAGGGCAAGGCGAATTGCGAGAGGGTCAGGCCGAAGCGAGAAAGAAGTGAAGGAACTGGTTAGTCAATACTCGAATATGAAAAAGATGATGAAGATGATGAGACGTAGGCAACACGTGATATTCCGAAAAGGAATGTTTCCCATGAAGTCATAGAGAAACATGTATATGAAGGAGAACAGGAGAATGAGCCGCCTAAGCCTAGCATCACGGTGAAACTCATGGTTAGAAGGTCGAAGGGATATCGCTCAAGGACGAGATCACTGCTCAGAAAGGAACCTAGAGAGAAAGGAAAGATCAGGATAAGCAAACTTCTGCGAACATACAACATCGGCGATAAGGTCTGTATTAAGACCGATCCCAGTGTCCACAAAGGAATGCCTCACTCGCGATACTACGGAAGAACGGGGATAATACGCGGAAAGAGAGGCAGAAGCTATATCGTTACCATCGCCACAGGGAGAACGACCTCCATGGTCCTGGTCAGGCCTGAGCACCTTGAAGGGAGAGGGGACTGAGACAATGCCTAGGAAGATATTGGAGCAGAAGGATGTTACCACACCAGAAGCAAAGCGCATCCTAGAGCGATTCAACGAAGAAGAGCTAGGAGAGTTTCAAAGAAGGACCCTGGGATATGCAACAAAATTCAGCAAAGCCAGCCCGGCCAAGGCTGAGAAGACCGTAAGAGAACTCGTAGAAAGATACAAGCTAGATCAGGGTCAAGCAATTGAAGTGGTGAACTGCATGCCGGAAAGCAAAGAGGAGCTTCGAACAATGCTGGTGACAAAGGGCAAGGTTGTCGCGACCGAGCAGCTCGAGGAAATACTCAAGATGCTTTCTCGTATTGCAGGGACCAAATAGCCTCCTGAGCTAGGTATGAAACGGTCACCTCGGCATTGCCACCCGAATGGTTCACAAGGCAGCATCATGGAAACCGTTCAAGCTAGGCAAGATTTATAACGCAAAATTCCAAGGCCTTTAAAGAGCGGTTTTGGAACAAAAGAGGCCCGTATTCTTGACGGCGGACTCTGTGGTGCTTGGTAAGGAGAGAGAATAGTTAGCAGGGCCTAGGGAGAGCGTTCATTCTTGACTCAAGTAGACAGACCACCTGAGAGAGACACGAGTCTTGAACCTAAGCGACTCTACGAAGAATATGCCTATGTTATGGATTTCCTGCCAACAGGCCGATCTTCCCCCGACAAGTCAAGATATGTGGCGGCACCAACGGCACAAGTCCTAGGTGAAGACTACTTCACAATGCTTGAGGCTGAACTCAAACCAGGAACAGTCGTTGAGCCTTCTGAGAGAATCTATGTAGGAAGAGAGAGAAGGGAGAAGGTGAACCGTATACTGGGAAGAATAGGCTATCAGGAACTTACTGCTTCAGCCAAGGCAGAACTGCCCGTGGTCTTGGAGAAGATGATCACAAGCCAAGAGCAGAGATTTGTGAGTTTCTTCAATAGTGCCCAAGCAGTAACACCAAGAATGCACGCTCTGGAGATTCTACCTGGAATAGGCAAGAAATCAATGTGGCAGATAATAGACCAGCGTGATCGGAAGTCGTTTGAGAATTTCGTAGACATACAGAAGAGAACCAGCATCTCTGACCCAGTGAAGACCATTGCGAAGAGGATAGTTGAGGAATTAACAGAGGATTCAAAGTATAGACTCTTCACAAGGACCATGTAGGGCCTCATGCCAGTAAGGAACACCGGACGAATCGTTAATCCCCGACGCTACGGTCAGAATTTCTTGACCGACGACACAATGCTTCAGAGAATCGTTAACCATGCTGCACTAAGAAGCGGCGAGACAGTTCTTGAGGTGGGAGCTGGAACCGGTAACCTCACTGCCGCAATTAAGCAGCACACAAACAAAGTCATCGCGGTCGAGAAAGATCACAGACTCGTGGGAATACTACGGAACAGGTTCCGCGGCGACGATAATGTCGAGATAATCGAGGGCGATATCCTGAAGATTGCCTTACCGGCCTTCGATAAGGTGGTTGCCAGCCCCCCATACAACATTTCGTCAAAGCTGATCTTCCTTCTCTTGGAGAAGAGGTTCAGTTCGATGACCATGGTGCTCCAGAAGGAGTTTGCATCGAGATTAGGCGCAGAAGCAGGATCAGCAGACTATGGGAGACTCACCGTAGCCGTGAACCATAAGGCAAATGTCGAACTTCTCGACCTAGTGCCAAGAACAGCCTTCCGACCAATTCCAGAAGTCGATTCGCAAATTGTCAGAATAGTCCCTAAGGCGAGAATTGTCCCCGTAAGCGAGGTTTTTCTCCACCAAATGATGCGGTACCTATTCTCCCAGAGAAGAAGGACTCTGGGGGGCGTTTTAAGGCGCGCCACGGAAAGCACTGCCAAGGAGGCTTTGGAGGAGATTATTGAACCAAAGGATCTTCTTGAGAGAAGGATCTTCCAGCTTACGACACAGGAGTTCGAACATCTCTCAAATCTCCTCTATCCACAACGCAAAATACTCACACAGCTCAACAAATGAGGACTCATGCGCCTGAAGGTCATTCTGGTGGAACCAGAACATGAAGGAAACATAGGTTCAGTAGCAAGGGCCATGAAAAACTTCGGATTCGACGAACTCTGCATTGTCAACCCAAAAACAGAGATAAGTTCAGAAGCGAAGGCCTATGCCTCCCACTCCCAAGACATCCTGGAACGATCAAGAATAGTTGGGACCGTAGACGAAGCCCTTGAGGACTGCGGTCATGTGGTAGGGACCACCGCTATTTCCGGCCGCAGACCCTCCAATGTTCTAAGAACTACACTTTCACCGGAGAGATATGCACGTTTGGCCGGATCACTCAAGGACAAGATTGGTCTCATGCTTGGCAGGGAAAGTCTAGGGCTGTCCAATGTGGAACTGGACAAATGTGACGCACTGATCACAATTCCAGCGAGTGCCAAATACAGAACCCTGAACATGGCGATGGCCTGCACAGTGGTACTCTACGAGCTGCATAAGCACACCCATGCCATGCCGGAACCCCTTCAACGCTCAGACTCTCAAGCCACTGGCCGCTTGATCGAGTACTTCGAAAGGCTTGCACGCCGAGTGGGGACGCCGGAACACAGGAGAAGATTGGCTGTGAGGGCTTTCAGAAATCTTCTTTCTCGAGGCCTACCGACAAAGAGAGAAACCCTTCTTCTGGTAGGGATTATTCGCCGCGCATACTGCCAGTTGCAGGAATTGGGTGGCTCAAAGGCGCTGAACCCTTAAATATCCCTCAGGAAACGGTATGCTGAGCCGCCACAGGAATCGATCACATTGAGAGGACGCAACTACAGACGACCAAAAGGACAAGCCTACACCAAAGGGCAGTACATTCATGGATCACCTTCACTGAAGATTAGCCGATTCACTATGGGCGACACGAAGACAAAATACGGCCAGAGAGTCTCCCTTCTGAGTGACAACGCTGTTCAGATTCGACACAACGCATTGGAAGCTGCGCGCGTCGCAGCAAACAAAGTTCTCGCCGATAGATTAGGAGAAACCGGCTACGTCCTCAATCTCCTCGTATATCCACACGTGATTTTGAGAGAAAACAGAATGATCGCCACAGCCGGAGCGGATAGGCTCCAGGAAGGAATGCGAAGATCCTTCGGAAAGCCTTCAAGCAGAGCCGCCCGGGTAAAAGCTGATCAAGCCATTCTGTCCATTGATGTGAACGAAAACGCTCTGGAATACGCCAAGAACGCCTTGAAGATAAGCGCAGGAAAACTGCCGACGACATGCCGGATATCCGTGGAGAAACTTACCTGAAGAAATAGAAGCTTCTGCGCGCGCTAGACACACATAAGATCATTCATGGAGCACGTGCCAAGGATCCAAAGCGAATTGTTGGATCTGGATCAAGAGAAGATAATACGCGAAATAGCCGAAAGAAAGGCCAAACAAATTCTGTTACAGGTGCCAGAGGGCCTCAGGCCTCAAGCATTCAGGCTGGCCCGTCAAATCGAAAAGGACACCTCCGCCAAGACCATAATCTCAGCCGATCCTTGCTATGGCTCCTGTGACCTAGCTGCGAATGAAGCATCACTATTGGGCGCGGACCTGGTCGTACACCTCGGACATTCGGAGGCATTCACGCCGAAAGGTGAGAAATATCTGTTCATAGAGGCTCGATCTTCAGTTGACGTAGCGGATGTTGTGAGGCAGGCAGCAATAGAACTTAGAAGCGAGAGAACTATCGGACTCGCCTCGGTTATCCAACACATCAGCGAACTGGAAAAAGCGAAGCGGATTCTGGAAGAATCTGGAAGGACAGTTGTGATCGGAAAGCGGACAACGGAGTTGAAATACGATGGACAGATTCTGGGTTGCCAGTTCGAAACTGTCAAATCCATCGCCTCTGAAGTCGACGCTTTTGTGATCCTTGCTGGAGGAACCTTTCACGGGCTTGGTGTTCGAGTAGCCACGGGAAAAAGAACGATTGTGTGTGACCCATTCCAAAACCAAGCTAGAGACATGGAAGAATTGGCGAAGAGCTTTTTCAGAGTGAGGTATGCCAATATAGAGTCCTTCAGACAGATAAGAAGAGTTGGCATCCTAATAGGCCTCAAGACGGGCCAATTCCGACTGATCCGAGCGGAGGAGATGAGACATATTCTGGAGAAGCGGGGGTACGAATGCGCAATGCTCGCGCTAAGAGAAATGGATCCTATAATCTTGGAAAACTTCTCCGATATTGAGGGCTTCGTCAATACGGGTTGTCCAAGAATTGCATGGGATGACCAAGAGCGATTTAGGAGACCGGTTCTGAACCCGGAAGAAGTGATGATAGCTCTAGGAGTGAGCCGTTGGGAGGACTATGCAAAAGAGGATAATTCCTCGAAAGGAACTTGAACTCTTCATCCAATCACTCAAACCGCTTCCTGAGCCAAAACCTGCACTCGAACAGTACACAATTCCACCTGACACAGCGGCAGAAATGCTGTTGATCGCAGAGTACCGACACGGAGACTTAAGCGGCAAGAATGTCGCAGATCTGGGCTGTGGAAGTGGAAGACTTGCGTTGGGTAGCGTCTATCTGGGAGCGCAGACCGCAGTAGGCATTGACCTAGACAGGAAGGCGATTGAAACCGCCAAAACTAACGCAATATCATCTCGCCAAGAGAGTAGAACCCAATGGGTATTATCCGATGTGACAGCGATTGTTGGCAGATTCGACACAGTAGTTCAGAATCCGCCCTTCGGGGTACTACGAAGAGGCGCCGATCAACAGTTCATAACCAAAGCACTGGAAATTGGGCAAGCTGTCTACTCACTTCATAAAAGCGGAGGCGACAACAGAGCCTTTATAAAAAGGCTAGCTGAAAGGCATGGAGGCACCATCACTGACGTGTATCAGCTCAAGTTTGAGATTCCACACATGTTTCGATTTCACCACAAAAGAAAGCATTTGACAAAAGTTGATCTCTTCAGGATGATAAGTAATGTCTAGAAAGAGCGGACAGAGCAAGCAGTTCGTTGTCCCAGGAGAGAGACTAGGCGTCATAGAAGAATTCATCCCAGGCCACGACACACATGAAGAAAACGGAATCATATACTCCGACACCACAGGCCTTGCGGAAATTGACACAGTGAACAAGACCGTTCAAATCCAAAGAAAAGTGAAGAAGCCACTACTTCCCGAAGAAGGTTCGACGGTAATCAGCACAGTCATCAATTCACAAGAGAAAATCGCTCAAGTAAGAATCACCTCAATCGACCAGGCGCGGGTCGGAACACCTTTCTCAGGCATTCTCCACATCTCCTCATCTAGCCCACGATATGCGAGAACAATGAAGGAGGTCTGCAAGACGGGGGATGTTGTTCGAGCAAAGGTCGTGAGCACAAACAACGGCATCCTCGAACTGACAACCATCGGCAGAGGATTAGGCGTGGTGAAGGCCTACTGCTCTCAATGCGGGCAAACACTCATCTTGCGGAATAGACTCTTGCAGTGCCCATCCTGCGAAGCAATCGAACGCAGGAAAATGGCAGAAGACTATGGAAGGGATAACTACTAAAGGGTGCTGAGGTTGAAGCTCAACATTTTGAAGAAGACAAAGAACGAATTGAAGATTGAGATTGAAGGAGAGGGACACACCTTCTGCAATCTCTTGCAGCATGCGCTTCTAGAGGACAAATCCGTGGAAATGGCTGGATATGATATTCCACACCCCTTGGTGGGGAAACCCATATTCCAGTTGAGGACCAAAGAGGGACGATCACCGGAAAGGATCATGCTGAAAGCATTGGAGCGGATTGAACAAACAAGCAACGAGTTCCTGAAAGAATTCGAAAAAGCCATAGCATCCTGAAATACCCCGCCAGAAGACCAGGGGGGAGTCGCCTAAACTCATTCCTGATAAGGTTCACATCCAATGAAAAGAGAAGAGCTTATGCAGATTCTTTTAGATAAGAAACTGGCTCGACTGGGAGATGCCTTCGTCAACTTTGTCTATTCGCTTGCTCTTACGCGAAGCACTGGGGAGCCGGTCGGAATCAAGGTCAGCGACAAAGTTCTCGCTAGAGCGGCACAGGAAGCGGGCATCAGACCACTTCTCCCAAAGAGAACGACTAGAGACCACGTCTCAAATGCGGTTGAATCCCTCATTGTATATGTCTGGCTCCAGAAACACATGACGATAGATGAGATTTCATCAATCCTTGAGGTACAAGGAGATCAGCCGCATGACTCTTTTAAGGTCCTTCTGAAGAAAATCCTCAGTGAACTGATCGACAAAAGTGACAGTGTTGAAGGCTGAAACCAGGGTAATCGGAGTAGATGACGGAGGCACGCGGCGAAAGAGAAGAATCGTTGTCGGAGCCGTCTTCAGAGGTGGTCTCTGGCTGGACGGCGTCGTAAGCACTTTTGTTGATGTCTCACTCTCCCCGGTAGGGCGAATTCTGGGAAGAATGGTTACTGCTTCGAAATTCTACAAGGAACTGAGGTATGCCATCTTGCATGGATCAATGCTCGAGTCCGCGAGACCCTCTCTTCCACTGGAGTTCAACACCATAACAAGATTGCCGACCATTGCCATTCTTGAACAGAGAAGGAACAGGAGATTTGACCATATAGCGGAAAGGCGAAGAAACGCTGTTAACTTCAAGTTGGCTGACTTTTCAGTGCTTTGTTTGGATGTTAGTAGAGAGAGGGCCATGGAGGTCTTTGGTATAACCTGCGTAAGAGGAAGCTTGCCTGAGCCTGTGAGGGTTGCTGGCCTTATCGCATCAGCTGCCAATGCCCAAAAAGATTAAATCATGCGCAGGGACACATCCGGCTGCAGTTGAAGGCTAAATGCAATTCTGCCCGAAATGTGGGACAACTCTTACACCTCAGAAGAAGGAGAAGAAAGTTGTATTGAGTTGTCCGAAGTGCGGGTACGAAACAAGAAAGGGTCAGAAGAACCTGAGCATGATGCAGCAAGACTCCGAGAAGATAGTTGTAATCGGAAAGGAAGCGCAGAAGATTCGGACTCTACCAAAGACGAGAGCGGAATGTCCCAAGTGTGGCCACAATGAGGCTTTCTATTGGCTGGTTCAAACCAGAGGCGCAGACGAATCATCCACACAGTTCTTCCGATGCACCAAATGCCAGACAACTTGGAGAGAAAGCGCCTAGTTTGACCACGGCCCATCCTCTAGTCTTTTAAATTGGGATGCCTATCAGAGGATACTGTCGAACTGTTGAGGATGAGTAATCGTATCGGTGGAGAAAGTGTATGTTCAAAGCAGCATTTGCAGATGCTAGGATATGGAAGAATCTGCTGACAGCAATCTCTACTTTGATTGAAGAGGCCGACTTTGAGATAGCAACAGACGCAATGAGAGTTCGCTCCATGGATCCATCGCATGTCGCGATGGTGGATTTTGAGCTTCAAAGTTCAGCGTTTGAGAGCTATTCATGCCCTACACCTTTGAAGATTAGAGTGAACATGAGTTCAATGCTTAAGCTACTTAGAAGAACTGGGTCGGACGAGCACCTGGAAATAGTCTATGATGAAGCAACCAAGAAGATTGAGATGACTCTGAAGGGAAAGATGACGAGGAAGTTCACGATGCCCACCCTAGAGCCGGCAGAAGAGGAGGTCCCTACTCCAAAACTCGCCTTCAATACTCGAGTCAAGATGATAGCGGCAAGTCTGAGAGACATGATAGAGGATTCTCAAGCAATAAGTGACAACGTGAAACTTGAATCGAGCTCCGACAAATTTGTGGTCAACGCCTCAGGAGAACTAAGCAGCGCCACAATTGAGCTGGAGAAAGGTAGCGAGCCTCTGCTTGATCTTGAAGTGAAGGAATCATCTAAGGCAACATTCAATCTGAACTACCTTGCCGAGATAATAAAGGCCGGTTCTGCCGCCTCGGAAGTCGTCACAGTTGAATACTCCACAAATATGCCTGTCCGAGTTCAGTTTGAAATGCCACAACAGGGTCGGCTCCAGTACTATCTCGCCCCCAGGATAGAGGCGGAATAAGAAAACAGATGCTGAGCAAAACTGACCAAGCTAAGTATCCAGTTGTCCCCGAAGCCGTGGAATTCGTAAGAGCAAGAGGGCTAACGATAGACGAACTGGCGGATCGCAGCTACACTGCAATTCTTGACAGAGCCGAAGAAAGACTTAGACAAGCCATAGAAACCGGCTCTGTTTCATCCGAATGGCGAGATGACGGTGTGGAGATCCTATCATTTCCAGTGGCAGTGTACCTCACAACAATACTTCAGGACGATTGGGTCAGAAGACGTTTTGCGCTCGCCGAATCTAGAAGAGCCTCACGTTTCCTAATCAGTGAGGATGCTGAAAGAATCGTGGAGATAGCGTCAAGAACCTTTGACTGGAAAATCCAGCCTCCTCACAAAGAAGAGAGCAGAACAACATCTGGCCTCAGAATAGGCTTCAAGAACTATGTGAGAAACGCCGTTAGAATCAGAGAGCCAAAATGGAAGTTGATAAACCGTCAACTCATCGATGGATTTGTGCAGGTAAGCAAAGAAGAAGCCTCGAGACTTCTCGAAGAAGAAATACAGTCAAGAATACTCAGCAGAATAGGAGAACGAGTCGAGGAACCAAGTTTTCTAGAAGAAAGAATAGAAAGACTGAGAAAACTCGTTATGCAAAGGAAAGGAACCGGAGCTTTCCTGGAACTGCCGAGAACCGTTGTGTTTGCAGCTATGCCACCATGTATTCGTTACCTCTACGACTCGGTGCAGTCAGGCAGGCATATACCTCACGTTGGACGCTTCGCCTTGACCTGTTTTCTAGTAAACGTTGGAGCAAGCGAAGAGGATGTTCTGAAATTATTCAAAACCGCAGCAGACTTTGACGAGAGAAAAACACGCTATCAAGTTGAACATATTGCCGGATCCAAGGGCAGAAAGACGCGCTACACTCCACCAAAATGCACCACTCTGAAAACTCACGGCCTGTGCATATCCCCAGACATACTCTGTAACTCGATCGCCCACCCATTATCCTACTACAGAAGAAAGATTCGCTCGGTCTTCGAAAAGGATCGACAACATGCAAGAAGCTGAAGAGTACGTAGAAAGAAAGTTCAAGCAATACTACGAGAAAAACGCGCAGAGAATAAGGCCACCTCCCAAAATAGAGAACAGAGAATTCGGATTCCTGCTGTTTCGAGAAGGAGTCATGATAAGACATAAGGCATTCAAGACCATTGCTGATCTGCATTCATTTGTTAGGACAACTACACCTGCCCATGTGTACAATTCAACCGCGTACTATGTCGACCCAGACAAGGAGATGGATAAGAAAGGCTGGCAAGGCGCAGATCTGGCCTTCGATGTTGACGCTGACCACATAGCCACCGCCTGCAAATATATCCACGACAAATGGACCTGCAAAAGCTGCGGAACTCAAGGAAAAGGACCTTGCCCCGACACATGCCCGAAATGTCGAGGGGAGAGAATGGATGAAGAAGTCTGGTTGTGTGAGATTTGCTTGGAGAGAGCCAGGGAAGAGGTAATCAAGCTCATGGATTTTCTGACAGAAGACTTCGGCTTCTCTCGAAGGGAGATGACTGTTTGCTTCTCGGGACATAGAGGTTACCATGTCCATTTGAGGAATGATGAAGCAAAAGACCTGGGTAGCGATGAGCGCAAGGAGATCGTTGACTACATCATGGGCCTGGGCTTCGATTCGAATAGTTACTCAGGTCTACTAGATGAGAGACTCACCCTCGGAGAGTACAGTCAGGAACACCGTGGCTGGCTGGGCAGGATCCGCAGAGGTGCATATGAGATTCTCACCGAGACCTCAGAAAACGAGCTCGTGAACTGGGGCATAAACCGCAGGATAGCCAAGGCGATAGCTAGCAGAAGAGATGAACTCGCCTCAGCTTGGATAGGAGAGGCAAAGAGCAGACGCTTGGAAGGTGTTGGACCAACGACATGGAAAACGATTGCTCAGAAAGCGATGGAAAGAGAATCTGCGAAAGTCGACACTGTGGTGACAACAGATATTCATAGACTGATACGTTTACCAGAAACTCTGAATGCAAAGACGGGACTCAAAGCCGTGGAGGTAAACATTGAGAGCTTTGACCCATTCAAAGATGCCATCGCCTTCGAGGGAGAGGAAACCGTATATGCTACAGATGCCCCGCAATTCAGAATAGGAAATCAAACCTTTGGACCTTACACAAACCAGACTGTCACCGTGCCCACCGCGGCAGCGACACTTCTCATAGCCAAAGGAAAAGCTGTGTCCAAGAGGGAGTGAAATGTACCAAGAACTGTACGACATATGGCGAAGAGAGAAACTATCAAAAGATCTCCAACCTCTTCCAAAGGACTTCTTTGAAAGAGCAACAGATTATGCGAGAAAACTGAAAGAAAACCAAAGAATGATAGACATGAAGACGATGAAGGCCAGGCTACTCAAACAAGAGCACGAAAACACCAAGAGGCTGTCATCTGAGATATTGGCCATCAGGTTCAGAAAGATGTTTGAGTGCCTTCTCACGGATCAAAAACCGATTTCTACTGAGTTCCTGACTACCCAAGAGGAAATGCTCTACCAGACACTGTACGAAGCTACCGGCCAATATTCGAAGCTGAAAAGAAATGTCCTAGAGGGAAAACAGGCAGAATCAGCCGCATCATTACCTAGGGATTTGCCGCAACGAATATTAGTGCGATTTGCTTGTGACGTCCCGGCCATAATCGGGGTAGACCTGAGGACCTACGGGCCCTTCAAACCCGAGGACATAGCATCGCTGCCCACCGAGAATGCTCAAGCATTGATGCATCAACGGGTAGCGGTCAAGGTAGAGGTCGAGTAAAAGTGAATATTCCGAAGACGATAACAACATACTGCCCCAAGTGCAAGAAGCACATGGAACATACTGTCTCGCTATACAAGGCGGGAAAACAAAGGTCACTATCTTGGGGAGCAAGACGAATGGAAAGAAGACAACATGGCTACGGTGGACAGAAATACCCAGAACTGAAGAGAACCGCAAAGACAACAAAAAAGCTCACTGCCAAAGTCGAGTGCAAGACCTGCGGATATGCTGGATTCAGATACAGAACTAGACTAAGGAAAATGGAGATAGGAGGCTAAGCAGGCCCTTGCCCCAAAGAGAACTAATCCCACAGCCACGAAGCAACTTCCTCAAGGTCAAATGCCAGAAATGCGGAAACGAACAAGTAGTTTTCGACAGAAGTTCAATATCGGTAAGATGCAACGTTTGCGAAGAGTTCCTTCTGGAGTCCCGCGGAGGCAAAGCAGAAATCAAATCAGAAATTCTGGAACCATTGGGCACGTGAGAAATTGGCTACTGTAGAAGACACATTTCCAGAGATAGGCGAGCTGGTTGTTGCCACAGTCAAAAGCATAGTGTCGTACGGTGCCTATGTCACTCTGGATGAATATGGAAGAGAAGGACTCATACCCGTTTCGGAGATCTCGACAACTTGGGTAAGGAATATCAAAGATCACGCAAGAGAAGGCCAGAAACTTGTCCTGAAAGTTCTCAGAGTCAACAGACAAAGAGGAGAGGTAGACCTCTCACTCAGAAGAGTTACTGGACGCGAAAAAGCCGAGAAGATGCTTGACTGGAAGAAAAGCAAGAAGGCTGACGCTATACTGAAGAGCACAATGGAGAAGCTCTCAGCCGATGAGACCATGCTGAGCAACATCAGAGATTTGGTCCTCCAACATTACGACTCTGTCTACGAGGCACTCGAGAAGGCAATCGATCAAGGAGAAGAAGTCTTTACAAAGCTAGGAATAGCCCCGGAATGGACTAAGGCTCTCACTGACAATGCACGATCCAAAATCAAAGTGAAGAGAACAACCCTGACAGGAACAGTTGAACTCACATCACCCAAGCCTGACGGAATAATCGGCATAAGAACCGCGCTGCTCAATGCTGAGAAAACGCAGCCCAAGGGAACGGACATCAAGATCTATACGATAGGAGCACCGCGATACCGATTTGAGGTCACCGCCTCAGATTTCTCAGATGCTGAAACAGTTCTCAAGGAGGCCGTGGAAGAAGCGATCTCGACCATCAAGACCGAGGGGGGCGAGGGGCGCCAGATCAGTTGAAATGGCAAATCAGGAAATGTCCGAAATGCAAGAGGTACACTCTTAGACAGACCTGCCCTATCTGCGGCACAGAAACAGTAACCCCGCACCCCGCGAGATTCTCTCCTCAAGACAAATATGCCAGATACAGGAGTGAACGTTCCTAGTGGACACGACAATCAAAGAATGGGGGCCCAAGCCGCAGAAACCCACAATTATCGAGGGGTTGCCAGGGCTCGGATCAATAGGAAGACTCACAGTATCCTTGCTCATCGACCAACTGAACGCCAGAAAGATCGCAGAACTTTACTCTCCACACTTCCCCTACCAAGCCATCGTGGATTCAAGAGGATTGGTTCGCCTACCACGAAACGAATTCTACTATTCCGTCCAAGACGGAGAACAGTTCGTGATGATAACTGGCGACTGTCAACCCCAGTCCAACTACGGACAATATGAGGTGGCTTCCAAGATAATCCAATACGCAGCTGGACTAAGCGCCTCACAGATAGTCAGCATAGGCGGATTTGTCTCCGTTCAAGAAGACAGAACCCTAGTCATAAGCGGGGCCACAAGCAACGAACTTGTGTCAAAGATGGTCTCCGCCGGAGCCAAGGTGGAAAGAACAGGAATTCCCATAGTTGGGGTTGCAGGATTAATGATAGCTCTCGCCAAAATGAGCCGCCTTGACGCCATATGCCTCCTAGGACAGACCACCGGTCTCGGACCCGATCCTGCGGCCGCAAGAAGAGTCCTCGAAGTCTTGGCAAAGGCGTTGAAACTGAAGGTGGACCTTACAGGCCTTGAGAAGCAGATAACAAAAACGCATGCTATCGAAAGAAAAGTCGAAGAGATCGAGAAGAAACTCACAGCCACAATGAAGAAAGATCAGACCATATACATAGGGTGAGAGGTTCGCTTCTCTCATCGCGCTGTTACGACAAGAAGCTTGGCTGGAACTTCCACATAGTTCTGATCTGCGACCCACACTACTCGAATGTAGTACTTGCCTGGCTGAGGAGGCGCCCAGCCCAGAATATATGCACCATTCTTGACATTTCCATAGCCCGCTGTCGTCCAAGTCTTATTGTCCAGAGAGTAGTCTACGGTGACTGTTCCTGCCGATAGCGGCTTGGATAGCTTGCAGGTGAAGGTCATGTTCTGTTTCGCCGCTACGTCCAAGGAGGAGGGCTCAACGAACAGCGCAGCCTGCACCTTATCTACGACCAGCTCAATGTTTGAAGTCTTTGCACCAGAGAACTTCTTCGGGATCCCGTCCCACTTTGATCTAACAAGGTATGAGCCTGCGTTGGGAGACCAAGCGTATTTGTATGCACCCTTGGCATCTGAACGTGTCGTGGTTATCGCATTCCACTTCTGCCCCCCATCAGTCGAATACTCTAGACTGACCGTCATGTCGGCCAGTCCTTTGTCTCTTGATGAAATTCGGCCTGCCAGTTCAACGAATGATTCATTGTAGACGATCTTCTTGGGATTCATGGAAAGCTCCAGTGCTGTGGGTTCTGGATAGATGACTGAAAACACTGTTACCCAGCTCTTCTTTGAATTGAAGACTGGTGCAAAGTACTGGGATTCCGTGTACTCGATGCCTATGGCTCTGTACAGGAGATAGCCCACAACCGTGACCGGTTTGACTCCTTGCTTGTCTGAAATCAGGTCTGTAGAAATCACTTTTCCATCTTGAATTACTTTCCGGTAGTAGGTCGTGTCTGACTCAGTTCTATTCTCTGTGATTAGAATCCTCTGTCCTCGGTAAGTTGTTCCGTTGCATATCTTTGCCATCCAATACCATTTACTGTCTTCTCCGACACCGTAGAACTGATTTTGCTGCTGCTGTGTTCTTTCCCATGCCGCGTATATTGCCACATGAGACACATTGTACTGTTTCATGATGGGAATCGACATGGTTTCGTTGAGTATGAATGCCCGCGCAATCGTTGCGATCTGAGTCGAGTTGATTGTACCATTGTCGGCCAATGTACGCTTCTCAGCCAGAGTTGTGACCCAGTAACCATAGTCCCACCAACAGAAGACCACTGCATCCTTCGGCAGATTCTCTTTCATCCATGACAGTGTCTCCGGCCAATCCTGGTAGTTCAATTCTTCCCCATCTTTCGGAACCGTGGGGAAGCTGGATGTGGCTATGGTCACAGGGGAATAGGCTTCCTTTGTGACTCTCACAAACGTCGGCAAGATGATCAAGATCAGCACCAGAAGTATTGCTGCTCCAAATTCCCTTCCGACCCTTGTGGTAAATCGAATCTTTCTTCGCGGAAATATCAGGGCCTCACGTACTATGTCCACTGCGGGCTTACTCAGTTCAACCATTGCGATCGCCGCTAGAATAGACAAGGCAGGTGCCAGAACCAAAGTAAGCCTCACCAAGGATCCTGCGAAATAAACAGCTGACAAACCGAAAAGTATCAGAAAGACATCGTTGTCTCTCGCTCTCTGAGCCACAAAGAAGAACCCGAATATGCCAAGGAACAGAAGTATTCCAGACTCGTGGAAGAA
Source organism: uncultured Candidatus Bathyarchaeia archaeon (assembly GCA_964528315.1). Taxonomy (GTDB): domain Archaea; phylum Thermoproteota; class Bathyarchaeia; order 40CM-2-53-6; family JALHTG01; genus JALHTG01. The sequence continues at coordinate 20,811 of CAZGRO010000005.1, forward strand.
TGATGCCCAGGTAGCCGGACGATGCTCAGCCACTGATTCCACTAGCGGCATATCAAGTCTTCTCCCGGGATCCATCACCGCCAAAAACTTCGCAACCAATGGAGTTGCAACGCCCTGATACCAGAGAATAAGGAAAGCAACGGCGGCCACTCCACCCATTCCAACAAACGCGAGAATCTTCATTCTCGTTGTGCTCATACGTTTCGACAGTTCGACCGAAACGAGAAGCGCCAAGACTCCAAATACAGCCAAGGTAGACCACTCTCTCAAGAAGCGCACACCAAGATACGGCAGCTGAGCGGCTGTCGCAAGCTGAATGCCGTACGTGGCGGTGAAGGCCACCAGCATTCTAGTGTTGTACCGCCTAAGCAGAACTAGGACAGTTGTGAAGAGATACAGCAGCGCCATTGGATATCTGAACGCGCCCCATCCCCAGCTCAAGTACGCCAGAAATAGGCCCGACACGATCCCATAGGCAACACTAGACCTCATTGTCCGATGAGGCGAAATGGCTCTCAAATACAGCAAGAAGACCAGAACCAGGGAGAAGACGCCAATTGTCTCATCGTCAAAGAAACCCAGAGAAGTCCTGCTTATGTGCGCTCCACTTATCGCCATGAAAAGGGATGCAAAGAGCCCTACACTTCTGCTCCAAAGGTCTTTTCCCAACAGATAGACCATGACAACTGTTAGAACTCCCATAACGACTGGAAACACTATGCAGACCTGCATAAGTGTGACATCGAGCCCCATCATTCTGAGAACTTGGAAGAGGGCTGCTGCAGTGAAGCCTAAGGCCGGGAAGGCTGACGTGTACACATCTCGACCAAAGGGATACCAGCTCATGTTGTCATGCCACTTGAACCAGGCAGCATATCCATTCTTGACCACATAGTCAGCAATCCGATACTGGAAATACGGATCAAACTCAGAAAGGAAAAAGCCCCACCTTAACGGCATCAGCCTCAGCAAGGCTGCAACGCAGATTATGAAAATGAATGCTGTGACCCCTGCGATCTGAGCCTTGGAGAGTTCAGAGAGGTACCCTACTGCCGCCCGAATCCTTGACACAATAACCTCTCTGCGAAGCCTATCCTTTATCGAGTCCTTGATCTTTCCACCTAAGTCAGATACAAGTGGCATGGTGATACACGCGTCGAATCTCGACCATGATTAGCCAAGATCCTTATAAATAATACGCACTCTGCGCCACGCACACGCACAGTGAAACCCGTTCTTCCATCTTTTCAACCGACGCCCTCAATCCCTCATCGACCTGAACAGAGACATCTCACTTCCCGAAGCATATCCACCACCCGAGCACGTTCAACATTGTCTGAATCAGCCTGTGAGAGTATCGAAGATAGCCAGATCTCCGCGAAACCGACATTGGACTCGCAGCGAACACGATCTATAGAAAATGAACTCGTGGTAGTTGGAACTGGACATCCAGCCACTTGCAGCTAGGATGACAACTTGAGGAAGAACTCTTGATTCCTTCAGCCTTTCCTGCATACGACAATAGCATGTCAAAGTCTTGGCTTTCAATGAATTGAAGCGGGAGGTGACGACGATGGTGCCACCCACTGCCTCGCCTGACGGCACGGCTCCCGAGATGAATACGAAATCGTTAAGGATTCAGCGTTCGGGGTTCAGTCCGAGCCTTTAGACCTCATCTCAGCCAAAAAGTGCTGGGCATAGGGATGACAGGTGTATACAGCCCCCTAGGGGGCGAAGCGGGTGTATACACCCCTCCAAGTAGAGGGATCTCCTAAACAAAAGGACTCCAAGCGAAGAAACCTAATATATCTCATAGGAAACAACCACGTCGTTGCGTGGAAGGACATGAGGGATCACAAAATCCTCTTTACAGCCTACTCCTTCTACTAAGGCTCCTGACAGCCGGATCAATGCAAGGTTAGGTTCTGCCAACAGAACACTCAGGATGGTGTGACCAACGTTCAAAGAAGTACCTAGCAATCTTGAGCTTCCACAACTAGAACATGAAATACTGGAGTTTTGGAAGGAAACTAAGGCATTCGAGAAACGGGTAGCTCTCAACAAAGGTAGAGAGCCGTGGTCGTTCATTGACGGCCCCATAACGGCGAATAATCCCATGGGGGTTCACCATGCTTGGGGCCGAACCTACAAGGATCTCTTCCAACGTTATCAAGCGATGAGAGGGCATGAACTTCAGTATAGGAACGGCTTCGATTGTCAAGGACTCTGGATCGAGGTAGAAGTGGAGAAGGAGCTGGGATTCAAATCCAAACGAGAGATCGAAGCATACGGCGTGTCAGAGTTCGTGAAGTGCTGCAAACAACGCGCACTGAAATTCGCTGCAACTCAGGTTGAACAGTCGATCAGGCTTGGGTACTGGATGGATTGGGATGATCCGAACCTACTCCGAAAGCTAGCGGATGCCCTTGATGAACCAATGAAGATCATATCAATCGAAGGAAAGAAAGGCCTGCTAACCGAAACCGCAGAGCAACTGATCGGACGCCTAGGAATGCCCGAGATTGGAGGATCGTATTTCACCCTATCCGACGAGAACAACTACACTATCTGGGGCGCACTGAAAAAGTGCCATGACAAAGGATGGATATACAAAGGAACCGATGTGCT
>CAZGRO010000006.1:0-2029 GCA_964528315.1 uncultured Candidatus Bathyarchaeia archaeon
GAGGCAAGATCCTTGGCCTTCTTTCCGACGCGTTCAGCCAGCTCTTCCAGAATCCTCCGCAGCTCTTCTGCTGCATCGTCGCCAACCCTGTCTGCGCCCGCCTTCTCGATCAACCTATGTACAGCTGCGATCGACAGCTCTCCACCGGCCATCTGTAGCAACCACGCACGCCGCTTTCTCCCCCAAAGATCTATAGATCTGTCTTTTACCACTGGAATAGTCCCAAAAACCCATGAGGAACCAGAATTATGCTCACATATTTGTAATCAACCCCTCTTGCACTCCAAAAGACAGCCAAACAAGGAAAGCTGCCTCACAACCCTCGAAAAGACAAATACTTAATTCTAAGCGGGCAGACTCAAGGAAATCTCCTGAGTCCGGTGGAACAGATTGGGAAGAGTAAGAACCGAAATGGTCAAGAAACTCGCAAAGGAATTGTTCCAAGCCCACCATGACAAGTTCTCCACGGACTATGAAGCAAACAAGAAGGCTGTGGATCAACTGGCCAACTCAAAAACCAAGAGAGTGAGAAACAGGGTCGCAGGCTATGTGACGAGACTCCACATGATCGAACAACGAAAACTATCCGGCGACATAGGAGAGCCAACTCCTCCAGAGGAAGAGGAAAGCGAGCAAGAACCCCCCACCTAGACCCACGAACTTCTTGAAACAACCATACATTCCATCCCACCATTGCAAACTCTTTTCTGCAACCCAGCAACCTACAATGCTAGGCGGCTATGCCGAAGTGAAACTAATCAGCGACTACAACAGGATTTGGGCCCATCGCTACTTGCGAGAGGCCCTAGCCGACTACGACTACGGCTCGAAAACCAGAGACGAGAATCAGAGCAGAGCATCCATGGCGAAAGCGATCCGCAAGACACAACTTGCTCTAGAGCACTTATTCGAGTCGCCTGACTACCTTGAACTAATGATCGCCGACAATCTTCAGAGTCACACAATCGCTCAGAATCCGAAGCTTCGACTTCTCTCGACCCTATCATCAATGAGCCAAGCCTTCTCAGAATCGGACATACGATTGGATAGAGAACAGGTTAGCAGGATGACGAAGGAAGCCCTTCAAGCCACCGCAACTATAATGAAGGAAATAACCTTCAACAAGAATGAGGAGCTGCAGCCGAAGCAGGCGGAGAAGGAAGCGTGAACAGCTACAGGATCGAAACCGAAAAGCTTGAACTCAAAATCACCATAGTCGACATTTCCAGTATCCACCTGCATGAGGAGACTATCCCGGAAACCGTACAAGCACTTGCAGAGGACCTATTGAAGAGCCAAGTCTTGAGACACCCCGTGATAGTTGATGAAAAGACGCTTGTGGTCCTTGATGGAATGCATCGAGTGGCTGCGCTTCAAATGACGGGATGCATAAGAATCCCAGTCTGTCTTGTTGACTACGATGACCCATCAATAACAGTCGACACTTGGTATCGGGCCTTTCACAGGAAGACGGAAGGACGACTTCTCGATGAAGTTACGAGGCTGAATGTCCAAACCAAGAGGAGCGATATCGGAAAGGCGAAAGTCGAATTAGAAAACCGATCTGCCCGAGCCTTCATGGCAACCGAGAAGGAATGCCTGATCATAGAGGGTAAGGGATACGATCTGAAACAGGACTATCAACTCGTAGCTCACATGGAGCATGTGGCTAAGAGTCTTGGTTACGAGGTCAGCTATGAAACAGAGACTGACGCACTCAAGAAATTGGATAAAGAAAGCAATCTCGTGCTCATGGCTCCTCCGCCAATTCGAAAGAGGGACGTCAGAGAATACGGCTCCAGGGACGAACTCTTCCCTCACAAGGCAACTAGGCACATAATACCCGCAAGACCCCTCGGCATAGACATCCCAATCAAAATCCTCCAAAACCGACACCTCAACCTGTCAGAGACGAATAGATGGCTGATCGAGGATCTGAAGAATAGGCAACTCCAGAAGTTTGAACCAGGATCAATCATCGAGAACAGAAGATACGAAGAGCAGGTATTTCTCTTCAAATGAGGATGCA
>CAZGRO010000006.1:2129-5720 GCA_964528315.1 uncultured Candidatus Bathyarchaeia archaeon
TGAGATGGTGATCAAAGTCGGCATCGTCGGGTTCGGCAGCTGGGGAAAGAGACACTTCCAGTCTTGGAAGAATGTCCCGAACACAGAGGTTGTAGGCATCTACGATCCGGCTTACAGACAAGAATCCCACAGCAACCTCAATGAACTCATTCAACGCGTAGACGCTTTGGACATAGTTGTTCCCGCTCAGAGCCTTGCACAGGTTGGAACCCAAGCAGTCAAAGCAGGAAAACACTTCTTCCTGGAGAAACCGGTCGCCACAAATGTTGTCGAGGCAAAACGACTCGCAGGCCTAGCCAGCAGCAGACCTGAATGCCTTTCAATGGTTGGTTTCATTGAGCGATTCAATCCCGTATTCGAAAGACTCCGATCTATTTTCCAGAAAGACGGGCCTCCGAGAACCGTTTTCTGTCAACGCTCAGGAGCCCCCACGCTTGTGGCCACCCAGACCGGTGTCCTGAAAGACCTTGCAATCCACGACATAGATCTTCTTCGTTGGATGTTCGGCGAACCAGAATCCGTATCTGTCCGCTCGAGCACGGGTTTCCATTTCGGCGAGTTGGAACTCTCATTCGAAAAGACGGAGGCTCTGGTCATATCAGATTGCCTTGGGCCGAAGATACGTCGATGGATAGCCACGTTTGACGAGAGGACGGTGTTCGCGCATTTCGAAGGAGATAGATGGAGATTGTACGATGGAGGATGCGACAACGGAAGGGAAGTGGCCGTTGCTTGGAGCCCTCCTCTCGAAAAGGAATTGAGACATTTCGCGGATTGCATAGCGGCCGGTACACCACCCTCTCCAAGCATAGACGATGCCGTGCGAGCGCTCGAAATCATTGAGCGGGCTAGGTAGGAACCGCTCTTGGCACGCTAACATCAAGATTTTCGGCTTCCCGGGAAGCTGAATGAGCAGATGCATAGCATAGTCATTATAAATGCTTGTTCCCAACTACATGGAGGTGCGATTGATGAATAGGCGCTCCATTCTCATAGCGCAACTCCTCATCCTACTCACATCCACACTCCTAAGCCACAACACAGTTATGTCCCAGGCTATTGCTGGCATGGATACTATGATAAACGAGTTTGACTCCAATCCAGCGGTAGGACCACAATGGATCGAGTTGTATAACCCCACCGACTTCGTCTCCAGCCTCTCTCTTTGGAAGATAACTACACGCGCTTATGGAATCACCTACACGATTCCGGCATTAAGCTCGATACCTGCAAAGGGATACTTCTACATGGAGTTCTCGTTCCCCATCATTGATCCTGCGGTTGACGTTGTCTTTCTGCTGGACAGTAATGGGCTGGAGATCGATAGGACTCCACCATTGGGTAAACCGGTTGCGGACAACAAGGCTTGGGCTAGAGTTCCTAACGGTGTGGATACTGACTCGCCGAACGATTGGAAGATGCAGGATGCCACCAAGGGCGCTTCGAATGATGTGGCTGTGCCTCCTCCGCCCCCACCGGTCGTGCCCACCATAATATGCTCACTAAGCTCTCCCCAGATAGACATTGGTGGCACCGTCACAATAACGGTGATCATTGGTCCTGCGCGTGTGGCACCGGTCACAATCCAGACAAAGAGGCTTGAAGAGCCGTCTTGGAGCAATCTCACTACAGCCGGAACAGATAATCTCGGTAGGTTCGAACAGGGATGGACGGTGAACGTACTGGGTGCATACAACATTAGGGCGTACGTCTACCCCAGCAACTCGTTCCCTGACATGTACTCATCCCCTGTGTTTCTCTCAGTAACCAAGATACGAATGCAACTGTCCTGCACGGTAAGACGCCCGGCAATAGAACTCGGCCGAGTAATGGCAACCTTTGGATACCTCATCCCTGCCATCGAGGGAGCATCAATAAGCCTGACTTACCGGAAACCAACTGGATCGCCAGTAATCAGAACTGTTCAGACAGGGAGCGGAGGACTGTATAATGACACGGATTTCACACCGCAGGAAGCAGGGTCTTGGAATGTGACAGCTTCGTGGGAAGGCGATGATACCCACATGTCAGCCACATCTCCCTTGGCGTACTTCACCGTTCTCCCGCCGCCAACCCAGTTCGGAATGTGGATGATCATCGGCCTCGTATTGGGCATAACCATCAGCGCAATTCTTCTTGCAGCAGGACTCACAACCAAGGCGAGAAGAAGGCCGCCGAGAAGAGTGGCGGTTTGCCCGGTGTGCAGATCAGTTCTGGCCTATATTCCAAGCACCCGCAGCTGGTACTGTTACAGGTGCAGGAGACACATCCAGTAACCCTGCATGCGACAGAGTACCTTCAAGACCAAAACATCAGCCAGACCTGATCGATCATTCTTTAACGCCCCAGCAATACGCCTCGCCTGCGCAAGATATGCTGTGGCAAGCAAGGCGACTTATCGCGTATTTCTTGCGCACCAGACCTGCACAATGAAGTCTCATTCTATGGTTGGAGACGGTTACCGAAACGCATAACTTATAGATGTTGAATTCAAGCCAAGAAATCAAGAATCCCTGAGCCTACATTCGCGGAGCATTGGGAAATGAAGACTGAGCAAGACCTGATCAACGGGATCATGAAGCTCAAGAAGGAGAAGAAGGCGCTGGTTCTTGCCCACAACTATCAAAGGCCTGAAGTTCAAGAAATCTCGGACTATGTTGATGACAGTGTCGGCCTCGCGAAGAAGGCAGTGGAAGATCCAGACGCCAAGGTCATCGTCCACTGCTCAGTCGACTTCATGGCTGAAACCGCGGTGATACTCAATCCTGAGAAGAAAGTGCTCATGCCCAGCCCCGGAGCAAGATGCCCCATGGCAGCAATGCTCCCGGAGTTTCAAGTCCGCTTGTGGAAGGAGAAGTATCCGGGCGTACCAGTAGTTCTCTATGTCAATACTCACGCTGACACGAAGGCAGAATGTGATGTTTGCTGCACCTCCGCCAATGCCGTACAGGTTGTCCAATCACTGGACTCTGACACTGTGATGTTTGGGCCGGATGCCAATCTTGCATGGTATGTGCAACAGAAAACGGGGAAGAAGACGATTCCAATTCCTGAAAGAGGATTCTGTCAGACCCATGTTCTCTTTCTGAAGGATGACATTCTGCTTCTGAAGGAAGAGAATCCTGAGGCTGAGGTGTTGGCTCATCCAGAATGCTCTCCTGAGGTGCAGAAGGTTGCAGACTTTGTGGGATCGACATCGCAGATGTGCGTACATGCAAGAGATTCCGCTGCGAACAAGCTCATCATCGCAACGGAGGTAGGAATCCTGCATCGTCTCCAAAGGGAAAATCCAAAGAAGACGTTTATTCCAGCCTACGAGGGGGCATGGTGTGTGAATATGAAGCTGAATACGCTTCAAAGAGTCTATCTGGCTTTGAAAGAAGACCGCTACAGAGTTGAGGTCCCGAGAGACATCGCCAGAAAGGCGAGAGTCCCGCTTGAGAGGATGTTTGAGATAACCAATAACAATCGAAGGAAGTAGAATAGGTCACAAGTCACGATCTTCCACAGTGCGCTAGGGAAGTTGTCCGCTTGGTTGTTGATCCTGCGGCACTGGTGGCTAGGTTCTGTGCTTCACTCAAGTTGTCCTAT
>CAZGRO010000006.1:5820-21749 GCA_964528315.1 uncultured Candidatus Bathyarchaeia archaeon
TGTTGATCCTGCGGCACTGGTGGCTAGGTTCTGTGCTTCACTCAAGTTGTCCTATAGCGGCCTCAACTGCGTCAAAAATGTCTCTCCGCCTGATCATAGAGGAAACGGCTTCAATGTCATGGGATATCTCTCGGTCGGAGGTTAGGGGCCCTATTTTCGCTCTGATTGTTTGATGGGCAGCCTTTGTCCCTGTACCCAAATTCCTTCCGCCTCTCATGTCAAGTGCTTGAGATGCGCAGAGAAATTCAATGGCCACTATCTTCTCCACATTTCCAACAATTTCTCTTGCTTTTTGCGCAGCTGAGGCGCTCATGCTAACATGGTCTTCGAAGTTAGCAGACGTAGGTAGAGAGTCAACGCTTGCTGGGTGGGCCAGAACCTTGTTTTCCGACGTCAGTGAGGCCGCAACCACGTGAGCCATCATGAATCCTGAGTTGAGTCCTTCCCTACCTGCCCCTGAGATCAAGAATGCGGGAAGCCCTTGGTTCAACTTGGGATCCATCAGTCTTGCGATTCTTCTTTCAGCTATATTCCCTACGGAAGCCATTGCGATTCCGAGAACGTCAGATGCGATTGCGATAGATTGGCCGTGGAAGTTCCCTCCAGACAAACACGCCTCGTCTTCAGAGAAGACAAGAGGATTGTCCGTGGCAGAATTGACCTCCACCAGTAGCGTCCCTCTGACGTATCTCAGCGCGTCTCGGACAGCGCCAACAACTTGAGGAATGCACCTAATAGAATACGGATCATGAACTGTGGTGTCTTCAGCCGCTCCCTTCTGCAGCACCAGATCGCTGTTGGAGAGTATTCTTCTAAGATTTCTCGCCGTCAGCAGTTGTCCTTCGTGAGGCCTTACCTTGTGTAATTGTTCATCCAAGGCCTCCGAGTGGCCGTGCAGCGATTCAAGAGTCATAGCGCTGGCTATCTCGGCGTTTGCCACCAACAGTTCTCCATCATTCAAAGCTAGGATTGCTATTGCCTTCGAGAATTCTGTCCCGTTGACCAAGGCAAGACCCTCCTTCGCCGTCAACTCAACAGGGGTCAATCCTGCACTTTTCATGGCTTCTCCGCCATTCATCAAAGCGCCTTGATACTCAGCTTCTCCTTCCCCAGTCAGCACAGCAGCCATGTGCGCCAATGGTACAAGGTCTCCGCTGGCTCCCACCGAACCTTTCTCGGGGATGATCGGGTGGACGCGGTGGTTGATCATGTGAATGAGCGTGTTCAGCGTCTCTAATCTGATCCCTGAATACCCTTTGGCGAGCGTGTTCGCCCGCAACAGCATTGTTGCTCTTACGACTTCGGCTTCTGACGGTTGACCAACACCGGCAGAGTGGCTACGTATCAGATTTCTCTGCAAGACCTTGGAATCCTCAGGGGTAATGCGTGTTCCAGAGAGAGCTCCAAATCCTGTCGTAAGTCCGTACACAGGCTTTCCCTGTTCAAGCAGTTTCTCGACCACTCTGCGCGAGGCTTGAACCTTCACTTGAGCTTCCGGCGATAGCTTCACTTCTGTCCCACGTCTTGCCACCTCAACAATCTGTTCAACGGTGAGGCTGTTGCCGTCAAGAGAAATCGAGCTCACCTTTGAGCACCTTTGGTAACAGGATGATGTAGCCGATGGCTAGGCAAATAAAGGCTTCACAATCCAGACGACGATCAGAAGATGTGATGAAGGAAGATGAAACCTGTTGAATGCGCATGGTGTGCTGCTGGTTAGGTTGACCCAATTCCCCGAAGACTCGGTATCTTCACCCGTTTCTCTCTAGCAACGTTCTTGGCCTCTTCGTATCCTGCATCAACATGTCGGATTATTGCGGTTCCCGGGTCGGTGGTCAGAACCTTGCCTATGCGATCGTCTGCTTCTGCTGTGCCGTCTGCGACGAGGCACATTCCTGCGTGTATGCTGTATCCTATGCCGACCCCGCCGCCATGGTGAACTGACACCCATGTGGCGCCTGCGACCGCGTTTAGGAGTGCATTGAGAATCGGCCAGTCTGCGATAGCGTCACTTCCGTCAGCCATTCCTTCAGTCTCGCGGTTCGGCGATGCGACGCTCCCACCGTCCAGATGATCCCTGCCGATCCATATCGGTCCGTTCAGTTCCTTGCTGCGCACCATCTTGTTCATTATCAGGCCAAATCTTGCTCTTTCGCCGAATCCGAGCCAGCAGACCCTAGCGGGCAATCCTTGGAACTTAACCTGGCTACGAGCCTTTTCGATCCAGCGGCATAGCTCTCTGTTGTGCGAGAACTCCTTCAGGATGACATCATCAAGTCGATAGATGTCCTCTGGATCTCCGATCAAGGAGGTCCATCTGAACGGCCCTCTTCCTTCGCAGAACATCGGTCTTATGTATCTTTGAACAAATCCCGGAAAAGCGAAAGCGTTGCTGCAACCTCCCTCCTTTGCCTCCTGTCGAAGGTTGTTTCCATATTCAAAGGTCACAGCCCCTCTTTCCATCATCCTCACCATTGCCTCGACCTGCACACGCATACTCTGTCTCGCCTTGGTGACGTATTGCTGAGGATTGTCATCTCTCAGTCTGTCCGCCTCTTCTAGCGAAAGCCCTGCTGGATAGTATCCATTAAGCGGATCATGAGCAGAGGTCTGATCGGTCACCACATCCGGGATCACTCCTCTTCTCAGAAGCTCAGAATGAAAATCAGAAGCATTACCCAGCAAACCTACACTTTTCGCAACTCCCTCAGCCTTAGCTTGGAGCGCGATATCCAAGGCTTCATCAACACTCTCTGTCCGGGTCTCCAAGTACCCATGTCGAATGCGACGTTCTATGGCCTTCTTATTGATCTCTATGACAAGGGCCACCCCATCATTCATTGTGACAGCTAAAGGTTGAGCCCCACCCATCTCCCCAAGACCAGCGGTAAGAACCAGCCTACCTCTCAAACTGCCGCCGAAGTGTTCCTTGCCGACGGCAGCAAGTGTCTCATAGGTGCCTTGAAGAATTCCTTGAGTTCCAATATATGCCCATGAGCCCGCAGTCATCTGGCCATACATTATCAGCCCTTTCTGCTCGAGTTCAAAGAAGTAGTCCCAAGTCGCCCATTTCGGAACGAGTAGACTATTGGCTATGAGGACTCTTGGGGCTCGACGGTTTGTTACGAATACTCCAACAGGTTTTCCACTTTGAATAAGCAGTGTCTCATCTTCTTCCAGGCCAACAAGCGCCTCTACTATTGCATCGAAGCACTCCCAGTTTCTAGCGGCTTTGCCGGTGCCGCCATAGACAATGAGATTCTCAGGATCCTTGGCGACTTCTGGATCGAGTACGTTGTGAAGCATCCGAAGAGCGCCTTCGATCTGCCAGTTCTTGCAGCGAAGTTCAGACCCAGTTATGCAGTGTGCTACCCTCTTTGATCTTAGCAAGACTTCTCAATATACGTCAAGTCGATTTGGAAATTATAAGGCTTCGCTCACCGCATTAGGATCGGACTGGAATCGGTACGTCAACCGTCTCGGTTTCTTCTGTCCAGCTCCACTATCTTTCCCTTATCAACCGCAAGTACGCCATTCTTGATGACTTTCGAGACCAGATTCACTCCCAAGCTTTGGAGCAAGAACCGGTAGTCTGGGATGTCGAAAAGGACAAGGTCAGCCTTCTTTCCAGGCTCGATCGACCCGAGCTCCTTTTCCCGCCTAAGAGCTCTAGCCGCTGACAATGTCAGGGCTCTCAAAGCTTCTGCGATTGGGATCTTCATTCCATAGCACGCGAGGGGCAAAACAAACTGCAAGCTTGCAGTGGGACAACTGGGATTGAAATCCGATGCCAGAGCGAAGGGACTTCCATCCTCTAGGGCAGTCTGAGCGTCTGGAAAACGATCTTCCATAAGGGTCAGGGCGGCCGCTGGCAAATACACTGGAATGATTCCTGCTTTCATCAACTGCCTCAATTCCTCCTTTGAGGAATGAAGGAGATGCTCGGCTGAGACTGCTTGCAGCTCAATCGCGAGTCTGGATCCGCCAATGTTGGCGAATTCGTCAACATGGATCTTCGGTAATAGGCCATGTTGTATACCTGCGGCGAGTATCTTTCTAGACTGGTCTACCGAGAAGACTCCCTCATCACAAAATACATCGCAGAATTCTGCGAGGCCTCTCTTTGCGACGCTCGGAATCATCTGCTCAATAACCAGATCAACGTATTCATCCGGCGCATTGTTGTATTCTGGGGGGACTGCGTGAGCTCCCATGAAAGTTGGAACTATGTCGATTGGATGCTTCTGGCTTAGGTCTTGGGCGGCAAGAAGAATCTTCACCTCGTCATCAACGGTGAGACCATAGCCGCTCTTGATCTCCACTGTGGTTGTTCCATGAAGCAGCATGCAATCAAGAGTCTTCTTTCCTTGCTCTACAAGCTTCTCTCTTGAAGCTGCTCTAGTTTCGTGCATGGTCTTGAGAATACCTCCGCCGTCTCTCAGTATGTCCATGTAACTCATCCCTGAGAGCCTCCTGTCAAGCTCTTTCTCTCTAGAACCTGCAAAGATCAAATGGGTGTGACAGTCGATTAGCCCTGGGGTCACCGTCTGCCCGCGAGCATCCACGATCTGATCGCCTTCAAATTCCCCTTCAAGATCTTCAGTTTCTCCGACAGCCAGAATTCTGCCTTGGTCCACTGCAACACCCCCACCCGTGACTATCTGGCTTTGCCGGGAATGTTGGGTCGAGAAGCTAGCTATTTGATTGGCGTTTTTCAGTAGTAGATCGATTCGGCGCTTTGACACGGAGCCTCCCCACTACCCTCGTGCTTTGACAGCTTTTGTGATGGCCGTTTCTAGGATTTTGGTGTCCGTCAAGTTGTCCAATCGCAGATAGAAGCTCGCCGCGTCAACTATGGCCTTCAGAGGAACGATGCCGTTTATTTCCGATCCGGTGACGGGCACGTTGTATCTGCTGGCTTCGGATCTCAGAGTCTCAAAGACTCGATGAAGAGGGGTCGATTCGAACCCGTAGATACTCATTCCAATCTGTATCTCTTTCTTCTGAGGAATCTCAGCGGCCATTGCTCGAACCGCAGCAAAACCTCCCTTTGCTCCATGAAGCGCCCTAGCGATCTTCTTGCCAATCTGGAGATCCGTCGTTCCCAGATTCACATTGAATCCGACCATCGCGTTCCTCGCACCTGTAATGGCTGCCCCAGCAGTCGGATGCGCCTTTGCTGGACCAAAATCCGGCTTCCTCTCAGGTCTAGCGATCATGTCGCCAAGCGCCTCATACTCACCTTTGCGTACCCAGTCAATGTCCCGACGATCTGGGGACGAGGCCGCTTCGCCATACAAATAGACAGGCACATTACACTCCTCAGCAAACATCCTCGCATACTCCCGCGAAAGCTGTACGCATTCCTCCATGTTGACATTCTCAATCGGAACAAACGGAACGACATCAACAGCGCCCAGCCGAGGATGTTGACCTTTGTGCTTGTTCATATCAATCAACTGAACTGCTCTGATACTGGCACGCATAATGGCCTTAAGCAGGGACTTTCTTGATCCCACCGCAACAACCACAAGTCTGTTGTAGTAGTCGTCGGACGAGTGGTCAAGAAGATAGGTTGAAGGAACCGTCTCTATCTCTGCCACTATTTCCTCAACCACTTTCGGATCAGAAGTGCTGAAATTTGGCACACACTCTACCGTTTCCTTCAGAGGCCAATTGAAGCCCAAGAGACATCACGAGACATAATACTCCACAGCCTAGCTTTTCATACTTGCCTTCATGAGACATCCGAACAGAACTTCGATCGGTTTCGGGCCCTTGAAATGATTAAATATCATGATCGGAATCTGTACGATTCATACTGAAGCCTGATAAGCAATATGAGCTCAGCCGAGGGATCGAGGCTTGCATTTGTCTGCCCCACAATGGTTCGTCGGATTCGACTCCTTAATGCAGATCATAGAGTCCATCATAGCCTTCGCCATAGGCTACTATGCTCTAAAAGGCTACAGGCTGATTAGAGATAGAACGCTGTTCTTTCTGCACTTCAGCTTCATTCTATTAGGGGCAGGATTGCTGACAGACGGAATTGTAGGGATTCCTCTCCTCACATTCCGAGGCCTCGCACCAGCCGTGACGGTTGCCTACTTCATTAGAATAACCGCTGAGATCATTGCATACGGGATACTGTTCTTTGCTTATCTGAGGCAGACGAAGAGCTTCATGGCGGATACTGCCCTGCTGGCCGCGGCACCGTTCGCACTATTTGAGTTCGTACCATATCATCCCCTTCTTGAGGTCGCTCTCTTCTTCATGATCACCTTCATAGCCGCCCAGGCCGCAATGAACTACGGCATAAGAAGAGAGAGAAACTCGCTACTGGTCTTCATTGGGTTCGTACTTCTAGCTGTAAGCCACATCTTCTTCATTCTCCCTCCAATCTTGAGGCTCTTCTTCGTGATTGCTCACCTCACCCAACTCCTGGGATTTCTCGCTCTTCTCACAATGCTGTTGAGAGTGACTGGGACCAAATGACGGAGAAGCCTTCCAAGTATCGGTCGCAGATCAGAATCTATGCCGATATACTCCGTGCAATCGAGAAGGAGAAGGGAGAGGCGAAACCAACTCACGTCCTGTACGGCGCCAATCTATCACATGATAGATTGGTGAAGTACCTTGCACAGCTGAGAGAACAAGGACTAATAGAGGAGAAGGAAGACAGCGAAAAGACAACATACTCACTAACAGATAAGGGAATAGAATTCCTCAACGAATTCAGGAAAGTATCACAGTTCGCGGAAGCCTTCGGGTTCGTTATCTAGCCAGATGGATCGGGAACTGAATAGCTGATTCTCCCGTAGATAAAAGCAGTGTAGTGAGAACCGACCATGAATGCTTTCAGAACATCGCTGCACAATAGACGGGGATCAATTGCTGGTCAGTGGAGATGCATCACGACATCGGGCCAAGCCCTTCCGTGCAGGTCAGTCCACATCATACCATTCAATGAGAACTCACAGCGGAATTTAAGGTGCACGCGCGCAGCGGAGAACAGTCTGGGAACCTCGGACAAAAGGGAAGTGGAGACAGAGTTCCTCAGCAGGGGTGTGCGCTGTGATCTGAGAGTGCACTCAAGAGCTCTTGAGATCCCAACATTCATCGACGAATTTCTCAACAATGGGAACAGGTAGGCCTATTTGGATTAGTTCCTGTTTGACCTCTTGCTTTGTTTTTCCTTCGGTTCGAAGTTTTGCCACTCGGCTACGTACAAACTCGTATCTTTCATGCGGGTAGACTATCCACGCTGATGTTTCTCGCACGTAGAAGTCTGGTCGCAGAATGCTCTTCGGTTTGTAATGCAATGTGGCAATCTTCACTTCCAATGCCTTTCGTTCCAGGAGGTCTCTTCTGACGGCGGCCAAGCTTTCTCCCGTATCAGCCACATCATCCACAACTAACACTCTCTTTCCTTGGACCGAGGCTGAGACTTGTTGGCTGATGACAGGTTTCTTTGCTGTCTCCGCCACGTCTTTGTAGAACTCCACCCTCATGCTTGCCACGTAGGTGTTGCACAGCAGGTCAGACAATATCCTTGCAGGGATCCAGCCGCCTCTTGCAACTCCAACTATGATCTCTGGCCGGAATCCGCTTCTCTTTATCCTGTCAGCCAGTTCTATGCATCCGTTGTAGACGTCATCCCAGTCCGGAATCTCGAAACTCAAGATTTCTCCTTCCGGAAGGCTGAGAGTGTGACATATCTTTTAAGCCATTTGATGGGAGTTACGAGCATTGAGCGATCTAGAGAATAGATGCTAAGGGAGGGATTCGGTTCTATGCCGATTGAGTTCATAGAGAAGTACGGCAAGTACGTTGTCATCACCGGCGTTCGTGACGTCAGAATCCCTGACCCGGAAACGGTTCTCCTGCGATTGAGAGAGGTTGATGAGAAGATGGAGGCCCAGATCCTTGATGTTGCAGGTATAGCTGGAATAGATCATCTCCGCTTTGCGGTGCTCAATGCCTTGAAGGCACAGGCGCAGGGCAAGCAGGCAACAGGCGCCTTGGCGGTTGAGATTCTCCTTTATGCCTCTGGTCAGCGACAGATCAAGAACGCGATTGCGCATCTCGGAGTCTCACGGGATTCTAGGCATGTTGCGGTGGTTGCAGTTGCGGGCGAGAGAGCTGCACTGGAGAGATTGGTGAGCGAACTGCCAAATATCACCATGGGAAGAGCGGACGAATCAGTGTTGCAGGAAGGAGACGATGCAACTATCAGGAGGATCTTCGGTCTTTCAGACGATCAGATGGAGGCTGTGGCTGGAAAGGGTTCTAGGAAAGAGAGGATGACCAAGCTAGTTATAGAGAAGATGGCGCTGCTTTCTGTTCAGGCCTAGATCGATCTTTTCACTCTTGCCACCGACAATATGTCGGTGGGCTGTATGAGCGAAATGCCAGTGGATTCTCCCAAGACCTCGATGTGAACTACTCTGTCTGGATGTTCCAGATCTACGCGTCTCTCGATGATTCTTGCCATCCTTTCCACTATTTCCTTTGAAGATAGTTTGGTGTGACGCTTCTTTACAGTGATCCTGAAGCTTTCTTCTCGCCCAATACCGTCAACCATCGCTGACACGCATTTCTCCATTTCCTCATAGTCTGACGGAACAACCTTCTGAAGCGGCGTGACTTTCTGAATGTACCTGAACTTCCAAGGACTCTCTACAAGCCTCCTGCTCAGCTCCTGAACGACCTCAACAGGATTCATCTTGGTTTCGGCAACCACCAGCCCGATGGCCCCTGTCCTATCGGTCCGAGGCTGGTCGTCACCAAGTTCTCTCAACAGATACCAGATCTCACTGCAAGCATTTCTCTCATTGCCGCGTGAGGTAGCCACCAGTAGGTTGAATTCGCTGAGCAATCGGATGACCTTTGACCCGACATAGACAATGTCGAAGATTTAAGCGGTGTCTGAAACCAGCGCGTGCTATTCTCCGTCAGCATTCATCAAGCTGAATCGAGTCATCTCAGCCTTATTGTTTCCAGGTTTTGAGGCGCAAGGGCTCTCAGCTTCATGGTCTTACTCATGACCTGTGCGATATCTTCGCATTTTCTGGCCTCTCCGTGGCCGACTAGTATGCGAGATGGTTTGGGAGTCATCTTCTGTACGAAGTTCAATAGTTGGCGCCTGTCGGAGTGGCCTGAGAAACCTTCGACCGATTCCACTCGCATATTCAGTTTGATGACCTCCATCTTTCCGCCTTGACTCATTAGAGAGACATCCTTCAATCCACTTCGTATCCTGTTGCCAAGGGTGCCTTCTATCTGATAGCTTACGAAAACTAGTGTATTTCTCTCATCCTGTGCAAGTTGTCTGAAGTAGTCTATTGCTGGGCCACCTTCCAGCATGCCTGAGGTTGCCACGATGACGCATGGCCCTCCTTGAACTATCTCTCCTCGCGTGCTCGAGTCGGTCACTGTCACGAAGTAGTCTGACTGGAAAGGATTGACATCGTGGTGGAGGATCTGGTCTCTAATCTCTCTAGCCAGGTATTCCGGATAAGCTGTATGAATCGCTGTGGCTTCAAGAATCATGCCTTCAAGGTATATCGGGAGTTCCTTCAGCCGACCGGTCTTCATGTAGTTGTCAAGCACCAGCATTATCTCTTGTGCCCTTCCGACTGCTGGAACTGGGATGAGGACCTTTCCCCCTTTCTCAGCTGCCTCGTTGATGATTTGCACTAGTTTCTCTTCTACTCCTTCACGTTCAGGCATCACGTCTTCGGGAGCCCCGTACGTGCTTTCAGTAATCAGAGTCTCGGCTCTCGGAAACATCGAAGAGGCTGACTCTAGCAGCATTGTCTTGCCGTATTTGTAGTCGCCTGTGTAGACTATGTTGTGGAGGCCCTCTCCTATGTGCAGATGGATTTCTGACGATCCTAGAATGTGCCCAGCATTGTGCAGCGTCAGCTTGATGTCAGGAGCGACATCAGTAACGACGCCATACTTCAAAGGAATTGTGTGCATAACCAGCTCTCTTACGTCTTTCTGATCAAAGGGAGCAAACACTCCTTCCCTGGTTGCCACATCTAGATAGTCGAGCTGAAGAAGGGTCATCAGGATCGATGTTGGTTCTGAGCAATAGACGGGCCCATCGTAGCCATACTTGTAGAGAAATGGTGCTAGGCCGCAATGATCCAGGTGCGCATGCGAGATCACCACGGCATCCAGATTGTCCAAATCGAATTGCTCGACATCGAGGCGGGGAAAGATTTGAGTTGGATTCTGGGCGCCGGGGTTGACTCCGCAATCCAGAAGAACAGAGCTCTCGTTGGCCTGCACCAGAATCGCTGATCTTCCTACCTCCCTAAATCCTCCCAGAGTTGTGAGTCTCACATTGCTAACGCGCGTGAGCGTCGGTCTGAATATCCTCTCTCCGACATCGCGCAGGATCCTATTTCTGCCCTCGCTCTCCGAGTGTAAGATGTGTCTCACGCTGGCGGTGATCTTCGATGGAAGTGGAGGAGACCGAAGC
The DNA here is from genome assembly GCA_964528315.1 of uncultured Candidatus Bathyarchaeia archaeon. Taxonomy (GTDB): domain Archaea; phylum Thermoproteota; class Bathyarchaeia; order 40CM-2-53-6; family JALHTG01; genus JALHTG01. Next base: position 16,313 of record CAZGRO010000006.1, read on the forward strand.
ACTCTCGGTCGCCAGCTGGTCGCTCGGATTATGGACTGTAACGTCGCGCCGTCCTTCCCTATAGCCAGACCTGGCTTCTTTGCCTCTACAACAACCTCCCCGAGAGTTGGATCGAAGTTAACGTTCGTAACTTCTGCTTCGGTAGGAATTATCTCCCTTATCTTCTTCTCGGCTTCAGCTTCCGGAATCCTGATAGAGGGATCAGATCGGATAACTATTCTCTTATGGAGCAGATTCACGATGTCTGTGACTATGTAACTCTGCTCTTGAAGAAGAACCACGTTCTTGACATAAATCGCCAGCCTAGGTCCTTCGAACTCTATTCTAGTTATCTCGGCCTCTCTCGGCATATGCTCTAGTATGGTTTGCCGGATCTTCACGTGAGCATTTTCTGTACCCCTAGACAATGCATCTACACCCGAAACTGTGAACTCGGAGAATGGTTCTCAAGCATTTGCAAGAGCAGCTTTCTTCTCATCTTCAGGTAGTTCTCTGTATCCTTCCCCGGTTACTACAGCAACATCAAAGCTGTCGCCGCTCGCAGCGTCTCGCTTCATAGCGGAGCCTATAGCTTTGACAATTATCGGCAAGGCCTCTTTCTCGCTCATGTTCTCCTTGAACTCGCTCTCAAGGACCCCGTATGCAACAGGCGACCCTGACCCTGTCGATACGCAGTTCTCCTCCGTTACACTCCCCAATGGATCAAGGGCAAAGATATGTGGCCCCGACTCGTCCACTCCGCCAACCAATGCCTGAAGAAGAAGCGGCACCATCCTTGATGAGAACAACAGATTTGCCAGGAGTCTGGCAGCGGATTTCACCGGCATAGGTCGACCGTTCTCGCATCTGAACAGGTTGGCGTTCGCCTTGAGGATCTCAACAACAGCCTGCGCGTCTCCCACTGCTCCAGCGATCGTCATTGCTAGGTGATCATCTATCTTCAGAACTTTCTTCGCTCGCTTGTGAGCAACAAAATAGCCCATGGTGGCCCTTGTGTCGGTCGCGAATATGATTCCATCTCGGCAAACCACGCCTATCGTCGTCGTTCCTTTCAGGACGTATTTCGGGATCTTGTCAAGCTTCGGAACACTCATTGTATGGCCCTCGAAAAGCCTTGATTGAGATTCTAACAAGCGCACACAAGAACCTGAGCGCTTTCGCGCTCTTACTTTAGCCTCCTCAATTTTAAGGTTTCTATCTCACCAAGCGAGTGCCAGCTTCCATTTGTGGCTCCTAATTTGCTGCGCTACGTAGAACAGCGAGATTTTCGGATTTCACTGAGGCTTCTGAGATTCATCAGCCGCCTTACTCTCTGGCGGTTTCTCTTCAACAGCAGGTTCTTTCCTTTTGATCGTTTCAACAAATGAAACTGTTTCTATCTCCGGGAAGAACTTGAGGATGTCTGCGGCCACTTTCTGTTTCAGTATCTGCAGGCCCTCAAGAAAGAAGCTTTCTTCTGGGATCTGGACCGTCAAGTTCTTTTCAAGCAATTTCGTGGTGAATTTGTCTGCTTCTATGCCTGTGATTGTGCGGTGTATGATGGCTCGTGTCTTTTCTTCAAAGGATTGCAAAATCTTATCGATCGTGAAGTCGTAAATCAAGGTCTTTCCAGAGAGAGGATGATTATAGTCTAGCTGGACGCGTCCAGCTCCGACTGAGCGTACAGTTGCCTGTCTGCCTTCGAGTTGGACGCTCATGCCGGGAAGAGGAGTTATTCCTTCAGCGCGGAATCTTCTCATTGGCGCTAGACGCATTTTGGATGGATCTCGAACCCCATAGCCTTTCTCAGGCGGGACCTCAACTGTGCTAGGTTTCCCTATCTCCATTTCGACAAGTTTCTCATCAAGCCCGGGAGGGACCCAGCCTTCGCCGATGATAAGAAACATCGGTTCGTATGTGGCACCTTCCTTATGTAGTCCAGTTTCCTTCGCCGTCTTCTCCAGAGTCGTCTCAACAGTCTCTCCACTCTCCTTGACCTTGCATGTCAGGTTGACGAGAACGAAATCGCTTTTCCTTACTGACATGGCTTGATGAACCTTCAAATGTGATGTGCTTCGCTTACGTTGTCAACCGTCCTTATATAGCCTTGTTCGTCCTCATCACTGGCTCCGCTTTCTGCTCGAATATAACGCGCTAGATGTCGGCCTCAGACTTTCACACCTTGCGTGAATGCCTTCCCATACGATGCTCCTGCCTTGACCTCGGCGTTGTGCACGATTTCCTATGCAGCTTGTTCTAGACCACTTTATACAGAACTAGGGCAGATATCTCAGATGCTCTGTCCAAGATGGAAAGGTCAGCGTACGTGGTAAGAAAAAGGGAAGCATGTCGAGCACTGGTGGTATTGGGTTGATGGGTCATTGAAGATAGCTCAGGCAATCCTGCCGCCTTTCCTTGTGTTGGCTGTAACTGTAATCATCTCTTGGGCGACGGGAAATCCTCAGGATCTTTTTCTTTCGTATTCGACTGTGGGGATTCTGATTAGGTTCTTTCTTGCCACACCTGTTCTCGTTGCACCGATCGCAATCACGCCATGGCTGCTGGCTCTCACCGCGAGACTTGAGAGGAATAGCGGACTGCTTGGTCAGTTTGTGAGAACCGCAGCCTCTCCGCATCATGAATTCACCTTATCTGACGATCTTACTCTTAGGCCCATGCAGGGAATAGCGCTCTCCCTTATTTTCGCTGAGAGATTCTTGAATTTCCTTGAGTACTCCACAGGAGTATCCTACATTGCCATGGTTGTTCGCTCGACTGTGTTCGCCTTCCTGATGGTTAATCCCTTAATCTCCCTGCTTCTCGCATTCATGTGGACACTTGACGACCTGGGAGTCAGGCTTTACAATGAGGAGACGGGGGAGACGCGTATGCTGGGCAGCAGCATCGGAATAATCCTTCCCCTGATCACTGGAGCAATAGGAGTGACAACTCTATTCCATCGAACCACTCCCACCTATGCTCTCCTCGACCTCATAGGAAGCTTTATGGTTCTATACCCACCGTACGTAGTCTTCTCCATCCTTCATCATGAATATGTCAGAAGACGGTTCGCCGGTCTCTCGAGAATTCTTCCCTTTGACAGAATAGAGACAAAGGTGAGACATCTAAGACGTGGCCGATGAAGCATGGGCGCTGAACCAATATTCAAGCCGCAGAAGTTCACTCAATAATGTCCTTCAAGTAGATTGGAGGACCAGCTGCGTTGATCAGAGCCTTCTAAGCTCTATTCTCAAAGGTCTCGTTAGGCAGATTGAAGCATAGTGGCCATGCGCCGTAGCACCCACATTGACTATCAAACAGTGGCCTATGGAATCGGTCCCTTGTGCTTCGTGTATGTGTCCACAAATCGCTAGGATCGGTTTCTTCTCCTCGATGAATTCACGAACGAATTGGCTTCCAACATGCGATCTTCCACCCGCCAGATCCAGTCTCGTGTCCTTCGGCGGACAGTGGGAGACAACGATCAGAGAGTGAGAAGAACAGGCTTCCGCTGCCTTAGACAGGATTTTAGCTGCCTCCCGTTCACTGAACTCAAGCGGTGCCCCGAACTGGCTCTCTGTCGCTCCTCCCAACCCTATGAAGCAGACTTCGCCGTGAACCACAGCTTTTCCATGAAGACAAGTAACATTGTGAGTGTCTTGCCTCTCGGCGAGAGCAGGTGCATCCATGTTGCCCGGAACGAACAGGACTTTTGATCCGGATCTTGAGAGTTCTCTGAGAATGAGCTCCGCTTTCTTCAGGTCGTGATTGGCCAAGTCTCCTGCGACGATTACCAAATCTGGGTGTTCAATGGATACTAGGTCTGACGCGCCTTTCACTGCGCTATTGTTGCCGTGAAAATCAGCGAAAGCGAGAACCTTCAATTCGTATCCTGCACCATTATCGCTTGGCCTATGCAGAGCAGCAAAGAAACCGAACTGTTGCTACTCACGCCCTACAGGCTAAGACTTGCCTTTCGCATCCTTAAATATGTGCCCAATGGATTTTTGAAACGAGTTCAGATGTGTCTCGCCGTACCAGCGAAGATTCTCGAAATCAACGGTGATAAGGCGATAGCGGATTTTGGCGGCGTCAGGAGAGAAATCATCGTCAAGCTGCTCACGAATGTCAAGGTGGGAGACTACGTGATTGTGCACACAGGCTTCGCGATTGAGACACTGGAAGAGAATGAAGCTTTGGAAACATTGAAGCTTTGGAGAGAGATCCTTCAACAAGACTGACGCTGTGAAATGGAATTTCGGAGACGGGTCAATGATGAATCGTAGACTGCGGGTCTGCGGACAGATCTTAGCCATCACGATTCTTGCCATTACCGTTTTCTACATTCTGAAATACCCATATGAGACGACCTTTGGGGAGCGATATGTGAAGGATCAGATTCCCCTCATATTTCCATTCTACGTGATCCAGAGCTTCAAGCCCGTCACGCTCCTAGTGATTCTTGGATTCGCCTTGTGGGTTATCGTGATCGAAAGTCAGAAAGTCGGCCTGTGGATGTCTAGACCACTTACGCAGGTTTTTCTTGCAACCTGCGGCTTCGTTGCGATATATGAAGCTGCGTGGAATTTCTTTGCCTGGTTCACCATCTGGATTCAGCATGGAGGGGCGATCGATGCCCTCGCCAACACAACCCATGAGCATGCAGGAATTCCAGTGAACTTCAACTTCGCGACGAAAATATGGTTCTTGACCGCCGCGTGTTTCATCTATGCGCTGTGGAGAACAAAAAGTGGAAAGCCATTCAGTTTAGTATCCGACTAGATTCATCTGTACGAATCTCTTCTCAGATTTGTGGTTGATCTCATGGCTATGTGACAGGCACCTTCTCTACTAACAGCACATGGACCTACAGGATGAGTGGGCGTGCAAGATCTATTGAACAGAGGACATTGATGGGGATAAAGGAGGCCTCTTAGTACCTCGCCGCACTTGCATCCTCTCGGGACCTGATAGGTTTCTCGACGTTTTAGGCCAAACTTCTTGAAGGCATCATGATGAAACAGATCGTCTCGAAGTCTGTATGCGGATCTTTCGATTGTGCCTATCCCGCGCCACTCGGAATCACAAACATCAAAAGCCTTGGAAAGGATATCCTTGGCCTTGATGTTTCCTGCAGATCTGACTGATCTTGTATACTCGTTCCGAGCCTCTGCTTCGCGATCATTCACCTGACGTAGAATCATGGCTACGGCGATCAATACGTCTATGGGCTCAAATCCTGCTATGACTTGGGGAATATGGTACTTCTGAGAAATGTGCTGGTAGGGCTCTTGTCCAATTATCGTTGAGACATGTCCCGGGCAGATGAATCCGTCGATTTTGACCTCTCCAAGCCTGAGGAGGTGCTCGATTGCGGGGGGAATGAGACGGTGACTGCATATTACGCTAAAGTTCTCAGGACAATCGTTGAGAAGTTCGATTCCGGTCATGGGGGCGG
>CAZGRO010000007.1:0-21363 GCA_964528315.1 uncultured Candidatus Bathyarchaeia archaeon
TCAGGATGTATGAAGACTGAACAAATGATGACCAATTCATCAGCCTTCTCCTGCGGGATCACGCCCTCTTCAGTTGCGTCAGCTACGGCTTTCGCCACCGCTGCCTGTGCGGGCCCAAAGATTCTTGACGCCTGCTCCATGTCTTTGACGGTTACTTTCGGCACTATGAGCGTGTAAGGCTTCGATGGCAGATTCGGACGAACCACGGCCAGAAGCGGAGTATGCCCCTCGGAGAGATGAGCCATACCGCTTGCAAATGCCTGTCCAACCGGCCCATTCTTCTCGCCAACAACCAAGTCAACGTGCGCCAGCTCAGGGGCCTTCCCTACAAGCGCCTCACCAACGAGATACAACCAGCCATTCCTCCGCCAGATCACCCTATCACAGAAGGCTCCATTTAAATCAGTTGTGCAATTTGAAGCATTTGCCAGATCAAATCCCATCCCAGACAAGGCACTTGAGTAAGATCAGAAAGCTGCTAGAAACGCTTAATTCACCACATAACGCAATGCTGCAAACCGTGAGAAGAAAAAGATGAGAAAGCTCGCAGGGACATTTGCCGTACTCATCGTTGTTTTATCAGTAATATCGCTGCCCTTAGCGGGAGCAGAACCACAACGAATGATTCAAGCTCGTTCGGCTGTGATTCGTTATTCGCTCTTTCTCAAGTCTAACTACTCTGCTCCTCACGACATAGAGTTTGTCTGGAGTTTCAGAGATACAAACTGGTCGAAGGTAACTCTTCAGTCAAGCAAACCCATACTCGCTGGCTCGGCTAACATCGATAGTCAGGGGCAGACTGTGGCGAAGGGTAGTTTCGATGCAATTCAAGTGTTTGGATGGAGATTTGAGAAAGCGGGTCCAAGCGAACTGCTGAATGTTGATTTCAAGGTCAGGGCCGATGTCTCCGCGTTTTCACCCTCCTCTTTTGGATCGGCCTCCGTGGGCAAGATCGAGGAATTGGGCAGGTATCTCTCTTCAGATGACCTGAAGAAGTATCTGAAGGAAACCTATTACTGGGACTACTCCAGCTCAGAAGTCCAGTCAGTAATCTCAAGTGTTCGTCGAAGAATCGGCGGATCAACCAATGTCTACGATGTTGCAAGAGGAACACTACGGTGGTTCGCTGACAACATGATGTATGACTACCCGTATGAGTTCGATTACCCGGTCAGCAGAATCAAGGCAAGCGAGGTGCTAAGGCAGACCCTTCTCGGACGTCACTACGGAGTGTGCAGGCATTTCGCAGACGTGTTCACCGCAGTCATGAGAGGCTTCGGCATACCTTGCGTCAAAGAGGAGGGACTGATTCTACAGGATTTTGATGGAAAGGTGAGAGCCGCAGGAAGACATGCTTGGTGCATAGTATACATGCCGAAGGTAGGATGGACGAGAGTGGAGGTTACAATTCCTGACAGATCTAGCCTTGACTCCGTCGGAATAGGATTGATGCCATATCCGTTGTACTATGTGCCAGAATATGTGGAATACGCAAACGAGGCGGCCAAATCATCTGACGGAACGGTGTATCCCTACGTAGTGCTGGGAGGATTCATCCGAGTTGAAGAGGAGGAGAAGGCTGTGGACGTGACAGGGGAGAGAATACTTCTGCTCTGCCTGCTCGGGTTGGCCGTAGGCTTAACACTCGCCTACATCAGGATTAGATCTAGAGTACGCAAACTGGAGAAGATGGCGCAGCCAACAATAGGAACGCTGGGACCGTACTCGGCCCCCATGTTCTGCATCTCCTGCGGAGCTAGGCGGCCACCCTCCGGCGGTTTCTGCCCCAACTGCGGAAACAAACTCGAATACTGAGCTTCATCGGCCTTACCGAAAACATACTCACATGAATTCGCCCCGCTGCGCTGCTGCAATGGAGCCTCGTTGAGCAATGCCCCGATCAGTTCCGGCAACACTTCTCATTGTTGCTCTAGTGCTCATCTTACAGCCGGCAGGAGCAATGAACCAGACTGGCCCTGCAGACTACTACATGGCTTATGATCTCTCTTTCTCAATCAATGTGATCAATGACGGTTCTTCCACCATAGACCTCGCGGCCAGCACATTGACTAGCCCGACAATGTTTCTATTCTTCAACAACACTTCCCAGACGGTTAGGCTGACCTCCTCAAGCCACAAGGTAGTGATTGCCTCTGATTCCGAGAGAAACCCGATCGGCCTCTTTCAAGTGGACAGGCATCTTGGACCTGGACAAGGCATTTTGATCCAAGCAGATTTCCGCGCCTTCACCATGTTAACCCCCATGAGAAGATTCGAATGGACGCCAGAGCTGGAGTATCATTCAAGCGGCCTGATGCGTGAGATCCCAAGAGAGCTCATTGCGCAATACTGTGTTCCTGCAGGTCCTTGGAAAATAAACGACGCAGCCGATTCATGGCGATCTGTAAGAGAGCTTGCGTTCAAACTAGCCGGAAACGAAACAAACGTGTTGAAAACGGTTGTGCGCATGATTGATTGGCTTGGCCAAAACGTGAAATATCCTACCACAAAGCGAGACAGGATATTGCTTCCAGACGAAACCCTCGCTGCCCTTGAGGGAGATTGTGACGAGCAATCCAACTTGATCATCTCCCTGTGCAGGATAGTAGGTATCCCAGCCTACCTTCAATGCGGCTGCACCTATCTGCCTTCGAAAGTGGAGAAAAGAACAAGGTATGATGGACGGGTGTCATTTGAGCTGGACCGTCTCGGCTGGCATGCATGGGCCATGGTGTACATTCCTCCATGGGGATGGCTTCCTGTGGATATGACAATGGGATACTCTAAGGAAGATGCTCTTAGGGCAATTCAGACAGCTGCACCTCAAGCCCTAAGCACGCTGATCTCAAACAACTACTTCACAAAAGACTACGTGTCTGAAGCGAACCATGACGCCGAGCAGCTGAAACGTATGAACGTGCGCATTGAGCAAAGGGACATCATGAAGCCGATTGAGATATCTTCCGAGTACCAGGCCAGCGGCCACGCGTGGATAACCACTCTGATCCTGATCTGTCTTGGAGTCGTTGTCCTGTCGGCATACGTGGCGGCAAGAGCCAAGAGAAGACGCGAATTACGCACCTAGACTCAAGCGGCTCTTAAGAGAACAGGGCCAAGACTTAATTGAAGTCCATATTGTTAGAACCTAGCATGGAACTGTTTGAAGCCATCAAAAACAGAAGAAGCATAAGAAGCTTCCACGAAGAAGACATTCCGTCAGAGGATTTGAGGCGGATACTGGAGGCGGCAACCGAGGCCCCGAGCGCGGGAAACATGCAGTCATGGGAATTTGTGATCGTCCGAAATGGCGACAGGAAGAAGGTACTGGTTGAGGGTGCCTATGGGCAAGATTTCATTGCTCAAGCACCTGTCGTCATAGTTGTCTGCGCCAATACCGCGAGGTCCGCAAGTAGATACCGTGAGCGAGGAAGGAGCCTCTATAGCATTCAGGACACTGCTGCTGCAGCTCAAAACATACTGCTCACATCCCACGCGTTAGGATATGGTTCATGCTGGATCGGCGCGTTTGATGAAAGCAAGATAGCCCAAGCCATCAATGCGCCTAGCGAGGTTAGACCGGTCGCCATAATCCCTATAGGCAGACCGGCCGAGTCCCCAGAGCCACGTTCGAGGCTCAGCCTTGAAAGAGTAGTGCATCAGGAGAGGTTCAGCTAACGCGTCGGAAGAGGCGAACCGTCAAGAATGCCCGGGTAGGGTGGAGGTCTGGATGAGATACTCGAAGATCGTTGAAGTATACGACCAGATAGAAGCCACCACAAAAAGGCTCGAGATGACAGACCTTCTCGTCCAACTCATCACTGAGACACCGAAGGATGATATTGACAAGGTCGTTTACCTCACGACAGGGGTACTGTACCCTGACTATATGGGAGTCGAATTGGGAATTGCTGACAAGTTGGCCATAAGAGCGATCGCCCAGATATCAGGGAAACCGGATCATACTGTTGAAGAGGATTACAAGAGAAGCGGAGATCTAGGCCTAACTGCCGAGAAGTTTCTGTCAACAAAACGCCAAGTCACATTGACCACAGAAACCTTGACGGTTAGGAAGATCTACGACACATTTGACAAGATTGCCCACGCAACCGGCCCAGGATCGGTCGAGCACAAGATAAGGATGCTATCTGGGTTGTTGGCCAGCGCCTCAGCGAAGGAATCCAAGTACATTGTTCGTACGGCTGTGGGACAGCTGCGTCTCGGAGTGGCAGACATGACCATTCTGGACGCTTTGGCCGTGGCCTACGGTGGGGGAAAGGAGGCACGGGAAGCGTTCGAGAGGGCGTACAGCCTGTCGTCAGACTTGGGGCATGTGGCAAGGTCAGCTGCGCTCGGCGGCCTTCAAGAGATGAAGAAGTTCAGAATAACCTTAGGACGCCCGGTTAGGCCCATGCTTGCCGAGAGGCTCTCAGACGCGAATGAGATTCTGAAGAGACTGGAAGGAACCGCGGCACTGGAATACAAGTATGATGGCCTGAGAATTCAAGCACATGTTGCTGAGAACAAGACCACACTGTTCTCAAGAAGGCTGGAGAACATCACAGACCAGTTTCCTGACGCAACCAAATACATAACGGAGAGCTTGAAGGCTAGAAGTGCGATACTTGAAGGAGAATGTGTCGCAGTAGATCAGAACACTGGTGAGATGCTTCCGTTCCAAGTCATCTCCCAGAGACGAGGAAGGAAATACGACATACCGGAGATGGCTGAGGAAGTCCCGATCTCAATCTTCATGTTCGACCTGCTCTTCCTGAAAGGAACGGACTACACGGAGCGCACCTATCCAGAGAGAAGAAAAGAGCTGGCCAGGATCATCAAGGAAACTGACCACGTGAAGATCGCTCGACAGATAGTAGCGAGCAGCCCTGAGCAACTTGACCGCTACATGGAACAGGCGATAAGTGACGGATGCGAAGGCCTCATGGTCAAGTCAATTGGAGCAGATTCAACCTACAAGGCCGGTGCTCGAGGATTCCACTGGATCAAGTACAAGAGAGAGTACAAATCGGAAATGACGGATACAGTAGACCTGGTGGCAGTGGGCGCATTCGCAGGAAGAGGAAAAAGAGCGGGAAGCTACGGAGCACTTCTCCTCGCATCCTACAACGACAAGGACGACATCTTCGAAACTGTATGCAAATGCGGATCCGGCTTCACAGACGAGGACCTCCAGAAGCTACCGGAGATCTTGAAGGCCCGCAAGATACAGCACAAACATGCTCGTGTGAAATCAAGAATGACCCCAGACGTGTGGTTCACTCCTTCCTTAGTTCTTGAGGTGATTGGCGCCGAGATCACACTCAGCCCCGTGCACACATGTCAAGAGAATGCTGTCAGGCAAGGAAGCGGGTTTGCAATAAGATTCCCCAGGTTCACAGGTAACTATAGGACCGACAAGGCCCCTGAGGACGCAAATACCTCCCATGAGGTACTGGAGATGTACAAGAGCCAATTGAAGAAGATTGATGTATAGCGCGATAACTGGCCTGCGCTGTTTCGGACGCTACAACTGTGGAATACCAGGCAAAAGGCACCGGAACAAAGCTTAATCTCTGTTCACTAAGTCTTTGATGAGCGAGGAGACTTGGATCGAGCCAAAGAGCAAATAGACGTATTCTTCAATCCTCGTTCTGTCGCGGTTGTTGGTGCTTCTCGGAATGTGCACAAGGCTGGGCATGTGATCTTCAAGAACTTCGTGATGAACAAGACACGGGGAATCTTCAAAGGCGATCTTTATGCGATCAACCCAAATGAGAATGAGGTTTTGGGGTATAGATGCTATCCTTCGCTTACGCAGGTGATCGATCCTGTGGAGGTCGTGGTTATCGTTGTGCCTGCTCAGTTTGTTTCACAAATCATGAGAGAGGCGGCGGCAAAGAAGAGCAAGGCAGCGGTCATAATCTCCGCCGGCTTCAAGGAGGTAGGCAACTTGGAGCTTGAGGAGGAGGTCAAGGCGATTGCGCGTGACTCGAACATGCGTCTTCTTGGGCCAAACTGCCTAGGGGTCTATGATTCACGCTCTGGAGTGGACATGCTGTTCCTTCCGGAAACAAAGATTCTTAAAGACGGGAATGAGGTGGTGGTCACTCCCAGGCCTGTTCCGGGGAACCTAGCAATTGTGACTCAGAGCGGAGCCTTCGGAGTTGCTGCCTTGGATCATTTGACAGGACGCGAGATGGGTGTGAGCAAGTTTGTCAGTTTCGGAAACAAGGCCGATGTGAATGAACCTGAGCTTCTAGCGTACCTGTTGGATGATGATGAGACAAGAGTTATTCTTCTATATGCTGAGGGAATAGCGGCAGGGAGAGAATTTCTCGAGATCGCCAAAGAAGTTACCAAGACAAAGCCAATCATCGCACTGAAGACAGGGAGAACAAGTTCTGGCGCAAGGGCTGCGGCATCTCATACAGGAGCGTTGAGCGGAACAGACAGGATATACGATGCCGCGTTTGCTCAGGCAGGAGTGATCAGAGCTCGGGATATGGATGATTTCTTCCACACAGCGAAAGCCTTCTCCAGCCAGCCGCCACCTCAAGGAGACGGCATAGCAATACTCACCGATGCAGGAGGACCAGGGGTGATGGCTGCGGATGAATGCGAGGTGAGAGGCATTGGCATTAGAAAGTTATCCGACAATACGATTCAGAAGTTTGAGGAACTGAAGGAGCAGCAGAAGATTCCAAGATTCGCGGCAAACCTCAATCCTGTTGACCTGACTGGGTCTGTCTCCTCTGAAATGTATGAGATAGCCTCAAAGATTCTTCTTGAGGATCCGGAAGTGCACGCTATGATCGTTATCACGCTTCATCACGCTCCTGGCCTTGAGGAGGATTTCATCGACCGTATAGCCAATGTCGCTCGTCAATATCGCAAGCCTGTTGTTGCGTGCGACATCGGTGAAACGGAGATGGCGCTTTATGTGCGATCAAGATTCGACAAGATGGGAATACCATCGTACTCATCGCCCGAGGACGCCGCCAGGTCAATGGTTGCGCTTGTGAAGTATGGCCAATACTTGAGGAAAATAGGCGGGCTTGAAGCGTATCTTGCGAATATGGAACGCAGGGTCTAGAGAGGTCACATGCGTATGCTATGTGCTTCCTATGACAGACTTGAGTTCCTCTATTGCTGTTTCGTCTTCTATTGTCGAATAGTCTCCAAGAGGCTTGTTTGACACCACTGCCTTAATGAGCCGACGCATTATCTTGCCGCTTCTGGTCTTGGGAAGCTTGCTTGTGAAGAAAATGTCGTTGATGACGACTATCGAGCCCAGGGTCTTTCGGACAAGTTCTCTCAGCGATTGCTTCAAATCATCGCTAGGCGCGTACCCATCCTTCAGGACAACGACCGCTGAAGCCACTTCTCCTCTGAGGGCGTCAGGGCGACCTACGACCGCGGCCTCAGCCACACCAGAATGCTGAAGCAGGGTGCTCTCTATCTCAATTGTTCCAATTCTATGTGCCGATATCTTGATCACCTCATCAACTCTACCCAGAAACCAGTAATATCCGTCCTCATCCTTCGTTGCAGCATCCCCTGTGTAGTACACTCCTGGAATCCTGTTCCAGTAATCCTGCACGTAACGTTCATGATCTCGCCACAGAGTTGGCGTTAGCCCTGGAAACGGGCGTCTGCAGACAAATGTTCCTTCAACTCCCGCTGGAAGGGATCTTCCCTCCTCATCAACCACGTCAGCGTCAATTCCGGGAAGCGGGATGGTGGCCGAGCCCGGTTTTATTGGGAGCAGAACTATGCCGTACGGGTTGCCGACCATTGGGCCGCTGCTCTCTGTCTGCCACATATGGTCTATGACGGGAATTCTGTCTTGGAAGACTTTCTTCTGGAGCCACTCCCAAGCAGGCGGGTTCAAGACTTCTCCTGCACACAGCACCAGCCTAACAGAACTCAGGTCATGCTTTCTAGGCCAATCGTCTCCGTACTTCATGAGTGCGCGTGCGCCTGTAGGTGAGATCCAGGCTTGAGTCACTCGGTTCCTCTCCATTATCTGCCACCATATGTCTGGGGAGGGATGGTCGGGCACGCCTTCATACATTATCGTTGAGCAACCAAACAGTAAAGGCGCATATACCACGTAGCTGTGGCCAACTATCCAGCCAACATCTGAGGTTGACCACCAGACATCGGTCTCACGCATGTCATAGACCCATTTGCCCATGGCGTAGATGTGCACCTGGTATCCGCCGTGGGTTTGAACCGTGCCCTTCGGTTTAGCCATCGTCCCAGAGGTGTATAGTATGAATGCTGGGTCCTCTGCCCTCATCACTTCAACCTCAGCAGCCACACCGCTCCCATCTGCCACAGCCTCTTCCCAGAAGATGTCTCTTCCAGATGCCATAGGCGGATCTTTGTCGCTCCTTTTCAGAACAACCACCTTGTCAACGCCTGGCCCGTCTTTGAGAGCGTTGTCAACCACCTCCTTCAGGTTGACCTGCTTGCCCCGCCTGTACCCCACATCTGATGTCACAAGAATCCTTGATTCTGCGTTGGTTATCCTCTCGGCCAGCGCTGCATATCCGAATCCTCCGAAGACAACTGAATGAATGGCGCCGATTCGAGCGGTGGACAACATGGCGACGGCTGCTTCAGGGACCATGGGCATGTAGATGGTCACTCTGTCACCCTTCTTGACTCCCAAACCTTTCAACGCGGAAGAGAATCTCTTCACTTCACAGAGGAGTTGATTGTAGGTCAAGATTCGAGTCGGTAAGCCTTCCCCGTTCTCCCATATCACGGCTGCGTGGTTTCCTCTCCCTTTCTTTATCTGCTCTTCGAGGCAATTGTGCGCGATGTTTGTTGTTCCGCCTTTGAACCATGTGAAATCAGGACGCGTCCATTCGAAGACCTTGTCCCACCGTCTGAACCAGTGCAGTTCCTCTGCGACTTCTCCCCAGAATCCTTCAGGATCTTCAAGAGCTCTTCTGAGCATCCATTTCAACTGAGGAGGATATTCTAGCTTTGAGGTTTTAGACGGGGCACCTTCCTCCGCTGACATACCTAGCACCTGGTGACTAACGCTCATTTCGTGAAAGCCGGTCAACTACTATTTCAATCTTGGAATCCCAAAATCCCACAGCCAGCCTAGTCCATGCTAGCCCGTCTCAGCGTCAATACACTGACCCGCCACGATCCTTATGCCTCCATTCCCAACAGCGGCCTCGCTATGGGTAGATCCTGTTGATCAGCCTGGGAAAAGGTATTGCGTCACGTATATGCTTCAGCTTGCACATCCAAGATAGGGTTCTCTCTACGCCCATGCCAAAGCCGGAATGGGGCACTGTTCCATATCTTCTCAGGTCTATGTACCATTGATAGGCCTTTGGGTCAAGATGCTCCTCCTCCACTCTTCCGAGCAACTGGTCCAAGTCATGTATTCTTTGACCGCCGCCAGTTATCTCTCCATATCCTTCTGGTGCAAGAAGATCGGCGGAGAGGGTGACCTCAGGCCGGGCGGGATCGGGCATATGGTAGAATGCCTTCACTCCCTTTGGGAAATGGGTGATAAAGAATGGTGTCTCAAATCTTAGGGCAAGCCTTCGCTCCTCTCTATACCCTAGATCGGCGCCCCACTCCAGCTCCACACCGTCCTCCTTAAGCATCTCAATCGCCTTGTCGTATGGGATCTTCGGAAATGGGGGCTTCACTTTTCTCAAGTATTCTGGGTCTCTGCCCAGTGCTCGCAGATCTTGCTCCGACTTCCCCGCTGTTTCATGGCACATGAATGACAGCAGGCCCTCCTGGACCTGCATAATGCCCTCCAGATCGGTCCACGGTGCTTCCAGCTCCAGATGCCAGTACTCTGTCAGATGTCTCCTGGTCCTGGATCTTTCAGCCCTAAAAGAAGGAGCAACCGTGAATATCTTCCCAAGACTTGCGATGACTGCCTCAGCGTACAGTTGCCAGCTCTGAGTCAGGTAAGCTGTCTGGTCAAAGTACTTGACCTCGAACAGGGTTGAGCCTCCTTCACATGCTGCCGTGATCAATGTGGGCATTTGGACCTCCGTATAGCCATTGGATTTCAGCCAAGCTCTTGCGGCGTCAAGCATTTCTGCTCTTGTTCGCAGTATCATCTGCATCTTCTGGCTTCTGATCCACAAGTGACGATGGTCCAGCAGGAATTCAGGCCCGTGCCGCTTCATCGCTATCGGGAACTCCTCGGTTGGCTTGTGGAAGATCTTGAGACCTCGTATCGTTATCTCAAACCCTCTAGGAGATCGATCATCTTTCCTGACGACGCCTGACACTTCAAGCGTCGATTCGCGGGGCAGCTCTTCAAGTTCCTTGAAGAGACTTTCAGGGAGTTGATCCTCCTTGGCGGTGCATTGTATGATTCCTGATCCGTCCCGAATCAGAAGAAACTGTATTCCACCCCCAGATCTTCTTGAGTGGAGCCACCCTCTAATCGTTACCTCCTTTGACTCCATTTCCTCGGACAGTATCCTGCCTATCGTCACTACTCGCTCATCCAAGCTGCACAAACCTCCAAACGACTATGGATAGAACTAGTTGATGGGTCGGTTCTAGAGCCGCATAGGCTCGTTAAGGCGGTCACCTTTCACTTTACCCACCGAGGATTCACATTCGGCCACTTGCGTATTTAAGGAATAGCACGAGAACCGAGATGTCGACAATTCGACAGGCGTCATCTGCAGATGCGAAAGAGGGCCGTGACTATCCTTTTGGAGGCGTGCCCATCTCCGTAGGGACTCCTCAGCCTCGCCAATCTCCTTTTAGCATCCCTGTTTGCAAGCACGCTTCCAGCCTCTTTCACTATTCTGGATTGATCCGTTCCAACAAGCCTGTTCGCGCCCACATCCACAGTTTCCTGCCACTCTGTTTCCTCTCGGAGTGTTAAGCAAGGTACTTTCAGGAGAAAGGCTTCCTTCTGCATACCACCAGAGTCAGTCAGAAGCAATCTAGAGCTCTTGACAAGACTGAGCATATCTATGTAATCCAGCGGATCAACGGCCAAGATATTGTTGCTTCGTTTCATCTTTGACCAAAGGCCGAAGTCAATCAGATTCTTCTTGGTCCGCGGGTGCACCGGGAATACGGTCAGTGTCTTGGTTGCTTCAACTGCAGACAGAATCTCGCTCAGCCTACTTCGATCATCAACATTCTCAGCACGATGCGTTGTGAGCACAATGTAACCTTCCGGCTTAAGCCCTAGCCTGTTCAAGACTCCCGATGCCTCTATCGCTCTTCTCCACTGAATCAGCGTGTCCGCCATCGTGTCTCCGACATGAAAGATCGACGTGCGGTCAATTCCTTCGTTAAGGAGATTCCTTACCGCCAGCTTGGTCGGCGCAAACAGTATGTCTGAACAATGGTCAACAACTATACGATTTACTTCTTCGGCCATAGCCAGATTTCCAGATCTAAGTCCTGACTCCACATGGGCGGTAGGCACGTGAAGTTTCACCGCTGCCAAGGCTCCAGCAAGAGCTGTGTTTGCATCTCCGAACACGATGACCACGTCAGGCTTGTAACGAAGTATTGCCTTTTCGATTCCGATCATCATTGCTGCGGTTTGTTGTGCGTGAGTTCCGCTTCCCACTCCAAGGTCCGTTCTCGGTGCTGGCAGATTGAAGTCTTTGAAGAAGACTCTCGACATTTGGAAATCATAATGTTGGCCGGTGTGAACAAGTTGAAGGTCAATCTTTCTGTTCTCATTCAGAAGCTTGATTAAAGGGGCCGCCTTGACAATTTGGGGCCGTACACCGATCACCGGCATAACCTTCAGATGCTTCAATCAAACGGCCTCTTCAATCTGTTTTGAGGTTCTCGCAAAGCCAATAGCGAGGTGGTCTCTTAAGTGTGCTCTATGCCGACGATCTTTCCAGTTCAGAGTAGGCCTCCAGCAGAGCTCTCTCCGATTTCTCCCACGTGAAATCTTTCGGTCGATCCACAGTAACGTGGTTCCCGAGAACCTTTCTAATCGCAATGGGAAAGTCCTTCAGTGATGCGGTTGTTATGGGAAGGTCGGATTGGGCAAACTCCCCTACTGGCGTAGCGATAACAGGCTTTCCCAGTGCAAGATACTCCCCCACCTTCCTCACAGAGTGAGGCGAGTAGTATTTCGCTGAAGGCGCGTCCTCGCGCCTTGGGAGAACACAAACGTCGGCAATCGAGATCCAGTTCGGGACCAGGTCGTGTGAGATCCATCCGGTGATCTGAACCATGTCTGACATGCTGTTTGACTTGACGAAGCTCTCTATGCTCGACCTCTCGGGGCCATCTCCAACCATCACCAAAACAATATCTTGTTCCTGCTTCAACAGGTCGGCCATATTCCTCACCATCTCGAAAGTGCATTCGACCGGGGAGAATTTCCCCACAAACAGAACTACGCGTTTGTCAGATAGGCCTTGCTGCTTCCTGAAGATTTCTGGGCCTATTGTGGGTTGGAAATCGACTGGAGGATAGTTCGGCACCAAGTAGACCTTCTTGGCTCCCCATTCCTTGGCCCGCGTTTCCAAGGCCCTGTTCACAACCAGAACGATGTCAGCATGCCGCGTGACATACTTCTCTACGCGTCGTGCGAGCTCGGATGTAATTCCTGATCCTTGGAAAACCTCGATTTCCTCCGCCCACGGGCTCCTCACATCAAAAACCATCTTCCTCCCTTTGATTATGGGGACAAGCCCTAGAAGGTCAGGAATATTCTCCACGTGATAAACATCTGGACGCTCAAAAAACCCTTGAACCATCAGCCCCCCATACCTGAGCCCAGCAGAAAAAAGCCTTGGTCTGAATCTCGATCTCAACCTGGGCGACAGAATGTAAGCATCATACCCCGCCTTCTTCAAGCTCCGATGTTCCAGCTGGATTCGAGGCAACCTCTCTGGCTCAGAGTGAATAAGGCAGATTCTCATACATCGTTCACTCATGTTGGAGCAATATAAGCGCGGCGTCCCATTTCCAGCACAGAATTAGGTGCCGTGGCTCTCCGGGCTTGGAGTGATGCGTCTGGAGCCAGATCAATAGGATTTGACCAGATTGACCCGGCCCCTGGCCACGGCCCAGAAAACTCCCTCACGGTAACTTATCAATACCCACGCTTCCAATGGAACTATCCCTCCTTCAAGTCGGCAACCGGATAGACGCAACAAGCATGGCGGCAGGCGCGGGCTATGAGATTGTTACGCGCTGGGGCTCGGTCGCTACCGCAGCTCCTCGTGTGCACTGAACAGCTGAACTGCGGCACCGCTGCAGCATGCCTCGCTCTTCCCAAGCCTCAATGACCAAACCAGAGGCTGTTTGCCCTCCACTACTCATCGCGTACCGATGTATGTCTGCGAATGACAGACAATGGTACAAGAATGCGTCGCACATTCTGCATACGGCGCATATTGCAGGGGCTTGGCATAGACCTTGGAAGAGGTTACATCACTTAGGGTCAGCAGGGAAACCAGAAACAGGCTATCAGTGATAGGCAGCAAAGACGACACTTTCGACAAGATCATTCAACGCCTCATAGACTTCTATGAGGACAACGAAGAAACCTCGCCAGTGGCGTCGCACAAACGAGTCGGACAACGATCGAACCTCACCTTGCAGAAAAGGAAGGAGAAGAATTAGCCTTGCCAAACACGATCCTAGTCGCAGATGACGAGGCCGACATAGTCAGCCTGACCAAGGCAATACTTGAGCGTGAAGGATACCGAGTCGTTACCGCGTCGAATGGCCTTGAGGCGCTCCAGATGGTAGAAGCTGAGAGGCCTGACCTTGTCTTGCTGGATGTGGTCATGCCTGCAAAAAGCGGCCTAGAGGTCTGTAGGACTCTGAAGGCTCAAGCGAAGACAAGGCACATTCCCATCGTGATGTTCACTGTCGTCTCCTCTGTTCTCAAAGCAAGAGCTGATCCACTTCTGAAGACGGATTCTGGGTGCGACGGATACTTCGCCAAACCCTTTACCCCCCTTCAACTCCTAACAGAAATCAGGAAACATCTTCGCCAACAAGGGGACATAGAAAGCTCACCAGCCACCGCCGCTGAACTAGAAGCAGCAAAGGACACGCATATGATCCAAGGAATCTCCAGAGACGTTACACAGCGCATGCGCGCAGAAGAAGACCTACGCGAATCCGAGGAAAAGTATCGACGCATCTACACCTCTTCGTTTGACGCAATCTACACCACAACCCTTGACGGAAGATTCCTCGATATGAATCCGGCCGGCGTCTCAATGCTGGGATATGATAGTCTTGATGAACTGAAGAAAGCGCGCATTGACAGCATCTACGTTGACCTGGACGACCGCAAGAGACTGATTCAGCTTGCGAACAAAGGCTTCGTCCGAGGTTTTGAGACACGCTTCAGACGAAAAGACGGGAGAATACTGAACGTCATGGTGAACGCCTACCCCATCATGGACGAGAAGGGTCGGATCACGGCTCTACAAGGAGCCACAGTGGACATTACCGGACGCAAACAGGTGGAGAATATGAAAGACCGGTTCATATCCGCTGTTACACACGAGCTACGCACACCTTTGGTTTCGATCAAAGGCTATTTGGATCTGATTCTCGAAGGGAAGCTAGGAACAGTGCCGAAGGAGATCAGGTCAAGTTTGGAGGTGGTCAAACGAAATGCAGGGAGACTTACGCAACTGACAGATGACCTCCTGGATCTGCGACGCCTAGAGTCTGGAAGCTTCCAGTTGAACCCAGAACCTGTGAGTTTACGTACGATTTTGAGCGACTGCATTTCGGAGATCGTACCGTTTCTGAATGAGAAAGAGCAAAGGCTTCACGTGGATATGGTGACGGGACCTATTTGGATTCACGCAGACCCCCTGAGGCTCACCCAAGCCCTCGCCAACCTCCTCAGCAATGCCTGCAAGTTTGCTCCCAAACATGGAGAGATCAAGATTAAAGTCAATGAAGAGGCTGAGAAAATTAGGATTCAGATATCTGACAATGGAATAGGGATCAGAAAGGAAGATCTTGATAGAGTCTTCCAACCGTTCGCGGCGATTCAGAAGCCAAGCCACGTCAAGGGCACTGGCCTAGGCCTAGGATTGACGAAGGGACTTGTTGAGGCCCATGGCGGCAGGATCTGGGCTGAATCTGCTGGTGAAGGGAAGGGCTCCACTTTCACATTCACTCTGCCGAAAAAGGCTGAGGCGATGTATCTTGGCCGAACGAATTCTCGTGGCTGATGACGAGCCCGATATTCTCAACCTTACGAAGTTGATGCTGGAGCAGGAGGGGTATCTGGTGACCACTGCCTCAGATGGCGAGGAAACGCTTCGAAAGGCGGAGGCCGAGATGCCTGATATTATTCTATTGGATATCGTGATGCCCGGCAAGACCGGCCTAGAGGTCTGTAAGATCCTGAAAGCTAAACGTAAGACCAGGGATATTCCTGTGGTGATGTTTACTGCGCTTGGCCAAGATGTTGACAGAAAACTGGCGAAGGAAGTAGGATGTGACGGCTACTTCACGAAGCCCTTCACCCTTGAAAGCCTTCTAACAGAAGTCAGGAGGCACCTTGACAGAACGAGGGCAGAAAGACGCTCTTTGTAGCTAGGCATTGGATATTGCAGATTAAAGCGTGGGTGCCTATGAAAGAAGCAACCGTCCATAGCCCAAATGCGCATCGAAGCCTCGGATGAGTCATTGATGTTTCATACGCACGCGGTTCTTGCTTTCCACTGCTTATGTGCAGATCTTTCAGAAGTTCGCGAAGGATACTCCACCACCACTGCGTCCATCAGCCCAGATTAGTCATCTACTAATTCTAACCAACACGTGATCGACGAGAAAGTTGCGGCAAAATCATAACGTATCAGGCACGCTACGTCACCGAAAGATTCTCATTTCTCCTCCCCGAGGATCAGTCGTGCAGCCTTCTCCGTCCCCCTATCTATTAAAGGCACGTCGATCTGTGAAGCTCTCATGACAGACTCTTCGAGCTTTTTCGGCGTCAACTTCTCAAGCGGCAGATACACTCCATATCCCTTCTCCTGTATGAAAAGTGCGACTCGCTCCAGCTCGTGAACTGCGCTTCTCCTCCATTGGGGATTTGGAACTATGACCACTGGAACTCTGTAGTTCAGGGCTTCCCAAATGGTGTATCCAAGATGAGTCACAACAACTCTTGCTGACGCTAGGACTTGATCCAGGCCAGTGAACCTGTCTACGACGAGCCATCCAGTTTTCTGGTACTGTGATATGTCCAAGTTGCCTATGGTCATGGTGACGTCTTTCAGGTCGGTCTTCATTGCTATGTCGTAGAGTTCCTTGAAGCCAAAGCTTCCCGGGCTTATTACAATTGGGCCGTCTCTTGTGGATGGGGTTACGCTTGGAAGAAGAAGGCCCACATATCTGCCCTTACGTGTATGAAGTGCAGATTGCTCTGGCCATTGCAGTAATGTGATGTCCGAGATGATGTCTAGGTATCTTGAGGTTTTGCTTGATGAGAATATTCGAACTGAATCCTCGATGCTTGCCACTCTTGATCCAAGCACCTTTCCTACTATCGATATTGGGATGGCGATGTTCGAGCCTGTCGACACGATTATGTTAGGTCTTTTTTTCAGCCAGATCCAAAACGATTGGAAAGAGCACCAGATGAATCTGTAGATGAACTTCCACAGAGGTGTCCCAGGTTGTCGAGGTTTCTTCACTCTCAGAACCTCGCCAAGAGTTGAGAGGCGGCTGCTTGAGAGCTCGTCTGCTTCATCAACAAGGAAGAGGAGAGATGCCTTAGGTTTCAGTGCCTTTCCTAAAGCTAAGGCATATCCGGTGTGTCCTCCACCCCCCGCGGTCAGCAGAATCTTCATTCAGCTCAGTCCTGAGATGCTCAACGTTCCTAGATCGCCTCTATTGGGACGGCAGTATTTAAGCGACAGTTGCGAACTTCAGATGCTTCTCAATGAACTTTTCATTAATGACCTTGCCTCTATTTCGGCTCAGTCCAATGCAGGGATGCAGCGACACCTTCAACCGGTCATCCTTTCTGACGAGCTGGATCGGATATGTCCGACAGACATTTGGGCGAAGTCCATATTCCGAGCAAACACCCTTCTGTCTACCTTTTCTCAGGAACAGAATGCACTCACCGTTAGGCTTGCTGATAAGCACCCTGACTGTGTCCGGCTCTGTTCCCACGGTTTTGGTTAGGCGATTGATGCCTGGAATGGATCTCTGGAGTCGCTCCAGATCTTTCTCACTGACCACCGGTCCGCCTAGGCGACAGCAGAATATTCCGCAACGCTGGCACTCAAACCTGAGACCGTCAACATCCATTGTGATGGTTTTCGGAGAGTTGCGTCTTAAGGAGAATGTTCCTAATGCTGACAGGCTTCTGCACCTTCTGCGGACCATGTGACCGTTTCCGTGCAGGACGCAAAACATGCCTGTGCTCGCATAAAAAGCGATTCCCTTCATCGTCGGTTTTCTGGTTCCCGCTGATTGTAGGCGAGTTTTTTCACAAAGATGCGTAAATCTACGACTTTTTGAAGTGCAGAGTGTCCAGAAAGCAGGAAACGAATCATATTAGTTTATCACTCAAGTATCTGGCCGAGCTGAATGGTATGATGGTTGAGCAAATGGATGCCAAGTATTCGATTGAGGTCAAGGTGCCCGACAAGCCTATTCCGGTTTCGAAGGAGCTTGTTCAGGATTTGAAGGGTGCTGCGAGTGGCAAGCTTCTTGCGCGAATGAAGAAGGAGGCGCTTGATTGCCCTGTGAAGAAGAAGACGGTGTCTTTCGTTGAGTGCTTTGGCTGCGTGAATTTCCTGCGCAGAGTGAAAGGAACAGTGGGATGTAAAGGGGACCAATAAAAGGCGGTTAATAGGCTACTTTCTCCTTGCCTTGTGAGGCGGCGATCCGCCGTCTACGTGACTACTTCGCCTTGTGCGAACCTGTTCGCTAAGCGTGTTATCTTGATTTTCACGTGATCGCCGGGTTTGGTGTTAGGCACAAAGATAACGAAGCCTTCAATCCTAGCTATTCCCTCTCCCCGTCGGCTCGTTTCCTTGATATCAACCTCGTATTCTTTGCCTTCCTCGACTGGCTTGGCGAACATTCTAGGTCTTCCTTCAGAGCTCATCTTTTTCACCTCTTTTCGGTTTCAAATGCCTAGGAAGTTCTGCTCATGATGGAGGTTCTTCTAGCCCACAACGGTTGCGGTTGCGAAGCCACCCATGACTCCCGTTATGCGTATTTTGACTCTCTCTCCGGTTTTTGCGCCACGCACGTAGGTCCTAAAGCCCTTGATGTTGCATATGCCGTCGCCCTCGCGTCCCACGTCCTCAATGAGAGCTTCATACTCTTCTCCTTCCTTGACAGGGGAGGGGCGCACCATTCGCTCGAGCTGCACAGGCCGTCCATAGCGTCCGTAGCCCCGAGACCGTCTATCTTCTTGTTTTGATCTTTGTGGCAACCTTCTAGGCATTATGCTGCTTTCTCCAGCTAAGAGCTAGCTACAGGATAAACAGCCTGCCTTTCTGGCAACTAGCTCTTCTCCTGCCAATCTAACTCGCGATATTGGGACGACGATCTGAATTTAAAGCTTGCTAGCGCAAATGGCGCATGTCCTGATGAAAGTGGTCGCGGTGATCTCGCAGCATGAGACAGGTGTGGATTTCCGAAGGTCAAGGCCATCTGGGTTCTCTTGATTCATATTCTCCTCTCTAGCTCAAGATGATGAGTATCTATGTGAGGGTTATGTCAAGCACTACCTGATACCAGTTTGGTCCAGTGGTTCGAACTATTCTTCCGTAGTCTATGGCGAAAGGCCTGGCCTGAGCGCTAAGCTTCACGGCAACCTTCCTAGTGATCTTCTCAACAGGATCCTCATTGCTTCGGGCGTGGGTGGAGTCGTAGTAATGTATGGTTCCTCCATTAGGGCTCAGGGCAGCGATAGCCGAGCCTAGACAGGCATATGCCTTCTCGGGGAGAGGCATCAAAACTCTCTGCACAGAGCCTCTGAAGAGTGATTCAGCAGCCTGCTTCGCGTCACCGAACACAACGGTGACACTGTTTCTTACACGATTCATTCTTATGTTCCTAAGCTGACATTTGATCGCGTCAGGATTCAGATCTACGGAATACACATGTCTATTTCCTCTGGCTTTGGCTATCAGGATTGAGAAGCATCCTACACCTGAGAACATGTTCATTATGTTCTCGTGGTGCTTCGAGTCGCTGCAGAGTGCCGCAATCCGCATTCTTTCGTGAATAAGTCGAGGAGAGAAATAGGCGGTTGTGAGATCAACTTCAAAGAGACAGCCATGTTCTCTGTGTGTAACCGTTGTCCTCTTTTCTCCCCAAAGCCATTCGAGTTTGCGAGTTCGAAAGATCCCTGTGACGGCGCCGACCTGTCTGAGGACTGTTTTGATATAGGGCAGTCGGCTGTGAAGCGCCTCGGCAATCGAGAAACGTTCACTCTCAAGTGATTCAGGAATTCTGATTATCGCTGTGTCTCCTATGATGTCGAAGCTTCTCACGGCCAATTTGACCTTGTCTTCAGGAAAAATCTCCTTCAGAGATTCAGCTACTATTCGGCGTCTACGTGTCATGCACTCTGTTCTCCCAGCAGATAGAGTGCGCGCAAGGCCTTCGTGCTGTGTCATCTCTTGCATATCGTGGACCGATCCGAGCAATAAAGGTGGAACGTGACATAGGCGTGATTGAGGTGGGTTGTGGAAGTGTTTATTATTTCGATTTGCCACTTACGGGCGCTGTCCGAGGCAGCAGTACAACGGTAAGGAAAACTGAGTATGAGCGCAGAGGAGACTCCTCAAGCAGAGAATTCCAAGGAGGCAGCTGGCATTCAATATGAGTGTATCAGTTGCGGCACAAGAGTAACCGCTGACCAGCTGGCAGTCACTCCTGAGATAAAGTGCCCTATCTGCGGATATCGCATCTTGAAAAAGGTCAGACCTCCCATAGTCCGACACCTCAAGGCCAGGTAACCTACCAACGGCTCAAATTGATCGTTCTGTCAGAAACAGTTCACAAGTCTTGGCGCTGAGAGTCACAGATGTCTGTTGGCGAACGGGTCATCCAATTCCGACCATCCATTTCACCCCCGATTGAATAATGCCCTGATTCAGTTCGTTGAGAAAGGCGCGTGATCGTGAACCATGAACAGATCTGTGAAATCGTTAAGATTCCCCGACAACAACTTCGACACCTCTCAAAAGAAAACCATCCGAAACGATGATGGCCGACAAACGTTCCGATATCGTGGAGCCTACGTGAATTACCCTACTCACGTTCGTTGGCGATGTGCCCGTTGTGCCATGTGCTGCAAAGATACTTCAGAGCACGAACGTTGCATTAGAGTGCTGCCCCAGGAAGCCTCAAAGATCTCCCTTGAAACCAAGCTCAAGCCGGACAGCTTCCTCGTTCCGTTCGCCAATTCTCCGCCATACACTTACCTAATGCGGAAACATGATGGCAGATGCTGCTTTCTTGAAAAAGGAAACTGTTCAATCTACGACCTCAGGCCGATAACATGTGTCTTCTTCCCGTTCTTTCTTAATAGAAGAAGTGATGGGGGCTTCCGGTTTGAACTGACTCAGGAAAGATGCAGAGGACTGGCCCTGGGGCCAACCCTGCCAGAAGAACACTTCCGATCTCTATTTGCGCATGCTACGCTGAGGCTCAGGTCAGCCGGTGAGGACTTGACTTTATAACTCCAATGCGAGGTCATAGTTTTTCGTAGATGAGTGACATCTTTGACAAAGCCCGACAAGTACGAGCTTCTCGCCGAAACTGCGAGAAGAAGAGGTTTCTTTTGGCCTTCATTCGAGATCTACGGAGGCGTTGGCGGCTTCATAGATTACGGGCCTCTCGGCATAGGTCTACGTCGCAAGATCGAGGAGAAATGGAGAGACTTCTTCGTTAGACGAGAGGGGCTTCTGGAACTTGACACCCCTATCATAGTTCCTGAGAAGGTCTTTCAGGCATCTGGCCATGTCGACCATTTCAAAGACCCCGTAATCGAATGTCTGTCATGCAAGCGGTCCTATCGAACAGATCACCTTCTCAAGGAGAAGGCCCATGTCGACGCTGAAGCCCTGTCTCTTGATGAGATGGATCAGGCTATCAAGAAGAATCTCGTGCGATGCCCAGAATGCGGAGGGGAACTCTCGAAGCCAAAGCAGCTAGGGACTATGTTCAAGACCACCATTGGTCCTTACATAGAATCCACGGCATACGGCAGACCAGAAACTGCGCAAGGAATGTTCATTGATTTCAAGCGCCTGTATGAGATTGGAAGAGAAAGACTTCCTCTAGGGATTGCTCAAATAGGGCGAAGCCTAAGAAACGAGATTTCTCCCAGACAGGGGCCAATCAGACTCAGAG
>CAZGRO010000008.1:0-21053 GCA_964528315.1 uncultured Candidatus Bathyarchaeia archaeon
GTGGCTCTTACGCCCATGATCTTCTCGTAGAAGTCTACCGCCTGATCATACGTCATCTCCCCCGTGTTCAAGCCCACATCCACGATGATTCTCACGGCGCGGGCAATCACGCTCATGCAGAGCTGCATATTCTCCACAGGGGTGAACCCGTCCTTCAGGAACTCTTCAGCCAGCATCGCCCAGCCTTCTGAGACTGGAACCCTGATCTCCGTCCTCATCTTGAAGGGCATTGGCGCATACTGTCCCATGTTGATCGCGTGAACGTGGTGACCCGCATAGCATTCGTGCGCGAGAAGCACGCGCGAGGGAGGAGCCATTGGTCCTGTTTGGCCCGCAGTTCTTGGCGTGACTCGAAGCCTGGAAGTGACCCGCCCGCCATACATGTCGTCTGAGCTGCAAGAGGCGCCTGTGGCAAAGGTTCTCCGCCATTGTGGGGTGGCTGAGGTTGTAACCGATTCTCCTGCTGGAAGATCGACGACATCTATAGCTTTCAAACCCTGCCTTACATTCTCAAGCAGCTTCCTATGGTCATCAACAATCTGCTCTTCCGTGGTTGGGTTGTAGGTCTTGATTTTCTGCCAGACTGATTTCCAGTCGGTTGCTGCAGGATTGATCTGCTTTGCGTATTCAAGCATTCTTTTGGACCACATCTCAAGCTGCTCTTCGCCGACTCTCTTCAGATCCTCCGCGGACACGTCAAGGGCCCAAAGCTCTTGCAGCATCCGCTCGTACTGATGTCGTTGAGGCACGATTTGATCCGGTACGCTCTGAACCGTCCATTCCAGATACTTCAAGTACTCCGCCAGATCCTTCGCAGCGTCTTTGGAGGCCTTCGCAAGATCCTCCTTGCCGGCAACAGCCCTAAACTCAGACGGCACACCCTTGATGAAATCCACCACCGCCTTTCCCTGCTCAAGTGCCAATCTGACGTGAAGTCTGGAAAGTCTCTGCTTGTGCATAAGGCACGCTTTGATGAGCGCGTTTGAGTGCTGCAGCTTAGCCGTCAGGAATCTCACCTTCTCAGGATCCTGCATGAATGGGTAATCGAGAATGTCCTGCACTCCGCCGGCGAGAGTCTGAATAGGATAGATGGGGTCCACCGTCTCCCACTCCACCTCAGTCTTGGTCGATCGAATCATTCTACGCATCTCGTCAACCTTGAGCTTATCATACCACGACAGGTCCTCCTCCTTGAGGCTGTCTAGAGATGTTTCGATCAAGCGAAAGTCTCTGAAGAGCTTCCGGGTATTCGCTGGGCTGGGAATGAAGATGTGGTCATTGTACCTGTGAAGGCCTACAGGGCTCCTGAGGTAGGCCATCACATCAACAAACCGTTCAACTACCTCATCTACTTGAGTCAATATGGGTCAATAAGTTGGTGTACCGGTAGACCTTTAGAAGCTTTTGCTTCCGGTCTCCGGCGCACATAAATCAAAGGCTTTTCTATCAACCAATGATGAACATCCAGCCATGGACACTAGGATAGCGAAAGACATCTCAACCCGAGCCCAAAGACTGAAGAAAACCTCGATCGCCTTCCCAGTCACGCAACTAAGCAAGAGCGACTGCAAGGCGCTCCCTAAACTGATTAAGGCTGCGGATCTGATGAGCGAAGTATTTCTGCGCCAAGTTTCACCAGAGAACGTGAAGCTCAGAGAAGACCTGAAATCCTCTGAGGACAATCTCTCGCAGGAAACATTTCACTACTTTCAGGTCAACTTCGGGCCCTGGGACAGGCTCAGTGGAAACGAGCCCTTCATAGGCGAAAAAGCAAAGCCTCCCGGCGCAGGGTTCTACCCTGAGGATATGACAAAAGAGGAATTCCAGAGATGGGTTCGACAATACCCCGGAGATAAGGCTCGGCTTATCGACCTTTACACAATAGTTCAGCGTGAAGGATCAGGACTGGCGGCCGTTCCTTATTCTAAGCAATATCGTGAATTTCTTGATCCCGCTGCCAAGCTACTCATGGAGGCCGCCGAGACTGTTGAGAACAAATCCTTACAGAAGTTTCTGCGGAGCCGGGCAAGAGCATTTTTGACAGACGACTACTTCGAGAGCGACATAGACTGGATGGAACTTGACAGCACGCTGGAAGTGACTATTGGGCCGTATGAGGTCTATGAGGATGCCTTGTTTGGATACAAGGCGGCCTTTGAAGCCTTCGTAACCATGAACGACCCTGCGGAAAGTGCCAAGCTTCAAAAATACGCAAGCCTCCTTCCCAAAATGGAACTGAACCTACCAATCCCTGACAGGTACAAGAACACACAGCGAGGCACAGAGTCTCCGATACGGGTCGTCAACGAGATCTACACTGGAGGAGATGCAAGAAAAGGCGTCCAAATCTCAGCCTTCAATCTTCCCAACGATGAGAAGGTCAGAGAGGCAAAGGGGAGCAAGAAGGTGCTGTTGAAGAACGTTATGGAAGCCAAGTTCAGGAGTTGCTTCCAACCTATAGCAAACCACCTGATCTCCAAAGACCAACTCCCCTTAGTGACATTTCAGGCGTACTTCAACGAAACGCTCTTTCATGAACTGTCACATGGCCTCGGACCAGGCACAATAATCAAGTCGGATGGAACCAAGAGTGAGGTCCGGTTGGAACTGAAGGAATTCTACTCAGCAATTGAGGAGGCAAAGGCCGACATCGTGGGCCTCTGGAACATAATCTACATGATCGACACGGGAATTATCGACAAATCGATAGAGAATGAAGAGTATGTGACCTATGTCGCAGGGAAATTCAGGTCAGCAAGATTCGGCCTACATGAAGCACACGGCTTGGGGGTCGTGTTACAGTACAACTTCCTCAAAGAGAAAGGCGTCATTTACCAAGACCTGGACGGAAGATTTGTCGTGAATCTTGATGCTGTAAGAGACGGCGTTAGAGATCTAGCGAATGAACTGTTAATGATCGAGGCTGAAGGAAACTACGTCAGAGCAAAGGATCTTATCGGGGAATTCGGAAGGGCCCCAAAGGAGCTAGATGAAGCGATCGAGAAGGTAGCAGATCTTCCGATTGACATAGAACCGGACTACGAAGTCCTGAGAGCTGTTGGAACGTAGTACAACGCTACAGAGAAAAGTGTGCTCGATCTCCCGAGCCTAACGAGCAATGCCTTGTCAGATCAGATAGATCGATGTAAGTTGGCTGGCCGCTATTAGGTCTCTGAGGCTTACGATGCCCTGAAGTCTCCCATTCTTTGTGGTGACCGGTAGGTGGCGGACTTTCCGCTTCTTCATAATCATTAGAGCGTCCCATATGCGACACGATGGATCACAGGTGACGATTCTCTTTCGCATATGGTTGCCCACTCTTGCCTTGCCCATGTCCAGGCCGATTGAGGCATATCTCATGAAGTCGCTCTCGGTGATGATTCCGACGAGGCGGCCTCCTTTCACTACTGCGATACTGCCGATCCCTCTCTTCATCATTCTTCGTGCGGCTGTTGCGAGGTCGGCCTCAGGATTCACTGTTACAACCTTTCTTACCATTATCTCCTTTATCCTGTCGATATTCTCAACGCGAGTCAAACATATCCTCTTATTGCGCTTTCCTTCGAACGATACTTATCATTTTTGATCATGAACATCGGCAAATGGAGGAACACAATTCGAGCTCACGCGATGTGAGCCTTCCTTAAATCGAGGCTCTTTGCCTCTCCGTGTTGAGTTACCATGCCAGAAGATCTGAAAGTGGAAGACGGCGCAAGAGTCGAAGTAGATTTGGTGGATGGGAATCTTCTTGCTGGCCGAGGCTCCAGAATCAAAGCAAGGTCAGGTAACCAAATCGTCGTGAAGGCTTTGGCGAAATTCCGAGGCGGCTGCGAGATACAGTCTGGCCTCAAGGCCAGGAGTCTTGAAGGAGAAGGCACTATTCACATCACAGGCGACGTGCTCATTGAGGATTCTGTCGATGTGGACGATGGAAGGTTGATCGTTGATGGTAGCCTTGAGGCCTCTGACATTGAGGTCGGAAGGGAACTCAGAACAGGGAAAGATCTGAGATGTCGGGAGCTTGATGTTGGAGGAGGTGCTCAAGTCGAGGGAAACATGGAGGTGGAAGAAGGAGACATTGGCGGCAGAATATCGGTGAGCGGTACGCTCAAGGGCAGATCGCTGGATGTTGGCGGAGCGGCCGAGGTCAAGGGTTTGACGGAGCTTCAGGAGCTCGATGTGGGCGGCAAAGCAAGAGTAGGCGGAGGAGCCATAAGGTCGATAGACGTGGGAGGGGTATTCGAATCATCCGGCAAGTTGAGCTCAGAATCGATAGATGTTGGAGGCGTCCTCCGGCTCAATAGTGGAGAACAGATTGGAAGAATCAAGGTCGGCGGCAAGCTCGATATTGACGACGGCATTGACTTTCGTCTAATCGATGTTGGAGGTGTTGCCTCAATCAAAGGCCCTGTCAAGGGCGGAAAGATGGAAGTTGGAGGGAAGCTGAGAATCGAAAGCGATGCCGACCTCGACGAATTGGAGGTAGGAGGAAAAGCGGAAATAGACGGCGCTTTGAAAGCGCGTGAAATAGAGGTAGGAGGCACCTTAGCTGCTGATCTCTGTGTGAGCACAGAGATCGAAATCGGAGGCAAGGCTGAAACCAGAAAAGGCATCAAGGCAGACAGATTCGAAATAGGAAAACAAGGAAAGGTCAGAGGGCCTCTAGTTGCCAGACACGTCGAGATAGGTGACCTAGCGGAAGCAGAGGATGTCTTTGCAGATGATCTGGAGATGGGGGATGGTGCAAGGGCTCGAAACATATACGCCAGATCCGCTACATTAGGTTCGAACTGCGAAGTGTCTGGCGACTTGCAATATGTGGAAAAACTGGAATTCGGAGAGGATTTGAGATCCCAATCCGCACCCAAGAAAGTGGACAAGCTCCCGCAGCCACCGATATAGGCGATTCCCGCAAATCCGGAACCAAGAGAACAAGAATCGAACTCTACGCAGACGTGCTCAGGACCCTGAAAGCCCACACCGGAGGGTGCAGGATAACACGACTGTCATACGGCTCAAACATGCCACTCGATAGAATGAGAAAGGTAGCCAACAAACTAGTCTCCTCAGGACTAATTGCCACGAGAACCGACGATTCGAGAATCTACGTCATCACCACAAGAGGCCTTGAATTTCTGGATGCCTTCAAGAAGCTCGCCGGCTTCCTAGAGTAATCTGCCAAAGGTCGATAGGCACAGCCTCGATAGATGACGTATGGACCGAGGCCAGCAGAAGCCCTCATGAACTCACTTCACGAATCACTCAGAGAAGCTAGATACTCCAACTATTTCGGAACTAGATCAATCGTCACGATCTTCTTCACCTAATCAAGAAGAAAGCCAAACTATCCCTTCCAGCAGTTCACAGCTTGTTTACCTTGCTAATGTGAATCATAAATATCACATCAAAGGCAATCAGGTGAGGCTACTTGGTTGACCCTTGCGAAGGTAACAGACAGAGTGTATGCCAGCATAAACCCTGCAGGCGGAAACGCGGGAATGATCATACTGCAGAATCAAGTTGTGGTTGTTGATTCCCAATTTCTGAAGCAGGCAAAGGAGCTGAGACGGGAGATTGGAG
Organism: uncultured Candidatus Bathyarchaeia archaeon; assembly: GCA_964528315.1. GTDB lineage: Archaea > Thermoproteota > Bathyarchaeia > 40CM-2-53-6 > JALHTG01 > JALHTG01. The sequence goes on from CAZGRO010000008.1 coordinate 5,581, forward strand.
AGGTCACTTCAAAGAAGATTAGCCATCTGCTTTTGACTCACTCCCACAGCGACCATGTCTTTGGCAATGAAGTGTTCCGTGATTGCGAGATCGTTTCTCACAGCTCTTTGAAAGCACGAATGAGTGAATTGCTTCGGACAACGTGGTCGAAGGAGAGTCTTGAAAAGCAGATAGCTGAATTGAAGAAGGCCGATCCGGAAAGAGCCTCGAGATTTGAAGGCGTAGCGATCACTCTCCCAACACACATTTTCGACAAAGACTTTCGTATAATTGACGGTGACCGGAAAGTAGTCATGACGCATGTCGGCGGCCACACCGCAGACTCATCTATCGTATACTTTCCCACTCAACGGGTTTTGTTCTCTGGTGATCTAATCTTCTGTAAGACGTTTCCCTATGGCGGGGATCCGACTGCTGATCCAGACCAATGGCTGAAGGCATTAGCAGATATTATGAAAATGCCTGTGGACACTATCGTTCCAGGGCATGGGCCGATATGTGACAAGCGTGAAGTTCAAGCCTATATCGACTTCATAGAGGCTGTGAAGAAGCGTATGACCAACATGATAGATGCCGGCAAAACGGAGCAGGAGATTACCAAGGACGAAGGCTACCCAGAGTTCTACTCTCAATCCTCAGATCAACGACGACAAAGCACATTGACTCAATGGTTCAAGGTTTGGCATAATCGAGTATCTAGTGGTGCTAGTGTTTAGCGCAGTAGCAAGGGGATGCGCGCTAGCGAGCGGCAATTGTAGGCCGGAGATTGCACGAAAAAAGGGAGACTCCATCGTAGTGACGCTTTGGCCGATTTCTTAACGCGCGTCGTTGCAACGTCACTGGACGAGGTTTACGGCTTCGCTGCCAGGTACCGCTACGAGAGTCTCAGTTGACAAGAGGTGGCTGAATCTAAGAAGGCCTTGCATGACTGACTTGACATCAGCGCCCTCAAATGTGACGACAGCATCATACCTGCCCAGTGTCCAATCCACACTTAGGAACTTGCCCCCTTCCTTCGAGATCTGATCCATCAGCCTGTTGATCTCATCGATCACCTGCTTGGTGGGCTTCACCTTGAATCTGCACAGTGTTACAAATCTCACATTCTCACCTCCTGTTTTCTTTTCGGTATTTGTATGGCTCCCCATCTCGGAGCCTAGCTTCCACTGGGGAACAATACAGTGGAACGCCGAACTATCAGCTATGATAGCTGTGACTAGTTATGACTTTCCATTCCCCAATCGTGTTTAACGAATTTCCAGTGGAAAGACAAGTCCTTGATTGTTGTCACGTGTCGCGGCAAGCAAAATCGGGATGGTTTACTTTTGCTTGTCCATCGTTGTCTTGCCTCAGTCGCCATCTTTCGCGCAAATGTGACGGAGAGACACTTTCGCTCTCGTCCAACAGTCAATGGCATGAGAGATCGAGGCGCAGATAGCGTCGTGACCGTTGATCATATCCCATATGGTCTGATCGAAGAGACAGGAATGTGTTCAGTCTAAGCGTATGCCTCCTATGGCTAATCCTAACTATGTCAAGAATCGAAAGATATCCCCGTACGTTTCCTTCGCCAAGAAATCCGGCCTGGCACGGACGTGGTACCAATCATCAACCGAAAGACTCTGCCTTCAGCCTTCTTCGTGCTGATTCTGGTCTTCTCAGCCTCATGTCTACATGTCAGCGCTGACGTGGCGGGTGAGGAAGAGCAGCTTGTGCGCTTGATAAATCAGGAGCGTACTTCAAGAGGCCTGGCCGCATTGACTCCTCATCGTTTGCTGGCTCAGGCAGCAAAAGACTACAGCAGGGAGATGATGGAACACCAGTTCATCAATCACGTGTCTGAGGTTGATGGCTCGACGCCCATGGTGAGAATAAGGCGGACAGGGTACTACGATAACTACTATGGTGCGATTGTGGTCGCCGAGAATATCGCTCTTCTATCGGGATCGGCCCGAGCTGCAAGTGCGCATCAAGGATTCATGGGCAGCGAAGGCCACCGCGCGAACCTGTTAGCGTCTGACGTGAATGAGGTAGGAATAGGCATAACAGAGGGCACTTACCTATCGGTATTTGCCTCAATATACGTGGAAGTCTTCGCGTATCACGTCCGGGATCAGCAGATCACCCTCTCCGCGAACCTAAACCCTAGCGCCACAACAGTCAGACGCGGAGATAAAGCAACATTCACAATACATGTGGAATCAACCAGCCCTATCAATGTCCTAGTTCAGGTAGCCGACATTCCTGCTAATCTCGTCTGGAGTCTCGACAAAACCTCAGGAATGACCCCCCTCGACGCAGTATTGACTGTGGACACCGCAACAGCCTCGGTTGGCGTTTATTCTTTCAGCATACTCGTGACAGGAAGCGGGCAGACCAAGGTGCTTTCACCATCATTGACCATCGCCGGAACAACCCCAACCACAACAACTCAATCGACAACCAGCACGACAACCACCAGAAGCATAACCTCGGCCACAACCAGCCCCCTAACCACCCCCGCACAAACCTCAACATCATCGACGACAACGAGCAAAACCTCATCAACCTTGAGCAGTTCAACCTACTCCACTCCAACCACAGTCACACAGATTCCCTCGTCCACCACATCCGGGGCCACTAATACGACGGCTACCGCGCAAACCACCCAATCCCCAACCTCAACCCAAACAACTCAGACAAGGGCAACCACAACAAGCTCAACTTCCGCATTTTCAACAACTCGCATCAGCGAAACAAGAGCGGGCCAGATTACGATTCCTAACCCAACGCGGTGCGTTGTCGCTGCCGCTGCTATCGGTTCATGGCTCGCCAAGGATGTTCAAGAGCTGAGAGAATTGAGAGATAGTCAGATTACGTCGACATTCAGCGGAAGAATGTTCATGACAGCATTTCACGCAGGATACTATTCTCTTAGCCCTGCCGTCGCGTCCTATGTTCTTCAAGAGTCATGGGCCGCTTCCGCGGTGCGTATCTTGATTCTTCCTCTGATGACTATCCTAAGAGTATCAGCTCTGCCGTTTCGCCATATTCCGTTTGATGATGCAACTGTTCTGCTCTGTGGATTATTGGCGTCGGTTCTGATTAGCTTAGCCTATGTCTTTCCTTCTCTGGTTCTGATAGGGATCTTCCGAGAATTCGCACGTAAGCGTTCCTAGAGCACTTATAACGTTGGCCAGCCATTGGCCTGAGACTCTTCAACAGGTAAGCGACAGTGGGAGAATAGCTCTGTGACCAGCGACCTCAAGGCGGTCATCTTTGACCTCGATGGAACCCTTCTGACAATAGATAGAAGATTCCATAGAGTTTTCAACGACACAATGAAAAAGTTCGGAATGAAGACTGTTTCTGAGAAGGCTTTTTTGAGGAGATTTCACAGAAACGTGCTTTACCACTATCCGTTCGGATCCGGACGGGAGAACAGAGCCAGGACTACGGGCTTTTGGAACGAGTTTCTGAAATCGTACGGTAGGAAAGCGTATTGCCAGTACTCAGCTCCCATCAGAGGCGCGAAGCAGACTGTCGAACGAATAAGAGGAGGAGGGATGAGGATAGCGGTCGTGACTGGAAGAATGTGCCAGCCAAGCTTGGTTCGACCGGAGCTGAGAAGGATTGGAATAGACCATTTCGTGGATGTGGTTGTCACGAAAGCCTCAGTACGCCACCTCACCACCCCTAGCCAAGCAACATCAAGGAAGGCAGAGCTGCGGGAGGTCTTAAGGCAGTTGAGGCTTGACGCGAAAGAGTGCGTTTTCGTAGCCGACTATGTCGATGATATACGGTCGGCGAAGCCACTTCGAATAACAACGGTAGGAGTGCTCTCCGGCTCCTCGCCACGAAGCTTGATGATAAAGGAGAATCCAGATTTCGTCATAAAGAATGTCTGTGATCTGCCACATCTCCTTGAAGGAACAAAGATATCACAACCATTATGTTAGCCAATAGAGGGTAGGACATCAACGGCAAGAAGGAAAAACAATGCAGCTTGATGATGCGATAAGGGGTAGAAGAAGCATTCGCAGCTATGACGGAAAAGCCGTACCGAAGGAGACTGTCCATGAGGTTTTGGAAGCTGCAACTTGGGCCCCTTCTGCGAAGAATGGTCAACAGTGGAGGTTCACTGTTCTGACGGGCGCCTCGAAGAAGGGGCTTACAGACCTGTTCCGATCCGAGCTGCAAGCATTATCACTCAGAATAGGAGAGCGCGCGATGGGATCATCGCTTTCAACCTGTCGCATAATGGAGCAGGCACCGGTTTTGGTCATGGTTTGGAATATGAGCGGTGGCGGCGTAGATGAGGTGGTGCGTGCTGCTGAACAGGCCCCTCTGGGGGATGACAGGGCGCGTGCGCGGATGTCTGGACATAAGGCTCAACTTCAGAGCGTGGCCGCTGCCATTCAGAACATGCTGCTGAAAGCGTACAGCCTCGGCCTTGGTAGCCTCTGGATAGGCGACATATACTACGCAGTGGACGCCCTGACCAGACACTTGGCAAAACCGTGGGAACTGGTTGCCGCGGTCACTCTTGGTTGGCCTGCTGTTACCCCAAAGCCTCGTGCCAAGATGACTGTTGAAGAGGTCACGGAGTTCCTCAATTAGTGGGTAATGCTGACGTGACCAACGCACGCTCCGGTCCGTTCCTACCAAGCGTCTCCAGTCAAATATGCCCGTAGCCGCTCTAACCGCCCCTTCCTTTCTCAGCTTTGTCAGAAGACTCTCTGCCTGATGCGCGTGTCTTGAATTCTGCTTTGGATTTCGGTTCAATGAAGTGATATCGCCTGATCTTTGGTGCACGCTGCTTCAACAAACGTTTAAATAGCGTTCGGGCTTTCATCCGCTGAACCATACCGAGAGAAGATGCTGAGAATATGCAGGTTGAAGTGCTTGGTCGAGACAAGGAATCGATCAGGTTTGTGATGCGAGAGGCCTCACCTGCCTTTGCAAACGCTCTTCGCCGTGCTATGATCGCTGAGGTTGCGACCATGGCCATTGAAGATGTAATGATTATCGAGAACTCCTCTGTACTTTACGACGAGATGTTGTCGCACCGATTAGGATTGATTCCACTCACAACCGATCTGGACTCATATGTGCTGCCTGAGGCGTGTGACTGCAAGAGCGAGCTGGGCTGCAACAGGTGTAGAGCAGCTCTAACCCTTGAGGCGGAAGCGGCGAAGGAATCCAGATACGTTTACTCCAGTGAACTGAAAGCTGAGAATAACGATGTCAAGCCTGTAAGCGACACCATTCCAATCGTGAAACTTGCCCCAGGCCAGAAAATCAGGCTGGAGGCATATGCGAAGCTGGGGAGAGGCGTTGAACATGCCAAGTGGCAACCGGTCGCCTCTGCAGCCTATAAATACCTGCCGAAATTGGCGGTGGACCCGAAGAGATGCGACGGGTGCGAGGAATGTGCCAAGATGTGCCCCAAATCGATCTTGGTCATGAAGAATGGCAAGGTCTCAGTGGAGAGAGAGATGGATTGTACAATGTGTCGCGAATGCGAGAGACATTGCCCACAGAAGCCTCCTGCAATAAAGGTCGGATGGGATGACAGCACATTCATCTTCTATGTAGAGTCGACTGGAGTTCTCACGCCGGAAACAATTGTGAAAGAAGCCGCCAATATCCTGCTAGAAAAGTCTGATGCAATGCGCAAGAGCATTAAGGATATGGAGTGAAGGCTATGTCCGCTGAGCCGCTTCTAATCGATGCCTCGAACCACATAATGGGCAGGGTGGCGAGCGTTGCTGCAAAACAGGCGCTCCATGGAAGAAAGGTTGTGGTGGTCAACGCGGAGAAAGCCATCATAGCCGGTCAGAAGCATAAGACGATAAGTGCCGCGATGCACAGACTTAGAACAGGAACTCACGGATCCCAAGAGAAGGCTCCTACGCATCCGAGAAGAGCGGACACCTACTTCAGAAGAGCGATCCGTGGAATGCTGCCGCGGAGGAAACCGAGGGGAAAAACGGCCTTCGGAAACGTTAAGGTGTTTGTGGGGGTACCTGAAGAGTATTCTGGCAGACAGCTTGAGCGACTTCCAGATGCAGATGCCTCAAAGCTACGTTGCAGGTACATCACCGTCGGAGAGCTATGCAGCGCGATAGGAGGAGATAGGCGGTGAGTGAAAGAAAAAGGGCCATCTTGGCCACAGGTAAACGGAAAACAGCTTTGGCAACCGCAGTGATCAAGCCTGGAAAAGGCAGAGTAACAATCAATGAGTTTCCGCTGAATGCGTATGGGTCGGAGATAGCCCGAACTAAGATCAATGAGCCTCTGCTGGTTCTAGGCGACAGGGGCCGCACAGTGGATATCGTTGTCCATGTTAGTGGTGGCGGGATTATGGGCCAGGCTGAAGCCGCTAGGACCGCTATTGCTAGAGGAATAAGTGAGTGGGCGAGAAGTGCTGAGGTCAGACGTACGCTTATGAGATATGATCGATCAATGCTCGCTGGAGATCCGAGAAGATCGGAACCGAAGAAGTTCGGTGGACCCGGCGCACGCCGTAGAAAACAGAAATCATACAGGTGAGAAGTGATGATAGTTCCTGTGAGATGCTTCACATGCGGCCGCCTCATAGGCGACAAGTGGCACGAATATTCAAGAAGAGTGAAGCAGGGAGAAGATCCGAAGCAAGTGCTAGACGAGCTAGGCATGAAGCGCTATTGCTGCAGAAGAATGATGATTTCACACGTTGAGATCATAGACGAATTCATATCGTATTCGGAGCTCGCATACAAGAAACGTGCCCAAATGGCATGGGGTCAACCCCCATGAACAATACTGCCAAGATAACATCGGCAAACGCCTGGAAAGTGTTCGACAGCCGAGGCAGACTGACTATAGAAGTGGGCGTTGCCACAACCAACGGCTACGGCCGCGCTGCTGCACCTTCCAGCATAAGCACAGGCAAACGGGAGGTTCAGTCATATCCTCCCGAAGGAGTTGACCAGGCGATTCGTTTTGTGCAGACTGTTCTCTCGCCAAGACTGCTAGGCCTGGAGGCCGATGATCAGGAGAAGATAGATGCACTACTCCACGAAGTAGATGGAACTGTCAACTTCAGCAAAATTGGCGGAAACACCGCATACGCGGTCTCCTTTGCAGCCGCTCTTGCTGCCGCAGACTCCAAGGGAGTTCAGCTCTTTGAACACCTCCAAGTTGGAAGTGAAGTCAGGCTACCCCTCCCACTTGGAAATGTGCTCGGCGGCGGAAGACATACCCAAGGAGGAAGTACAGATATTCAGGAATTTCTGGTACTTCCGACCGCAGCCGAAACGTTCCTTGAAGCGAGCAGCGCAAACGCCAAGGTTTACTCTGAGATTGGAAAGCAGCTGATCGCAAAGGGAAAGTCAACATCGGGAACAGGAGACGAAGGGGCCTGGATTGCTGATTTCACCACCGCAGAGGCATTCGAAACCGTCTCCAAGGCGTGTGAAAGCGTCTCGGCTTCTATGGGCGTCCGTGTGAGAGTCGGAGCAGACATTGCGGCCTCAACAATGTGGGATGAGAAGACCAAGACCTACGCATACAAGAGGGATGGAAAACGTCTGGATGAAGGGGAGCAGATAGAGTACATGCGAACTCTTGTCAACGACTACCATCTGGCTTACTTGGAGGATCCATTTCATGAGGAGGCTTTCACCGCGTTTCGAGAGCTAACCCGTTCTGTCAATGACACCTTGATATGTGGCGACGACCTCTTCGTGACCAATCTGACAAGACTTCAAGAAGGAACGAAGAAGGAATCCGGAAACGCGATCATAATAAAACCCAATCAAGTCGGAACGCTGACAGACGCCCGTAGGACAACAGAGTTCGCGATTCAGTCAGGCTATATCCCTGTGGTGTCTCATAGATCGGGTGAGAGCCCGGGTTCGGAATTGGCGCATGTTGCCGTAGCGTTCGCAAGCCCGATATTCAAGACAGGGATTGTGGGAGGAGAGAGAGTGGCGAAGTTGAATGAGCTGATAAGGATAGAGGGGAACTTAAAAGAGAGGATTAGGCTGGCTAAGATCACCAGATAGAGATGAACCAGTAGTTGTCTATTGAAGACAAAGATATGATTCCCAAGGTCGAGGACCTACTGTTGCCATTAGAGGAATTGCTGGCAGCAGGTCTTCACATAGGGACCAGAATAAAGACGGGAGACATGGAGCAGCACATCTATCGTGCTAGGCCAGATGGACTCTTCATACTGAACATTGGAAACACGGACAAGAGAATCAGAACAGTCGGGAAATTCATGTCGAGAATGGAGCCCTCCAAGGTTATCGTGGTGTCTTCACGGCTCTACGGGAAGACCCCGGTTGAGAAATTCTGTGAGTTGACCAGATTTGTTCCGATAGTAGGCAGATTTATGCCTGGGTTGCTTTCAAATCCGCTTCAGCCCAAACATGCAGAGCCAGAGCTCGTTATGATTACTGATCCTAGGGCTGATTGGCAGACCATAAGAGAAGCATCATCCGCAGGAATCCCAGTAATTGGCCTATCCGATACCGACAATGCGTTCAACGGGCTCGACCTTGCTATTCCGGTCAATAATAAAGGTCGACGCGCCTTAGCCACTGTCTACTGGCTTCTTGCAAGACAAGTCTTGAGGGAAAGAGGAGAGATTCCTGCTGACGGAACGATAACTGCGACCATCGACGATTTCGAAACTAAACTTGCCACGATCCCTGCAAGAATGAGTGAAGAGATGTGAAAGTGAGACGTCCTGCCCAAGCAGGTGCGTTCTATTCCGCTGACAAAGCATCTCTGACCACCGAGATTGAGAACTGTTTTCTTCACAAACTCGGACCAGGTAAGCTGCCAAAATTGCACGAGGGCGCAAAGAGGAAAATAGTGTCAGCGATCTCTCCGCATGCCGGATACATGTACTCAGGCCCCGTGGCCGCTCACCTCTACTCAGCGCTTGCATCTGATGGAATCCCTGACCTCGTCATTGTTATGGGCCCCAACCACTATGGAGCCGGCACAGGTCTTTCAATAATGAATGAGGGGGCTTGGCTGACACCGCTAGGCGAAGTAGACATAGATACAGATGCTGCTAAGCGAATATGCGAGAACTCCGGGATGATTGACATCGATGCTTCTGCACACGTTCATGAACATTCTATAGAGATTCAGCTTCCATTTCTTCAGTACATCTTCGGAAAGCGGTTCAAATTCGTACCGATATCCATGATGATGCAGGATTTGGAATCAAGCCGAAACGTCGGTGAAGCCATTGCAAAAACCATCGCCGACAGAAACGCGCTGATCATAGCCTCATCAGACATGTCACATTATGAGCCTCAAAAACAGGCGGAAAGAAAGGACAAGCTCGCGATCGACGCAATACTGAAACTTGACGAGAAAGGACTCCAGAGAACCGTGGAATCGGAAAGCATCTCGATGTGTGGATATGGACCAGTTTCCTCGGCGATCGTTGCCTCAAAGATGCTGCAAGGACTCTCGGCACGACTCCTATGTTACCAAACAAGCGGAGACATAACTGAAGACTACAGCCAAGTAGTAGGCTACATGGCAGCAATAATAAGCAAGTAGACCATCTTCGTCTCAACCTCACCGATCGACTGCCCGTTTGGCTGGAAATGCACAAGAACCAAGGCGAGAGTATGAAGAGCACAGCCGTCGCGCCCGCAAAGGTCATCCTCACCGGAGAACACTTCGTCGTCTACGGCACGACCGCCGTAGTCTCCGCAGTAAAGATCTACTCCAGAGCAACCGCATCCAGAAGACGGGGGAAAACTATCGTAACCAGATCGGGGTCACTCAAATGTGCCATGCATATCGACAGTGGACACTGTCAGGTCTTGAACGGGGGAGACGACGCCAGAACTCTCCTGGAACCCATATCTCAGCTGGCACGAACTGCTCTCGGCAATTGGGCAGGGCAGAGCACCGGCCTGGACCTTGATATAAAGTCAGACATCCCAGTGGGGATAGGCCTGGGATCATCAGCGGCTGTCGCCGTGTCCACAGTAGCCGCTATCGGCAAACTCTTCCGAAAAAGATGTAGACTCGAAACCATCAGAAAGTATGCTTTTGAATCGGAACGGCTCATACACAAGATTCCCTCTGGCATAGACCAGACGATTTCCACCTATGGAGGCGTGATCGCCTACCAGAAGGAGAGGCCGTTTGAGCGGGTCACCGTAGGCAGGACCTTTCCCATAATCATAGGAGATAGCGGCAGGAAAAGATCAACTGGAGATATCGTTTCCAGAGTCAGAGCGCTATTTGCCGAGAGAGAGGACATGGCCGAAGAGGTCATCAGATCCGCGAATATGATTTCGAGAAAAGCACTTACCGCACTTCGACAGGGAGACATACGAAGGCTCGGCCAGCTAATGAACCAGAACCAAGAGCTTCTTCAAAGAATAGGTGTGTCTACCGCTGAACTTGACAAAATGATCTCGGCCGCATCTGAGGCAGGTGCGTTCGGAGCCAAGCTCACTGGTGCTGGAGGGGGAGGGTCAATGATCGCCCTAGCGTCGCAAGATCGTATACCAGCAGTAGTAGAAGCGATAAGGGAAGCGGGCGGAGCGCCGTTCGTAGCAAAGATAGAGAGGAGAGGAGTGAGATCGTGGCTAGTGAACTAGTTGTACTCAAGCTTGGCGGATCAATTGTGACTGACAAACAGAAAGAATTCATTGCTTCCAAGGAGACAATCGCCAGGGCAATGGATGAAATCAAATCCCGCAAAGAGGGATCAATCATAATCGTGCATGGTGGAGGATCATACGGCCATCCTCTGGCAAAGAGGTATCGGCTTTCCGAAGGCTACACCGATTCCTCGCAAATTCATGGATTCGTGAAAACAAGACAATCTATGACAGAGCTGAACAAGCTTGTTTTGGATATAGCGATAGAGAAAGGTCTGCCCTGCATCTCAATTCAACCATCATCCTTCATCAGAACAAACAACAAGAGAATCAGTGAGATAGATGTCAGAGTCGTGAAAGGAATCTTGGACCTTCACATGATCCCCTTGTTTTACGGAGATGTTGTGTTGGATGAGCAGCTGGGATTCTGCGTTCTGTCCGGAGATCAACTTGCCACCAGATTGGCCACAGAGCTGAAAGCCAAGAAGATCATCTTGGCAGCCGATGTGGACGGCCTCTTCGATTCTGATCCAAAAACAAATCCGAAGGCAAAACTCATACGGAGAATGACTGTGAAAGACGCTAAGCAGCTCGTTGAAAGGATTGAGGGAAGAAGTCAATCCGTTGATGTGACCGGAGAAATGGCTGGAAAGATCCGAGAGATATCGACTGCCGCCCAAAAAGGAATACAGGTGACTATACTTAACGGTCTTGTTCCGGGACGAATTGCTGAAGCGTTGAAAGGCCACAACGTCTTAGGAACTGTTGTTGAAAGGGAAGGAAAATGAGGAGCTCTCGGATATCAACCCGTAAGACTGATCACATAAAAATCTGTGCAACAAGGCCCGTTGATTCAGGGAGAACGAATGGGTTGGAAGACGTTGTTCTGGTTCACAGATCGCTCCCTGAGATAGACATGGCGGATGTGGACACTTCTTGTACTTTCATGGGGCACCGGTTGTCAATTCCGTTTGTTATCGAGGCCATTACTGGCGGAACTTCACAGGCCGAACGAATCAACCAGAGGTTGGCCGTAGCTGCGGAAAAGCTGCATGTAGCAATGGGGGTAGGCAGTCAAAGGATCGCGATTGAGAACCCGGCACTGGAGCGAAGCTTCCGGATAGTTCGGGAGACCGCTCCAAACGCCTTCTTGGTGGCGAACATAGGTGCTCCTCAACTTGCGGCCAGATATGGGTCAGACCAAGCGAAAAAAGCAGTAGAAATGATTTCGGCCAATGCGCTGGCGGTGCACCTGAACACCGTTCAAGAGACTATTCAGCCTGAGGGAGAGCTTCTTGCCAAGGGCGTCATAGAGAAGATAGGCGAGATAGCCAGACACGTGGATGTTCCGGTGATCGTGAAGGAGACGGGAGCAGGAATCTCCGGGGAGGAGGCAGTGAGACTCAAGGCAGCTGGCGTATCAGCCATTGATGTGGCTGGGGTGGGCGGAACCGACTGGGCCAGGGTGGAGGGATACCGGAATAGCGAGAGAGCGAAGAAGAGCCGAATGGAACTTTTCTATGGGTGGGGGATCTCTACCGCTGCGAGCATAGTTGAGGTGAAACAGGCGACGGATCTGACAACGATAGCCTCTGGAGGCATCAGAGATGGAGTCCAGATCGCGAAGGTTGTAGCCCTAGGCGCGTCTGCCGCCGGAGTTGCAAGACCATTGTTGTCTGCTGCGCTCTCAAGTTCCACCTCGGTGGAACAGGTTATTCGAACCATGCACGAAGAAATGAGGAGAGTCATGTTTCTTACGGGATCTGCAAGAGTGGTTGATCTGCAACAGGCTCCTTTGGTTATTGCTGGCAATACATATCACTGGTTGACCCAACGAGGATTCGATACAGAAAGATACGCAAGAAGGAAATGAGATGAGCATGCTGCAACAAGAGCTGCAGAGAATCGGAGACCTCATGGATAGATACTTTGAAGCAGAGTTAGCTGTGCGGCAACCTGTAAATCTCTGGCAGGCGGCCTATCATCTGCCCAAGGCCGGTGGAAAGAGAATTCGTCCCTTCCTCACCGTCACCGCATGCAAGGCGCTAGGAGGGGACGAGGAGGATGCGCTTGCCCCGGCCGCCGCAATAGAGCTCATTCAAGCATTCTCCTTAGTACACGACGATATTATCGACAATGATGACCTCAGGAGAGGCGTCCCGACAGTTCACAAGAAGTGGGGCATTCCAACCGCGATCGTTGCAGGAGATCTCCTCCACATAAAGTCATACGATATAGTTACCAAGGCAGCGATGAAGAACGAGAGATTGATGAAGCCGCTTCCCGGCATTCTTGATGAGATTAACAAATCCACGGTAGATATTTGCGAAGGACAGGAACTGGATGAGGAACTCGAAAGAAATCCTCTCTCATCAGAAAGAGACTACCTTCACATGATCTCGAAGAAAACGGCCGCGCTTTTCAAGTGCTCCACCGTCGTCGGCGCCCTTTCAGCAGGATCAAGCTCAGGAAGCGTGGAGCTTATGCGTCGCTTCGGCGATGGCCTCGGAATGTCCTTCCAAATAGTCGATGACATACTGGGATTGACCGCTGATGAAAGAGAGTTAGGAAAGCCTGTTGGAAGCGACCTTAGGGAGGGGAAGAGAACCATTCTTGTGATTCACGCACTTGCTGAAGGTTCTACTAAGGAAAGGAAGGCAATCCTGAAGGCTCTGGGAAATGCTAGAGCGACCAAGCGAGATTTCGCTGCAGCCGCGAAGGCAATAATCTCTACAGGTGCGCTAGAGTACTCCAAGAGGAAGGCACAAGAGTATTCAGATGAAGCCAAAACGGCTCTTCTCTCAATTCCAGAATCCAACGAGAGAAGGCTTCTCGATGAAGTCCTTGCATTCATAGTGGAACGGAGATATTGAATTGCCGGGAGTCCGCAGACAGCGATATGAACTTGTTCTATTCAGCCTCGATCGGCCGTCAGGTATCGAACAGCGAGAACGACGAATGTCGGGGCTGATCAACAGCTCAGGATGAATGGATAAGCTGAAGCTTGACAGCTAGTGGAAGCATGATGAGAAGAAGATCTGATATTCCGAACTTTTACAAGCTTAGTCCTGAGGAGAAACTGAGAATAGTACAGGAGTTCTCCGGACTGACAGATGAAGAGTGCCGACTGCTGCGGTCCGGCCAAGCACTGAGCCTACCTCAGGCCGATAGGATGATTGAGAATGTCATAGGGTTATTTCAGATGCCTTTTGGAATCGCAACGAACTTCCTCATCAACGGCCGAGATTATCTTGTGCCAATGGTTATCGAGGAGCCGTCCGTGGTCGCAGCGGCAAGCCACGCCGCCAAGATGGTCAGAGCCAGCGGAGGCTTCACCGCAACAACCACCGATCCAATAATGATCGGCCAAATCCAAGTGACCGACATGCGCGAGCCGGCACGCGCAATGCAGAACGTCATCACCAACAGGAAGCAGCTGTTGACGAAGGCCAATGAACAGGACCCCGTTCTGGTGTCGCTTGGAGGAGGAGCAAAGGACCTTGAAGCCAGGCTCATTGAAACCAGACTTGGAGCCATGCTGATTGTTGAACTTCATGTAGATTGTAGAGATGTGGCAGGAATGAATGCTGTTGACACGATGGCAGAAGCAGTTGCCCCCATGGTGGAGGATCTGGCAGATGGAACGGTTCATCTCCGAATAATATCAAATCTTGCCACGAAAAGGCTTGCAAGGGCTCGATGCCAGGTTACAAAGGACGCGTTGGGCGGAGAGAACGTGGTTGATGGAATTGTGAAGGCACAGGCCTTTGCTGAGGCAGATATCTATCGATGCACAACCCACAACAAAGGTATCATGAACGGAGTTGTCGCAGTCGTTCAAGCGACAGGAAACGACCACAGAGCCATCGAGGCAGGTGCTCATGCATATGCAGCGCAAGGCGGCAAATACAAACCTCTCACAACCTGGGGGAAGAACAGCCGCGGAGATTTGGTTGGAAGCATAGAGATGCCGATGGCGGTGGGCACGGTTGGAGGAGTCACAAAATCCAACCCGGCCTTTCAGATTGCTCTGAAGATAGTTGGAGTTAAGAGCTCAAGAGAGCTGGCAGAGGTCATAGCTTCAGTGGGCTTGGCTCAGAACCTGGCTGCTCTCAGAGCCTTGGTGGCTGAAGGGATTCAGAGAGGACACATGAAGCTCCATGCCAGAAATGTGGCGATCAGTGCAGGTGCGACAGGTCACCTGATTGATCTAGTGGCAGAGAAAATGGCTGAAAGAGGAAAGATTCGAGAAGACTACGCCAGAGAATTGATTCAAGAGCTCTCAAGCAAGTGATCATGCAGATTCAGAATCGAGTTCGCTTCTGTTCTCCGCTCTCCTTATCTTAGGCAGCACATCCTTCTCCATCCACTCTGACACGGTGTTATGCAGTTTCTGATAGTACTTTTTCGTTGAGTGCTTAATGAGTCCGAGATGCTCCATCTTGTTCAAGTATCTCCACTTCATGCTTCGAGAGATCTTATCCCCCATAAGACGATCAATGTCTAGTCTCTTGAACACTCTTGGAAGCCGCGCAAAGGTGCGTACTATCTCATGAGGAAGAGCGGTGATAGCGTCTTTTGTAAGCTTGCGTCGTCCTCGTGAATCATTGCCACCTGTGTGTTTGTCGCTCATCCGACGCAACTTCCACGTAATCGAGTGAGACAGCCCATAAAACGTTTTCCTGCCGGGAGTTTCTGACGCATCACGCACAACAAGGTGCATGTCCTACACCAAATGGAAGTCATTCGAACCAATGCGGCAAGGCCATAGCCTCTTCGCGCTTTCCGGAAAAAAGAGTCGGGAAACCCAGCTCGGCTTAAATAGCCAAGGGCATAGACTACGCTTGAAGTTGGCATCCG
>CAZGRO010000009.1:0-8721 GCA_964528315.1 uncultured Candidatus Bathyarchaeia archaeon
AAATGAGCGCCAAGCAGAAGACTGAGGATCAGCTCATCCCTGCTGAAGTCACACAGATTATCGCAAGAACAGGCGTCACCGGAGAAGTGATTCAAGTGCGAGTCAGAGTACTTGAAGGACGTGACAAAGGAAGAATCATAACAAGGAACGTGAAAGGTCCCGTTCGGCTCGCAGACGTGCTCATGCTGAGAGAGACTGAGAGAGAGGCAAAGAAGATCAAGTAACAAAGATGAAGGCAGATGCCGCGTGAATTTCGCTGTTCGTTTTGTGGCAAAGAATTCCCGTCCTCAACAGGGTCGATGTACGTAAGAAACGATGGAACGATACTCTACTTCTGCTCGGGGAAATGCAGGAAGAGCGAAATGGATTTCAGCCGAGATCCTAGAAAACTAAAGTGGACCATATACCACGGGAAGAAGGAGCGAGGCAGATAGACCTCAACCAGCTATCGTGTTCAGCGCTCTCATTTTGGGCCAGCTTCATCCGCACTGGAATATTACAGCGGAGCTTCGCCACGGCTCCAGTAGATCTTTCTTGCAGAATGCCAGTCACTAATCGTGTGACACCAGTGAGCTCGAAATAGAAACGCAAGAATCGTTGTCTGTCCTTTTTCTTGTTCATACAAGTTCTTAAGTCCCTTCTCGAATGAGAAACCCTTCAGATCGGAATAGATGGCAGAGGAACCCCGATGCCCATTAGGCAACCGATAGTTGTCGTGCTTGGGCACGTCGATGCCGGCAAGACAACTCTGCTGGACAAGATAAGAGGAACAGCAGTTCAGCTTCGAGAAGTTGGGGGGATGTTCCTTTGAAAGATCCTACACCCAACACATCGGAGCCAGCTATTTTCCAGCGGAGACCATAAAGCAGTTCTGCGGGCCTCTCCTCGAAAGATTCAAGATTGAAGTCAAAATCCCAGGACTGCTCGTGATAGACACTCCTGGCCATGAAGCTTTCGCCAATCTTAGAAGAAGAGGCGGATCTGCGGCAGACATCGCGGTGTTGGTTGTCGACATAGTTCGGGGCTTCGAGCAGCAGACTCATGAATCACTCAACATCTTGAAGGCACGGAAGACTCCCTACCTCGTAACAGCAAGCAAGGTTGACAGTATCACCGGGTGGAAATCGCATCCCGGAATGGCCTTCGTCGACTCCTTTAACGCTCAACCTCCGGAAATCCAACAGGAAATGGACAACCGACTGTACGTGATAATGGGGACCCTATCAAGACTGGGCTTCAAATCAGAGAGATATGACCGTCTGAAAGATTTCCGAGACACTGTGGCAATCATACCTACAAGCGGGAAGACCGGGGAAGGCATACCGGAGTTGATGGCCCTACTTGTGGGACTAACGCAGACATTCATGACCGAAGAGCTAGGAGTCACCACTGGTCCGGGAAAAGGAGTTGTCCTCGAGGTCAAGGAAGAACCAAGCCTGGGCATGACGATAAACGTCATTCTCTATGACGGAGTCATCAAAACCTCTGATACCATAGTTCTAGGCGGAAGAGAAAAACCGATCTGTACGAGCGTGCGCGCGCTTCTTCTACCAAAGCCACTGGATGAAATACGAGACCCCCGCAACAGGTTTTCCGACGTGGGACAGGTCAACGCCGCGGCAGGTATCAAGATTCTAGCACCGAATATGGAGGAAGCTCTTGCAGGCTCCTCGCTATATGTGGTCCCGAAAGGAGAGAATCCCGAGCTCTACATGAAGATGGTCGGAGAGGAACTTGAGAGACTTAGAATAGACACCGATATCGACGGCGTCGTTCTGAAAACCGATACGCTCGGATCTCTGGAGGCTCTAATATCCCTTCTGACAGGCTCTAGCACTCCGATTCGCCTGGCTGATGTGGGAGACGTGTCTCGTAGAGAGGTCGTGGAAGCCGAGGCTGTTCGACTTAAGGATCCGACCCTCGGCGTAATACTAGGATTCAATGTCAAGACCCTACCTGACGCGGAGGAAGAGATTCGAAAAGCGGGGATAACGGTCTTCACGAGCAATGTTGTCTATCGGTTAATCGAGGACTACGTGAAATGGCGCGACACTCAAAGGGCAACGGGAATGAGAGGGGAGCTGGATCGACTCACCTTTCCAGCCCGGATCCAAATCCTTCCTGGCTGCATATTCAGGAGAAGCAATCCGGCCATAGTTGGAATTGAGATTCAAGCTGGAAGAATCAAACCTGAATGCAGGCTCATCTTCGAAGATGGACGAGCCATCGGAGAGATACAACGCATCCAAGACAAAGGGAAGGACTTGCATGAAGCATTGCGAGGGACGCAGGTCGCGATATCCATCAAGGACGCTGTAGTGGGAAGGCACATCAATGAGGGAGATGTTCTGTTTGTTGCGGTGCCGGAGCAGCATGTTAAACTGTTCCTCTCGAAGTTCAAAGAGTCGTTGGACCAGGAAGAGATAGACCTTCTGAATAGGCTTGTTGAGACGATGAGGAAAACGAATCCGCTTTGGGCCTTTTAGCCTGAGCACCTTAGGCCTAAAAAGACTCGTGAGCTTGGCAACATTAATAAGTTTCTCGGGAAGCCTATTTACGGCACTCGGCTTAGGAACGAGGAAAATGTAATGGCGAAATTCAAACTTAACGTCTCAGACCCAGAGAGCAAGAAAGCATCGATTCACGAGCTTGACGGGCCCAGGGCCCAACCGTTGATTGGAAGAGAGATAGGGGACGTTGTTGATGGGTCGATCATAGGGATCGAAAAGGTGAAGCTCAAGATAACTGGGGGAAGCGACAAGGACGGCATACCGATGCGCCCAGATGTTCACGGCGGAGCGAAGAAATACGCTATTCTGTCCAGTGGAGTAGGCTTCAGACCAACGACTGGCGGAGAGAGACAGAGAAAGCTTGTCAGGGGGAGAATGATCACTGATCAAACATACCAGATCAACATGTTAGTGACGAAGGGAGAGCAGCAGACAACAAAGAAAACCAAGGGAGCATAGTCTGAATGGAACTGAAGATAGTAAAAGATAGACGAAACGAGCTGTTCAAGAGAAGAGAGATCGAATTTGAAGTCGCACACTCAGGTTCAGGTACACCAGACCGGTTTGCAGTGAGAAAAGCCCTTGCCTCCAAAGCGGGAGCGAAACTGGATAACACATACGTGCTGAGTATCATGAACTACACCGGAACCGACACGGGTCCCGGAAAGGCGGAGGTATATGAGAACAAACTGATCGCTGAGAAAGTGTTACCTAGACATCTCCTGATTAGAAACATGCCTCCTGAGGAAAGAGCGAAGATTCAGAAAACCGAGAAAGAAAAGCCAGCAGCGAAGAAGCCTCCTGAAAAGAAGCCCGAAGAGAAAAAGCCTGAGGAAAAGAAGGCCGAGGAGAAGAAACCCGAGGAAAAGAAGCCCGAGGCAAAGAAGACAGAGGAGAAGAAGGAGACAAAGCCGCCTCAAGAGAAGCCTCAGAAGGAAGCAAAGAAGGGATAGATGCTAAATGAGTGAAGCAAAGCCGAGTGAAACGAAAGCTGCCAAGAAGAAAGCACCCCCTGCCAGACTAAGCAGGGTCTACGAAATTGATTCCAAGGGAACCCTGAAGTTCCGCAATAGGAAATGCCCGAGATGCGGAAACATAATGGGATACCACAAGAATCCGGTGAAACGCTTCACCTGTGGATCGTGCAGCTATACAGATTTCGTCAAGGAATAGTCCGGCCAGTTCGCCCTGATAGAGAAATTCATCTGGCTATTCCCTGATCATTTCACTGATTAACGATTCTATTTCTGATTTCTTGGATTTATCGACCCTAACTGCAATCATGCCTTCACGTGGCTGGCCGTACAGAACCAGCGAACCGCAAGGCGCCAGCATTATGGCCGGGAGAGTGAGCAGATCTTCCTCTCCGTCCACGACAAGAAGAGCCCGCTGCGCCTTCAACGCTTCACCGATGGCTGCCCAGGCAGATACCTCAAGGGTGCCGGCCGGGTTGACAACATGGAACACTTGCTTTGATCTGATGCTGTGACCGCCGGCCTCCTGTCTCATCACCTTGTTGTCCACGATGGCCAGATCAAATCCAATAGATGAATCTGAAAGCAGCCTCGTAACAAAATCCCCTACGCAGACAATCTTTGGGATCTTCTCAGAATCTAGAATCTGTCTAAGCCGTCTGAGGCTTTTCTCTGGTGGCCCAGGTATCAGCTCGCCAAGTGGTTCTTTAAGTCTGGCTCTAAGATTCTCTGGGAGCCTGAGCCTAGGCAACTATCTCACTCTGACTGCATATCTGCCGGGGGCCTTGATCCCCATCTTTCGCGCAACTTCTGAAGTCTCAGGGTTGATTACGATCAGTAGCCCTGTCCAATCATCGCTCAGGTTTGAGGATTTGCAGCCTGGGCAAATTGATCCATTGCTGATCATGTGGCAGTTCTTGCAGGCTTTTTCAGGCATTGGGCTTCTCACCTTTCGTCTTCTTCACATCTTCCTTGATCCAGTCGAGTCTGCCTAGGAAAGGTTGTCGCATTGTAACGCCTATCTTTCCACCTATGCCCCCTTTGGGGAAGCTCACCGCGATGACTCTGGCTCGGACAAGGTCGCCTTTCGCCAGTCTTCTCTGGCTTTCCTTTCCAGCCAGAACGCCGTGGCGTTCATCGTAGCTTATGAAGTCGTCCATCACTTGGGATATGTGAAGCAGCGCATCCTCTGCTCCGATTCTCACGAATGCACCGAAGTCGGTTATCTCGACAACTTCGCCTTCCACAACTTCGTGCATCTGAGGGTAGAAGGTTAGAAGGTGGAAGGTGGCTCTGTGGTAGGTTGACCCGTCGCCGGGCAACACCTTTCCTACAGGATCTATTTTCACGTCAACCACGAGTATAACGTAGCCTAGTTCCTCGTCTACCATGTTCTCGTACTTGATTTTGATCTGTTCCTTTGCGACCTCACCGAGAGGTTTCCCGAATTTCTCAGGAGGTATCCTGACAGTGTCCTCAATCATGAACAGTCTGAACATCCACTTCACATTTCCTTTCTACAGTCCAAACTCTCCAGGTCTCACCTATATCCGGGGTCGAGACCCTCAACTGCGAGATGTAAATCCTTCTTAAGGTATACTACGGGAATATTAGCGTTCCGCGCTTTCCTCACGAGCTCCATATCGCCAGTTGCGATAATTCCGCCAGTTTCCTGCGCTACTCTCGCAAGGTAATTGTCAGTAGATTCCTTTGGAGACATCTGCTCCTTCCAAGTTCCGCATTTCTCTGCCAGCTCCAAGGCCATGCGAGCATAACGCGCTCTCTTTGACCTTTGTCGGCTTAGTCTTGACAGTTCGACAAGCACCGCGTTCGGCACTACTAACTCAACTTTCCCCTGAAGCGCACTTTCTATTCTGCCGAAGATATCAATCCGTTTCTCTGCCACAAACATAAGCATGTTCGTATCCAATATCACTTTGAAAACCAAAAGGTTCACACAGAAGACGTCATTTTACCTTTCCTACGCCGATTAGCCTCCAACTCTCTCCGATTCTTCTACTGAGAGCCACCTTCGATCCCGGCTCGGCGGAAACGGGCTTTCTGAGAGCTATGTCAATAACGCTTTCTCTGGCCGATGTGACAACACCAGACGTGACCGCGGTTGCAACATTAAGCACCAATGCCTCGTTTGTTCGGATCTTCTCTACTGCCACCATGCTCTCTGTTCCAACAGCTTTCTCAAACAAATCCACATCAAGAGTTAGCTTCTCATGAGAGTCGGGAAGGCTGCCTGTCCTTCCGATTATGTTCCCCACCAAACCATCAGACTTTGTGAGTGACGAATCCAGCATTGTACCGATTCCAACAAGTCCTCCGCATTTTGCTTCTTTCACGTTTCCGCCACCTGTATGGAGAGTTTGAATGGTGGTGGTCAGAGGTTCGTACCTTACCTTCCCTCCGGACTCTATCCTTATCCCAGGTTTGATCTCAATCTCATCTCCGACCTTGAAGATGCCTTGGACTATCGACCCGCCAATTATTCCTCCGACCAGGTCTTTAGGTTGCGTCCCGGGCTTATTCACATCAAACGATCTGAGAACATACATCTCGGGGTCTGCGGCCACATTCCTTTTGGGGGTAGGTATCTGCTTCTCGAGGGCTTCGATAAGAACGTCAATGTTCAGTTTATGTTGGGCTGAGACTGGAATAACAGGTGCCTTGGCCGCTATGGTTCCCTTTGTGAATTCTCTGATTTCTTGGAGATTCTCAAGGGCTCTGTTTCGGTCAACTATGTCGATCTTGTTCTGAACAACCACGATGTTCTTTAGATCAGCTATCTGGGCTGCAAGTAGATGCTCTCTGTCTTGAGCCTGTGGGCATTTCACGTTGCTTGCGACGACAAACATTGCTCCGTCCATAAGAGCTGCTCCAGATAGCATTGTGACCATAAGGCTGTGGTGGCCCGGGCAATCAACGAAGCTGACAGTCCTGAGAAGTTTCGCTTCTGAGTCATGGGTTGGGCACTTCTTTTCGGTCGTGTAGCAGCCTGGGGGCTTGCACTTTGTGCATCTGTAGAAAGCGGCGTCAGCGTACCCTATTCTTATTGTGATGCCTCTCCTCAGTTCCTCCGAATGCCTAGAGGTCCAAACGCCTGTAAGAGCCTGGACCAGAGTGCTCTTTCCGTTGTCCACGTGACCCAAGGTGCCTATGTTGCATTCCGGTTGCTGTGGGATGTATTCTGCTTCCTGTATTTTCTCAGGGCTGTCCGCCATTTCCTCTTTTTCTCCAGTATGGCCTAGTTTCAGCCTAGGTTGACTTAACGCTCAATAAAAGTGTTGATTCATGACTTAAACGACGCCTCACAGCATTCCCCCGGTCTACGGGCCGGAAGTTGCCTAGAGAAAGAGGAACCGGCCTCACAAACCACGGCCGCGCCCTCACCCATTTGACAAAGCCTTATTCCTGCGCATGCTATCCGGAATGCTAGTGAAAATAGAGAGAAGCGTCGCAGTTGGCTCGTCTGATCAGAAAGGGAGCTGAGGCAAACCTCTACCTAGACAGACTCTACGGTCAGGATATCGTGGTCAAGGAGAGAATCCGGAAGTCATACAGAGTGAGCCAATTGGATCAGAAGATCAGAAGCTACCGAACCGTTCACGAAGCCCAGATGATACACGAGGCAAAGAAGGCAGGAGTCTCCACACCAGTGATCTATCTGGTCGATGAGCCGGGATGCAAGATCCTAATGGAATACCTCCACGGGCCAAGACTCAAAGAGGAGCTGGCCAGAGCCTCAGCCAACAGAAGAAGATCTATTTGCCGCTTTGTCGGGAATTCAATTGGGAGGCTACACAGGAATCGAATAATCCATGGGGACCTGACCACATCGAACATGATTCTCACCGACGAAGGACAGGTGTCGTTCATCGATTTTGGACTAAGCTTCCAATCAAACCAGATAGAGGACAAAGGGGTTGACATACATCTGGTAAGACGTGCGCTAGATAGCACGCATTATGCATATGCTGAGCCCTGCTTCAGATCGATACTTGCGGGCTATGAGGAGGCGGTTGGATCACGAGATGCTCGGCAGACGCTATCCAGAGCGAAGGAAATAGAGAGAAGGGGAAGATACTTTGCGGAAAGACAGGTGTAGAATCTATTTCGCTACCACGAACAAGGACAAATTCCTTGAAGCAGAATCGATACTGAAGGAGTACGGGATCCAACTTATCTTCCTAGGAAGAAGAGGTATTGAAATTCAATCCGACAGCATTGAAGAAATCGTCAGGCAATCAGCGATCAACCTGTCCCCGAGCACAAAGATCCCTGCTATTTCAGAGGATGCCGGCCTTTTCATCGATGCCTTGAAAGGATTCCCGGGCCCATACTCTTCTTTTGTGTTCAGGACCCTTGGTTGCGGCGGCATATTGAGGCTTCTTGAAGGAAAATCGAACAGAGACGCAAGATTCGTGTCCTATGTGGCCTACTGTGAGTCGAATAGTGAACCGGTTTGCTTCTCAGGAGTGTCCCAAGGAACCATAGCAATGGAGGCTCGAGGCACAGGAGGCTTCGGATTTGACCCCATCTTCATACCTTCCGGAGCCGACACAAGGACGTTTGCAGAAATGTCTAGGGCGGAAAAAGGTGAACATTCACACAGAGCCAAAGCCTTCAGAAATCTGGCCGAATGGTTATCCGCCTCCAAGACTTAAATACAGAGATCTGCTGTTAGCACGTCAAAATCCGATGACCAAGGCAGGACATGTTCGTCATGGCTCGACTATATTCAGGGAAACGAGGAAGATCAGGCTCGACTAGGCCCCTGAGCAGAAAACCTCCATCCTGGTGCAAGTACAACGCGGAAGAAGTTGAAGCCTTGATCGTCAAGCTCGCAAGGGAAGGCAACAACGCAAGCGCAATAGGAGCGATACTCAGAGATAAGTATGCGATTCCACTAGCGAAGCCGATAACAGGGAAGACAATACATGACATGCTGGTGTCGTCGAACGTCGCCCCGAAGATTCCTGAGGACTTGGAGGTCCTTATGAGAAAGGGAGACAGCCTCAGGAGGCACCTAGAGAAGAACAAGGCGGACAAGATAGGAAAACGCTCGTTGACCCTTATCGAGTCCAAAATATACCGTCTTGTGAAATACTACAAGGAAGAGGGCGTTCTTCCTCCTGAATGGGAATACAAGCTGATGGCCGCAAGCGTCATCTAGCCATACTTTTCTATCCCCAACCGATTGCGCTTAGGCAGGTATTTTTGCCGTA
>CAZGRO010000009.1:8821-20386 GCA_964528315.1 uncultured Candidatus Bathyarchaeia archaeon
AACGCCTGAAAAACTGAAACTAATCTATGACAGAGAAGGCGCGTATACTGGCAGTTTTGACCGTGTCCGTTCGTCAAGAAGACATACAGTCCCGTCATCAGCCACCGCATCCGGGAAGTGTGAATTCAGGACAGAGAATTCGCCCAGCTCAGCGGTTGGAGAAAGGCTTTACCAAGAGGGCATGGTGCAAGAAACAAACATCAGGTTCACGAATGTTCTGGTTCGCACTTGTACGGAGATATGTTCTGGCAGAAGTAGGTGTACGTATTTGATGTGACGAATTGTCTGATTGCTTCTCTGAGATCCGTCCACCCTTCCTCGTCATTCTTTGGCACATCATGTGCCTCAAGAATTTCCTCGAGTGCCCTGTGCTCAATTTCCTCTATATCGCGGTCAGTGAGGCCGCGTGCCTTTGCCGTCTGTAGAAGCCTGGCTTGCTCAGCGGCTAGAGACTCAAGTGCCATCTTCAAGCACTGCTCGAGATCAGGATGATAGGTGTTGAGAAAAGCCAGTGCCGTGTCAATTCCCTCTACAATGTTGTCAGCTAGCTGCCCCTTCAATTGAATTTCATCATTCTTCTCCAATAGGTGCCTCACCTGCAGCTGACCGATCCCGAGTTATGAACGGTGAAAGCCCTTGTAGGTTCTAGACAGCAACAAGTACATTGCCGTACTGATCGAAACAGGGAGCTAACTCGTGAGATCGTCAATGGCCGCAGAGTCAATGCTGATTGGACGCATGCGAAATCAACCAAGAACGGAAAGCCCGTTGAGCAACGGCGATATTCGCTTATATTATTCTCGACACAGTCCGAGACTCAGAAACAGCAATAAGATAAAGGAGATCGGTGACACATAGAGGGCCACAACTAGGAATGTGCAAGCTTTGTCAGAATGGTTGAACAGAATACTTGGCTCAGGCAAGAAAGCGCCAACAGACTTGGGAGAGGTAGTGGAAGGGGTTGCCGCTCATTCACACTGTGATAGGTGTGGGAAGGCGATAACGCTGGGCAAGAGATACTGTAGCGATCTTTGCAAGCGAGGGGAGGGCAGAGGACCGGGCTCCACCTTCTTCTGGATAATCCTCCTCCTAATGCTAATGATGCTTCTCTGGCGCTAACCAGGACACCCCCAATACAGGCTGAAAAGAGGGGGACGGCTCCGACAGTTGCCCAATGGGAACGATCGCGACCTAAGCTCTCTAATGGCACGCGTTTCAGAGGCTGCTATGCTTATCACAGAAGAAGCAAAGAAAGGGTCGCAGATCCTAGTTCTGTCCCATTTTGATGCGGACGGACTGGCCGCGGCAGGGACCATTGGCGCTGCTCTGCATAGACTACAATCTATGATGCATATTCGCGCGGTTGACGGATTGGATGAAGATACACTGAATCAAGCGCCAATCGACACATCAGATCTTACGATCTTTGCTGACTTCGGAAGCGGCATGCTCGATTTACTTGATCAAAGAATACATCGCAAGGCAGTTGTTCTCGATCACCATCAGCCGGTTGGAGCATCAGAAGCAAAGATCGTTCACGTAAACCCCCACATATTTGGTTTTGATGGAGCCTCAGAAATCAGCGCGGCCGGGGTTGCGTATCTGACCGCTCGAGCGATAGATCAAAGCAACACGGATCTCTCTGCGCTGGCCGTTGTGGGCGCTTTGGGCGACATGCAGGATCGAGGAGAGAAGAGAACACTCCACGGCCTCAACTCAATGATAGTCGATGACGGGACGAAGGCTGGATGCCTTAGACTGGACAGAGATCTGGCACTCTACGGCAGAGAAACCCGTCCAATCCATAGGGCTCTGGCCTACACCTCCAACCCGTTTCTCCCAGGATTGAGCAGCCAAGAAGATCAATGCCTCGCCCTTGTGACCTCGGCAGGCATCCCAGTGAAGCAAGAGGAACGATGGAGGACCCTGGCAGACCTGCGGGAAGATGAGAAACAGAACCTGCTGTCAGCAATAATCAAAGCTGTCGCATCCAAAGGAAGCGCCGGAAAGGTCGCGCTCAACCTCATAGGCACAGCCTACACCCTGCCCAAGGAAGACAGAGGAGTACCGACGAGAGATGCCCGAGAATTCTCCTCTCTTCTCAATGCATGCGGAAGGATGAATCGCCAAGGACTTGCGTTAAGTATCTGCCTGGGAGAAAGGGACGGCGCCTTGGACGAAGCACAAGAGGTCTTGGCCGAGTATCGCAAAACGGTTGCCCAGTATATGACGTGGATTGCGGAGACACCTGAACGCGTCGAAGAATTGGACTCAATCTACTTAATCCATGGAGAGGGAACAATTGATGAAAACATGACTGGCACTATCTCAACCATCCTGGTCTCCTCAAGCATGTTTAATCCCATGAAAGCAGTCCTGATCCTGGCCACGACACGCGCTGGGGAATTGAAGCTCTCGGCAAGAGGAACTGAGCAACTCGTCGCAGCAGGCGTGAATCTTGGAAAGCTGCTTCAGGAACTGACTACAAAATACAAAGGATCAGGAGGAGGCCATGATATCGCCGCAGGCGCAAACATCCCAACAGACTCCGCGAAAGAGTTCTTCAAGGAACTTGACTCCGAGATCATGCAAGCAATGAAGGCGAAAGCTTGAAAGCGAAAATAGTCTTCCAAGCGGACAGTCGTGATGAGGCAGAGGCCATGGCAAGCGCATTAAACCCCGACAATCAAAAAGTCCCACCCGGAATGAGAATATCCACAACATCCAAAGGATCGAAAGTTGTGACGCAAATAGAGTTCTCTGGAAGAATACAGACTCTCATGATGACCATCGACGATTTGCTCAAGTGCGCTCAGGCAGCTGAGCAATCACTCAAGTCAGTATCCCACACATCCACCTGAGAGCCCATTCGCTCCTGCCGAAGCCCGCGCGCATTGAATTCTGGGCCCGCGAAGAAACCGAACCAGACCGAATGCCCAACACCTGCCAAGTCCCTGTGCAATGTCGAGAAAACATTAATTAGCGCCAGTCTGGGTAGGAACGGTCTTCAACGGAGGAAATGGTTTGTCGAAAGCGCCGAGGAAGGTCAGAGACAAATGGCGTTCCAAGGATTGGTATGCAATATACACTCCATCTTACTTCGGTGAACAGAACATCGCTGAGATACCTTGCGAAGATCCCTCCAAGGTCACTGGCAGGGTTGTTGAGAGCACCTTATATGATATCACAGGAGACTTTGCTCACCAGTCCACAAAACTCTACTTCTTGGCAACAGGCGTGAAAGGTAACAGGGCGGAAACGACACTGAAGGGTCACGAGTATTCAACCGACTACCTCAGAAGCTTGGTGAGAAGGGGAAGTTCAAGAATAGACTGCATTGATCGAGTTACGACAAAAGACAACTTCGTCACGAGAATCTCTGTAGTTGCATTCGCGCGAGGCAGAGTGAACGCTGCACAGGAGCATGCTATCAGAGCGGTCATGCGAAGGGTCATGACGGAGAAGGCGAGTAGCCTTACCTATGATCAACTGTCACAGGAAATGGTTCTAGGCAAGATTGGATCAGATATCTACAATGAGGCCAAGAAGATAGCTCCACTAAGACATGTCGGAGTCAGAAAATCGAGATTGCTGAACCTTTCTCCGGAACTCGAAGAGATCGTTCGGCAAGTCAAGAAGAGCTAACCGCTCTTAAGCTCTGTCTAGAAAGAACTGCATTCCTGCCGAAGTGTGAAATATCCCAACGGCGTCATACTGTGTTATGGAAGAGCCGAAGAAAAGCATGTTCGGCACCTCAGGGATTAGGGGCGTCGTTAACACCGAAGTCACGCCCATCCTTGCCCTGAGGATTGGAGCGGCTCTTGCCGACGTTTTCAGAACCGGATTGTTGACGCTTGGCAGAGATACGCGAACGTCTGGACAGATGTTATCTTCCGCAGTAGCAGCCGGTGCTCTCTCTGGAGGATTGGGTGTCGTGGATCTGGGGGTCCTGCCCACTCCCGCGCTTGCATATCTGACAAAGTCTCTGAAAGCAGTGTCAGGTGTTATGGTTACGGCCAGCCATAATCCTCCTGAATTCAACGGCCTGAAGCTCTTTGATCGAGAAGGAAAAGCGTACGATACCGTCCTTCAAACACAAATTGAGAATACGTACCAAGAAGGTAGATGTGCCAGAGTAGACTGGAAGCAGTTGAAGAATGTCTCCTCGGTTGATCATAACCTCGCTTACAGGAATATGATCACGTCCGGAACAGGTCTTGAGAGGAGGTGGGATGTGGCGGTTGATTTTGGATCGGGGGCATCTCACCAAATCGCCTCTGACATTTTCAGATCTCTTCGATGTCGCGTGGTTACTCTCAATGCACAACCCGATGGATTCTTTCCGGGGCGAGACTCAGAGCCGACACATGAATCCCTAGGAACCCTGTCGGCCACTGTACGCAGAATGGCGTGCGACATCGGTATTGCCTTTGATGGAGACGCAGACAGAGTCAGCTTCGTCGATGAGTCAGGCAGATACATACCGGGAGATGTGGCACTGGCGGCTTTCTCATCGCGCCTCGTGGCAGAACGGAAGGGAGGAACTGTAGCTATCCCTATTGATTCTTCACTGTCAGTTCAGGAGGCAATCGAGATGCGTGGAGGGAAGGTTGTTTGGACGAAGGTTGGAGATGCAAATGTGGCTGAAGCAATCATTCGCACGAAGGCGCTGTTTGGAGGCGAACCATCCGGCGCCTGGATCCACCCTAACTATCATCTCTGCCCCGACGGGATTCTGTCAGCTGTTCTCACGATGAAAGCAGTGGAACAGACAAAGGCCAGCATACACGAGTTCTTCTCCAAGGTGCCAACATACCCCGTCAAGAGAGGCAAGATCTCCTGCAGCAACAACCTGAAAGCTAAGGTAATGCGAGATTTGGCTTCTGACCTGCCGAAAGCTCTTGGAGGTAAACCGAAGATCACAGAACTGGATGGAGTCCGGATTCAAGTTCCTTCCGGGTGGCTATTAGTGAGGCCGAGCGGTACTGAGCCTGCCATAAGGCTGACAGCTGAGGCGCGATCAGAACAGCTGGTGGAACAACTTTTCAAGACAGCCCACGATCTATGCATCGACAGGATAAGAGAGTATCAGGCTTGAAAGCAGTTGTGCTGGCTGCTGGGGAAGGCGTCCGACTCAGACCTCTCACAGAGAAGAGACCGAAGAACCTCATTCAGGTTGCATGCAAACCAATCCTTGAGCACCTGATTCAAAACCTGGTCTCTTCAGGCGTAACCGAGATACTTCTCGTGGTCGGCGCAAAGACAGACTCGATCCAGAGACATTTTGGCAACGGAAAAGGTCTCGGCGCCAGTCTAGGTTATGTGGTACAACCCGAGGTTTTGGGCACAGCCAATGCAGTAGGGATGGCCAAGGATTTCGTGCAAAACGAACCATTCTTGGCGCTCTACGGAGACATATTCGTGCTTGGAGACGCCGTCAAGAGGGTTCTGGACAGCTTCAGAAAAGACACTCTTGGAGTTTCAATGGCGGTCTCTTCCGTGTCCGACCCGCAGTTTTATGGTATTGCGAAACTTGAAGGAGAATACGTGAGATCGCTCGTCGAGAAGCCGTCACCTGAAGATGGCTATGGAAACATGGCTAACGCAGGGATCTTTGCCTTCCCTCCAAAGATCTTCACCGCGATAGAGAGTACGCCTGAATCCAAGAGGGGAGAATATGAGATCACGGATTCCGTTGGGCTGCTGATTCATAGTGGCACGAGAGTCAGAGCTGTAGAGCTTGCTCCAGGGTCATGGAAGGACATTGGAAGGCCCTGGGATCTGCTCGAGGCAAATGAGATCGCCCTCAAAGACATGAAGCCGAATCTCAGAGGGGAGATTGAAGACGGTACACATTTGGCTGGATCCATAGTGGTAAAGGAACATGCGCGCATAAGATCTGGCTCATACATAGAAGGCCCAGTCTGTATTGCTGAAGGCGCAGAGATTGGGCCGAACTGTTACATCCGGTCACACACAAGCATAGGCAGAAACGTTAGGGTTGGAAACGGATGTGAAATAAAGAACAGTATTGTGATGGATGATACCAAGATACCTCACCTGTCATATGTGGGGGACAGCATAATCGGGGAAAGATGCAATTTCGGCGCTGGAACCATGATTGCCAATCTTCGGTTCGATGACAAACCTGTCAGAATGATGATCTCTGAAAGATTGGTGGACACCGGGAGAAGAAAGTTGGGCGCGGTCATAGGGGATGATGTTCAGACCGGAATCAATGTGAGTATCATGCCCGGCGTCAAGATCGGTTCAGATTCATGGATTGGCCCATCCCAGACTGTTGCCAGAGACGTTCCGCGGAACGGTCGGATTCTGTGATAAAGGCTTAGAGGGATCTCTGAATAGACGGGATTATCGCATCTCGTTCGATCAACATGCTTCTGTGATCTCGGCCGTTTGATCTTATGCCGGCTCAGCCTCTCTTCTTTCCGCTGGCAATTGAGATGACGTCTCGATCCTTGAGCACGTAATCTTCTCCAACCCTCATCTTCGAGCGCGCCTCGACTCCGAAGATGAAGCCCTCCCCTAGGTCGGAATGTATCATGTATGCTAATTGTTTGGCGGTCGTGCGATAGCGGACGAGATAGGCGTCTGGAAGAATTCTTCCTTTGTGGTCAGCCAGCTTCTCTGCATCCTCCACCGGATACACAGTGATCATTCCGAGAAGCTTGAAGTATGCGAAGTTGATGCTCTCTTGGACTCCGGTTGATCCCCACTTGATCAAGATCTTCTCTTTGATCGTGGTCAGGGCGGAAAGCTGCTGAGGTTTGAGCGAGGATTGGTCCAGTATGTTGAAGCTTACATCTCCGGGCTTGTAGTCTGTTAGACCCTTCTCTGCGGCTCTTCTTAGCGCCAGTTCCGCCTCCGCGCAGCACGGAACAACCGGGTACCCCGAATCCCTCAGCCTTTCGATGTTCTCTTCAGCGTAGGGTAGGTCGATCTTGTTGGCCGCGATCAACATTGGCTTTGACTCCTTTCGGATTGCTGTCATCAATCGAACAAGATCAGCATCGCTCCAGACGGTTGGATTCTCGTCATCTAGGGCGGCTGCCTGGAGAGCTCGGGAAATATGAGTTCTCTCTATTGCCAGCCCTGTAAGCCGACCTTCAAGGCCTATCGCTAGATCTTCCTTCGTTCCCTCGACGCTTTTGGCAATCTTATCCCAATCCTTTCGCACAATCTGGAACAGCCACATGTCGAGCTCCTTCTCCAGGAATCTGACGTCGTCAAGTGGATCATAGGTTCCCGGTTCGCACTGTTTCCCTTCGGGGTCTGTTGCTCCAGCGGCATCCACGATTTGGATCAGCACGTCAGCTCTTCGAATATCATCAAGGAACTGGTTTCCCAACCCTTTCCCTTGCCAAGCGCCTGGAACCAGTCCCGCGCAGTCTATGATCTCAACCGGCACCAGTCTGATTCCGTTGAAGCAGGCTGAGTTCACAGGCTCGTCCTTCACGCCGAATTCTGTGCAGACGCACGGAGTTCTGACGTAGCCCATTCCTCGGTTTGGCTTGATGGTTGTGAAGGGATAGTTCGCTATGGGAACCGAAACTAGAGTGGCTGCTGAGAAGAATGTGGATTTTCCGACGTTTGGTTTCCCAACGACTCCGATCAGATTTCCCAATCGCGATTCTCCTACATTCTTCAGTGCGCGCTTGGACATATAATTTGATGTTTTAGCAACAGGATTCTCCACAATAAATCCTTAAAGGATCAGCTGCAGGGTCTCAGCGTAGGGTCGCATGAACGTGAATGAGTGGAATCTCATCATTGTGGGAGCGGGACCGGCAGGACTAACCTCGGCCCTCTATGGCGCTAGGAGCGGACTGCGAACGCTCATCATAGAAGAGAAGACACCCGGGGGCTATCTCTCTGAGATACCTCTCGTAGAGAACTATCCGGGCTTCTCAGAGGGCATATCCGGCATGGATCTCGCCGCCAAGATGAATGAGCAAACCAAGAAAGCAGGAGCAGAGGTCCATGAAATAGAGGTGGCAGAATCAGTGCAAGTCAGCGAGCAGATTTTCAGACTGAAGACAGACCGTGCAGACTACTCCTGCGGAGCATTGATCTTTGCGACCGGTACCCATCGCAGACCGCTCGGAGTCAAAGGAGAAGATCAGCTAAGAGGACGAGGCGTCAGCTACTGCGCTCTGTGTGATGGAGCATTCTTCAAAGGCAAGAAGGTTGCTGTTGCGGGGGGAGGCAACTCAGCAGCAAGTTCAGCACTTTACCTGTCAAGCATAGCAGATCAGGTATACCTGATCCACAGAAGAAATGAATTTCGAGCTGAAGAAGCTATGATCAGGCCGGTCAAAGACAGCAACGTGCAATTCATAATGAATACCGAAATTCTAGAACTCAAAGGCGATCGAAAGTTGAGCTCCATACTGCTGAGAAACAAGGAAAACAACGATACCTTTGAGTTGCAGGTGGATGGCTTGTTTGTGGAAGTTGGCGAAATTCCAAACAACAAGTTGGCGCGTGATATTGGAGTCAAGCTTGACGAGGAAGGATATGTCCTTGTGGACAGCCGCCAGAGAACGAATCTGAAGGGCGTGTTTGCTGCAGGGGACATAACATCTCATTCCGTTAAGCAGATCTCGACTGCGGTGGGTCAGGGAGCGATGGCTGCAACTGAAGCCTTCTACTACCTCAAGAGGAGCTGATAGCAATGCACAGTACGGCTCAACCTTCACGCAAGATTTATCAATGGTGACTTTGGAGGTTAGCAGTCTCAGCAGTTCGATTCGATGCAGATGATTGAGGTCTCTGAAGAGAAATGTGTGCATACAAGCATATCTCCCAAGCATGGAGAAAACCATCCGGATCCTTCGTGAAAGAGGTCATGCGACAAGAAGTAATCAAGTGGAGAAGAGATCCAGTGATCCGGAGAATTGACAAGCCGACCCGACTTGATCGAGCAAGAAGCTTTGGATACAGAGCAAAGCAAGGCTTTGTGGTTGTGAGAGTCAGAATCAGGAGAGGGGGCGCCCGAAAATCTCGTCCGGTCTCTGGACGTAGACAAAGAGCCACAGGTGTGACCAAGTATACTCGCGCCAAGAGCTTGAAGGAGATCGCTCAGGATCGAGTTGCCAGAAGGTTTCCGAACCTTAGGGCTATGAACTCGTATTGGGTGTGGGCCGATGGAAGAAACACTTGGTTCGAAACAATCCTCGTTGATCCCCATCACCCTGCTATAAGAGGCACCGTGTAAGACCCTGAAAACGCGTTGGATACCTCATAGGGTAGGTTGAAGGATAGGAGACGAACCATGAGCAGGCCCCCTAGATCCATTGTGATAAGGCACAGGAAAGCCATGCACAGAACTCGCCAGGGGCGAGGATTCTCCGATGCTGAACTCAAAGAAGCAGGGATCTCCCATCTAGAAGCTAGAAGATTGAAATTGAGGATGGATCCGAGACGTCACACGAAGCTTGATGAGAACCTAAGGATACTCCAAATATGGCTGAAAGACAGGAAGGATCAAGACGCCAAGAAAGCCTAAAGCAATTTCAAGTCTCGCGTTATTTTGTCAATCAGATCAAACGGTGCCGGGCCAATCCCGATACAGGTAGCCGTGTCGGGAGGCAACTGTGTCAAGCCTCTGTCTCTAATCATTGCAGAGGGAATCCTCAGATCCTCGGCCACCTTCTCCAGCATCACAAGCTCCTCCTCTGACTTCACCTTGACGGCTATCTTGCGTTGTCCACCCTCCAGCCAGGCCTCAGCCCATTCACGACGCCGTTTCCTAGCTTCTTCCAGCGCTGCCACCGCTGCATGTGCGACCTGAACCGCGATCTTACCTCTTCCCATTTCGAGGTCGGCCCTTACCGCAATGACCATCTTATACCCAGATTCATCGAGGCCCAAAGTCATCGAGCAGTCTGTTGAGTTCCGAAACTGTTAAGCATTGCTGGGTCACAATGGAATCAGCATCGAACTCAGCGAACACTCACGATCGAGGCACATCGATGAGCAGCATTGTGAAGACCCGAGGGGCGGAGATCAGTGCGATCGCGAATGCCACTGAGGACGTTGAGAAAGTCTGCGTCGCGATCAGAAACCTGATGCCCTCTGATCTAGGCGCCAAAGCCGTCTTCATCCAAGAAGCCACCACTGGCCACCATGGCAATCCAATAACCACCGTAAGAACTACCTTCACCGAAAACAGTGACGTTGAGAACCTGATTAGGCATATCGCGTCAAGAATTTCCTCGCTAGACCGAGCGAACCTTACGGATCATTTGAGCCAGTATGTTGATCAGGACGGTAATTTATACCTTAGATTTGATAAGCAAGCAGCATACCTCAGAGAACTCCATCTGAGACAGGAAGATGCCATAAGGATCAAGATCAGATTCTATGCGAGTCGACACAAGCCTGACGTGATACGCACGATCTTCAAGGAAATAGGCCTGATAAGTTGAGAAAATTCGCGGACCTTCACCTGAAGCCGTCTTCAGGTGATTTGAAGAATGCGGAACAGATGGCCTGCTTGGCGGCAGAAATAGGATTCAGCCTTGTAGGAGTCACCTTTGGCCTTGAAACCTCGAGGGAAGCTAGGCTGGGCCTGATGAGGACTTTCGGTAATCAAGGCCTTGATGCGGTTTCAAGGGTAGATCTGAAACCTAGGAACAGGAAAGAGCTTCTCAGATCGCTAAGAGAAGCAAGAGGAGCATTTGACATAGTTGCAGTTGAATGCTCCAACAGCAACATCAGCTCCGTCGCCTTCAGGGATCGGAGAATAGATTTGGTGTTCTTCTCACTTACTGGCCTTGAATCAAGACTGCGCTGGCTTATGCCGAGACGATCGAACCGTGTGGTCGAGCTAAGTGTCAGTGACCTGCTAGTTGATGACTCGCTAGCCAGAGCGTCCTTGAATAGAACTCTCAATCTGATTGGAGAATCACAAAGAAGACGGATGCCAATCCTCCTATCAAGCGGTGCCACTAATGCGACAGAAATGAGAACGCCGAGGGACATGGCGGCGATTCTCTCAACGCTTCATCCAGAGTATGCGAAAACGATGGATTCCATCACTCACATTCCCCTTTCCCTGGTTCGCCACGCCCTGGAGAGAAGAAGACCAGGATTTGTTGCTGAAGGTGTACGTGTGGTGAAGACGAATCCATGAGAAGACCATCGAGGAGATACTTGGCGTTTAGAGTTGTTTCCGATGCTCCCCTCTCATTCGAGATACTCTCCGATCAAATAGACCAGTCTGTGAGACGGTTCTTTGGAGAGATTGGAGCTCTGCAAGCACATACCCGTCTAACAAGATACAACTCCACAGATAGGATAGGCGTTCTTCGATGCTCAGCGGCATGGCTCGAAAGAGTCAGAGCAGCTCTAGCTTTGACGACTAACATCGAAGGCTCACGATGCGCCTTCCTCACCTTAAGATCCTCGGGCACTCTCGCATCCCTCAAGAGAGCAATCGATCCGCTACACAGCCGGGCAACGCGAAACAAATAAGCCTCTGGAAGACAATCACCTAGCGGTAAGTGCGCGCCACCACTCCTGGATCATCAACATGGGAGC
>CAZGRO010000010.1:0-6566 GCA_964528315.1 uncultured Candidatus Bathyarchaeia archaeon
TCGTTGACTGCGTGAATGATGCCGTTCAATTCAATCCCACATTTCCTCTGAATGTTCATGAGATAAGGGCGGGAAGAGTCTGTGACACCAGGCTCTATGAGATTCATTCAGCTTGGGTGGATCATGTGGTTCCTTGCTTAGCATATTCCTTTGTCGAGAAACCCAAGCCTGGCAAGTTCAACGTAAAAGCAGCCAGAAAACTACATGTACCTGAAGGGCCTCTCTGGAAGGCTCTTCAAATAGGAAAGACGGTGAGAGTTAGGGGAAGGATGATTCGCCCCAGGCTTGTTGTGGGTCCTCCAAAGCCAGGTTGCAAGATTGTCTACGCGACTGATACGAGGCCCTGTGATGAAACCGTCAGACTAGCTTCAAAAGCAAATATCCTAATTCATGACTCATCTTTTGACAGTTCTCTTGAAGAAAAGGCCAGTCTAGACGGACATTCGACCGCTGCTCAAGCAGCAAGAATCGCCAAGAAAGCAAAAGCGAGAAAGCTGATTCTCACACACATAAGCGCCAGGTACAGAAACCCAGCGGTTCTACTTAGAGAATCTAGAAAGATATTTCCGAAGACAGCAGTAGCAAGCGACCTTATGACTATTGACCTGTAGGACTACCCAGCAATTCTCGAAGACGTTCAAGGCTCACGTCTACGCCCTTGGTTGATTCAACCACCACGGTCCGACATGAACTTTCTCTGATTCGCTTGGCTAAAACCTTCCAGTCTACTGTACCCTTGCCGACCTCATCGTGCGAATCAACTTTACCATTGTTGTCGTGTGCGTGGATGTGGACAACCACGTTTCCTAGCCTATCCAGAAACTCCACCGCTCCACACGACGTGTTAGCGTGCCCTATGTCCAAGACCATCTTGAAACAGTTCTTTCCTGACTCTTCGCTTATTCTGTCGAAAGACTCAGGATCATCCATCAGAAGTGAAAGCCCTCTAGGCATGTTTTCGATACACACATTCACACCCCGTTCTTCCCCCATATCCGTCATTTCGACAATTCCATCTATGTTCAGTCGCCATTCTCTCTCAGGATAGAATGTTGTCAATGAACCACGTTGCCCCGGGTGCATGACCCAAGCAACCGCTTCAAGCTCAGACGCGTGAAGCAGTGATTCCCGAAGCCGCTTCATAGATATACTACGCATCTCCGGTGTCAGTGACGCGATGTTAAGGTCAGCAAATGGTGCATGCACTGTGAACTCCAGATTCTTCTCTTTCTTCAGTTTCTTAAGGGCCTGGATTCTCTGATTGTTGAGCTTCAGACCACCTTCGTCAACGACCTCCCAAATCGGCACATTGTGAAGCTCAATTGAGCGAAGGAGTAGTTCAAAGGATTTTGCCATCAAGTACAAGGAAGAAAGACCAAGCTGCATGTTTCGTCTTGTCTCTTTGACGCCCTAGATTACCTCGACCTCGGAGCAATCCAGTCAATAACAGATTCCGGATCGTCACATTTGATCTCCATTCTTATCAAGCCTAGCGGAGGTTCCTCGTTTAGCTCCACGAGGGATATGTGGTTTACATACGCCACCTGCTTATTCACTCCGAAGCGAAGTGTCTTTCCAGCGATGCCAGAGTAAAGCAGAGACCTTGCAGCGTCTCTTATCCTATCTTGTATGAGAAGCGCTTGAAGCGGAACCAGCGAATCCAGCTTCTGCGTTCTAGCCCTGAGCAGCAAAGTCTCTCTCCCTAGATCGACCTTTTCCATGGTGCAATCTCTCAGTACGGCTGCTAACGCTTTTTCGACCTTCTTCTGATCTTCAGTTGGATTGACCGTTGCCTCTGCTACGATCTCTATTCTATTCACAGCACAAAACCAATTGGAGAATTGATCGAGCGTTGTCCTGGAACTCGTCAATAGTTCCTTCGTTGATTATCATCTCGTCCGCAAGTGCAACCATCTTGCCCACGCCCACATTTAGCTCTCTTCTATCTCTGCTCTCGAATTCCTCCCACGTACTGGGATCATCTTCTCGTCCTCTGGCGTCAAGTCGCTCATAACGTGTTTGTGGCGACGCATGAATTCCAATAAGTGTCACAGTACGATATCTTGCTCGAAGCTCATCAATCTCCTCCGGATTCCTCACTCCCTCAACAATGACAATGTTACAATCAGAGGAATCGATCTTCGGCGCTAGTTTCTTGGAGATCACCGCTGGCCCGTCTTCTTCACGAATCTTCAGCATGACCGCTCCCGTGCTTTCGAGCGTCAGGGGAAGCCCTCTTCTTCTCGTTTCCTCTCTGACCACGTCTCCGCATACAAAGACAGGAATGCCGTAGGATGCTGCAACCTCGGAGAATAGGCCTTTTCCAGACCCCGGCAGTCCTGCAGTTGCGATTATTCTTTTCAAGGCTGAATCGTCTCTTCACCGCGTTCCTTTGTGCGAATTCTCACTTCTCTTGCTCCGCACTCCAATGCGACTCTAGCGAGTCTCGTGAGCGTCTCCCTACTGGGAGGTGTCACATTCTTGAAGTTTTGGTCTAGTATATCGCCTTCGGGGCTGAATTGCTGAAGCACGTACAAATGAGCTCTAGCTATTTCGTTTGACACTTCTCGTATCTCTTCCTCTTGATCGACCAGGCCTGGCACTATTGTTGTACGGGCCTCCAATGTGATCCCTGCTTTGAGGCATTTCTCCATGGTCGCTTTGACATTTCGAACGGCTGCTTCTCCCAGTTCCCCCTGGCCAATTGCTCTACCGTATGGCTCAGGATCAAGGCGTGCTTTCACATCCAGAGCCACATAATCAAGCAAACCGTCTTGGATCATGTCGCTGATGACTTGGGGGTTGCTGCCATTCGTGTTTAGGAATACTTTGAGACCTAGAGCCTTCGCTTTTCTGGCCAGCTCTTTCAAAGCCTCAGCCTGCAGACATGGCTCCCCGCCCGTGAATCCTGCCGCGTCAACTATGCCCAGGTTCCTTCGGAGCCTTTCAACAATGTCGTCAGTGTCCAGTTCCTTGCCGGACTCCAAAGGTATGAGGCTGGCGTTCTGACAATAGGGGCATCTGAAGTTGCAGCCAGCAAAGAAGGTCATAGAGGTGATTCTGCCGTACCAGTCAATTGTGGAGAGATCAACAGTTCCGCCGATCCTGGCCTTCGTCAAATTCCAATTTTCCTTGCAGTTGATGGCCTGGCTGTTCCTCGTGCACGATGTTACTTGGGACAGAGTTCACTTGATACTGGTGCCGCACTTGGGGCAGAACTTTGCGTGCGCAGGGGCATTGAACTTGCAGTTCGGGCAGACGTGTGTTAGCGGAGCAGCAGGGGGAGTTGGAGCTGGTTGTGTTTGAGCAGGAGCTGGTGGGGTTTCAACTTGCTTATTCAGAAGAACAACATCTTCAATCGACTGTATGCTACTCCATGTCAACTCAACGTCAGTCATGGCTTTGGTGGAGACGAATAGGACCATTTGCTTCTCATTAGTGTCTACTCCTACGTCTTTCACTGTGCCAACAAGAGAACCCTTCACATCTATCACTTGCATTCCGAACAGCTTCTGGCCTGAGATGACTTTCTTCTTAGGTGAACCACTCAACTGCCGCAACCTCTTTGAGAGTTATGCTTCGGCGCCTCTCGCCTGGGCCTACATTAGTTGTTTTTGATGCTTATTTGTGTTGCCGGTTCACGGACAGAGGTGTGGACAATAGAGTTAGCCTTGGAGCGGGATAGGGCTGTGTATGCATGTGTAGGCTGCAATGGCCAGCTGGATGAGGAAATAGCTTGGTTTGAAGACGAGGTTCGTGTCTCAGTCCGCAGCAGCTGTGACGATGTACTTATCAGTGAACGGTCTGTTCTAAGGCACATGATTAACTATTCGGGGGTCATCCAGTATGGAAGCGTCAAGGGATGTGGACGGGTCCTACGATGAAACGAAAGACTGCTTCTGTCGTATTGCTCATCTTCGCAGCGTCGGCCTTTTGCGCCAGTATGCTTCTTTGTTTCAGACGCGACACAAGGTCAATGGTTGAGCGCATTAGAGACGAAATCATGGAGGAGATCAAGGCAAAACATCCAGAGACGAAGCAATTCATCATGGACCTTGCATGGTCAGGAGGACGAGTTGCATCGACTGACGTAGTAGGTGCAGAAACCTACGAGTACCAGGCGAAAGGATGGATTGTCACGGTAAAACACCCTGTGACGCCTAATCCTGAATACTCCGTTACAGCAGACTACTCAGTCTCGCGTTTGCCGGGGTATGTAGGCATCCCATATCGCATTGTCTGGCAAGGCATGTACCGCGATGGAGTCATCACGGAAGGTAGCTACATGTTCGCTCAATAACCGAGTGGCCTCTTCTCTTTAGTAAGCTGATTCTACGCGACACTATGGCATCGTTTGGCATGCAGCTGCGCGACAGTTAATTAGCTGCCTCGATCCAGTTATCGGGATCACACAACATGAGCTGGTCAATAGAAACAGTCGATTTGACAAAGAGATACGGTGATCTTACTGCAGTTGACCGGTTGAATATCAAGGTTGAGCACGGTGAGATCTTTGGCTTGCTCGGGCCGAACGGTGCAGGAAAGACTACCGTCATATCGATGTTGTGCACTATGCTTAGGCCCAGTGAGGGAAGGGCAAAGGTCAATGGGTTTGACGTGGTTTCCCAACCTGACAATGTTCGAAAATCAATCGGAATAGTCTTCCAGGAGCCGAGTGTGGACGATGAGCTCACTGGGTTAGAGAACCTGCAGCTTCACGCAATGTGGTACGGCGTCCCCAGACAGGTCAGACATGAGAGGATAAAGGAAGTTCTGGGACTTATCGGGCTGGAGAACCGCAAGAACGATCTTGTCAAGACGTATTCTGGAGGCATGCGAAGACGGCTGGAGATAGGCAGAGGTCTAATTCACCATCCTGAGGTTCTATTTCTTGATGAGCCCACTCTAGGATTGGATCCTCAAACTCGCAGTCAGATTTGGGATTACATCGCTGATCTTGCCAAGAAGGAAGAAATGACCATAGTTTTGACCACCCATTATATGGAGGAAGCAGAGGAACTCTGTGATAGAATAGCGATAATCGACCAAGGAAAAGTGGTTGTCCTCGACACTGTGGATGCCTTGAAAGAATCGATCGGCGGTGACCTGGTATGCCTAAGAAGTCCAAAGCTCAATGTTGAGGCATTCAAGAATCTCGCATATGTCAGAAAAATAGAGGCTGACGAGGACCTACTTGTCCTAACGGTGCAGAACTCCAGCCAACATCTACAAGAGATCCTTGAGAGAGCTGGAAAGGTAGAGTACATCTCTGTCAGGCCAGCCACGCTCAACGATGTCTTCCTGCATTTCACCGGAAAGGAGATTCGCACCGAGAGTGGGGAGGGAGGAATCTTCGAACGGATGATGCGTGCGGAGGCAAGAAGATGAGTGTCTTCGAAGCGATCTATGGAATTTGGCTTCGAGAGTTCAAGGTCTTCAGAAGAGAGAAGTCCAGAGTCATAACCTCACTGTTCACCCCTCTTCTTTGGATATTCGGATTTGGAGGAGGACTGGGACCCAACGTTTCCATCAAGGACGTAAACTACCAGGTCTTCATCTATCCAGGAATTCTTGCAATGAGCATCCTCTTCACCTCAGTCTTCTTCGGAGTTTACATTGTATGGGATAGAAAGATCGACATCCTCAAGGAGATCCTGGTTGCGCCCATCTCCAGAACTGCGATATTCGTTGGAAAGATGCTTGGGGGGATAACTGATTCCATGATTCAAGGCACGATAATGCTCTTGATCGGCGTGGCCCTGGGCGTCTCTTTCACACCTGTTGCCACATTGCTGGCCTTGCTGTTTCTGCTCGTGCTCGCGATAGGCCTTGTGAGTCTTGGACTAATGCTGGGGTCTGTTCTGACAAGTCCTGAATCGTTCGGAACAATCGTAAGCTTTCTTGTCTTCCCTCTTTTCTTCTTCAGCGGAGCCCTATACCCTCTCGAGAATCTACCACCTTGGCTAATGCTTCTCACTTATATTGATCCGGTCACCTATGGCGTTGACGGGATCCGGGCAGTTCTCCTAGGAACCTCAAGGTTTCCAGTACTCGTCGACCTCTTGATCCTCGTGGCATTCGCCTTCACTATGATTGAGATAGGCACCGTCTTTTTCAAGAGGATGCAGTAGCCTCAACAACCACCTTTCTCAGTGACAGGCTCGATTTTGGATCTGCGACATGTCATGCAAGCCTTGGTTGCCCAATGAGGAAACGAGGGAGCCAAAAACAAACTGCAACTTCTGCAGGAAAACCTTCGACTAGGCATGCGTTTGCACATTGCTCGAATCGTCAACAGTATGATAAACGCTGCAACAGCAAACGCTGCTAGCACGTACACGTTCGACTCCCCTACTACCGTATTGTGTAGATCGATCTTATTATTCTGTTCTTGATCCCCATCTTGGGCCTCGATTCTTCTGCTGCGTTTTTCCAGCAACTGAACCGTTCTCTGAAGTTGCAAACTCGGGTCGCCTATTTCGAAGTTCTGGAGTTGCCTGCTCAAGAGCATAGGCGAATTGCAGAAGTTGAGCCTCCTTTAGCTTGGGGGCCATCAGCTGTATGCT